>JBKKAL010000257.1:0-28252 GCA_046714695.1 Pyrinomonadaceae bacterium
GTGTAGCGAACGCCGCGTCTAACAACTCATTCAACCGGAGCGGAAATAGCTCGGATGTCATCGTCAACTTGGATGCTTCTCGTAGATTCTTCCCGCCCGGTTAATTCGGGCGTTAGGCATCTGTTGAATGGAAATGCTATGAGATTGGCATTCTTTGGGGGAATCATTATTTGTGCGACTCTTCTCTCGGCTTGCTTGCCCAAAAGGTCTGCTGAGTGCAGCAAAGAGGCCGGTTTCTTGAATCTGTCGCCAGAAGAACAATCAACACAGTTTCGTAGTTTTCCTATTGAGAAACAGGTAGAGATATTTATTTGTGATTATAGATATGTTCATCCTTTCCATACTGGTTGGGCACAGGATATAGCCAAGCATGGGGACGGAGCTATTCCTTTTCTCTCAGAGAAAATGAAAACGGAAAGGGATGCGAATAATCTAGGGGCAATCATTTACGTTCTGGGGATAATGTTTAAGTACGATTATCTCAGAAACAAAGTGAATGCCGCTCAAACCATTAGACAAGCTATTCCTGAGATGAAGTGCGATAGTTCAAAGAATCTCTGTAATGAACTTAGGGAAGAGATTGAGAGAATCATTGCCTCTCAGCAATGATTATTTGCCTCGAACGATGCCTAACAACTCAAACAACAGCCCCGCAGCAAGCTGCGAAGTATATAGGTTGTCGCATTCGGCGAGCTTTCGCAGCAAGCTGCGAGGAATGTACCCGCTGAGATTCAAAGTCTTATGTGGACAAAAGAACAAAGAATCACATCAACGGCATTGAAGGATTCTGGAGCTATGCCACGCACATCTTGTATAACTATCGAGGAGTATCGAAGTATCACTTCCCGATGTACTTGAAAGAGATCGAATACAGATTCAATCATCGCGGGGAGAATCTTTACAAGCAGTTTATCAAGCTCTATTTTGGTTACGATTCTCCCTAATTACCTTTTGAATATGTTTCCGATTAACCAACCGGAAGTGATGATCGGCAACGCGGGCGAACGGTTTGACGGGCAAGGAAACTTGACCGACGAGACGACGAGAGGTTTTATTCGCCAGCAATTAGAGAATCTGGTCGTGTGGACGCGGCGCATCAGCGAGCCGCAATAAATCGAAGCAAAGCCAATAAAAGCTGTGCAAAAAGGTGCGAGCGGTATTTTTTTTGTTCGAGGGCTTATGAAGGCTTGGATTATTTTGGTTATAGTTATTCTTCTGTTTGCTTCAACGGGCTGCCAGCCGGAGCGCCCGCGGGCTGATTATAACGTGCCCGTCGCGCAGTTGGAACAAAGCTTCGGTCGGCTCGTTACCGCGTCCAATATGCCGACGCCCGACCAAAACGGAACCGGAGACAGGATGGGTTTGTTTCGTGATAAGAGCGGCACGTTGTGGGGAATACCCTTAACGATTAGTAGTGATGGTAGTAGTGTCGTCGGGTGCGCTCCGCCTGCCTTGCGCGAGGCGCCGGTGAGCGACCGCTTGCCGGCAAACACGGCTGAGATCGTCGGAGCGGCGAACGAGCCTAACGGCTGGCGCGGAGGAACTGGAAAACTGGAACTTCTGCTGCGAGACACGCACGGAGGCTTGCGCTGGCACGCGGTTGAGGCAGTCGAGATAAAATCCGACCCGGTGTGCTGGTCGCAGTCGCCGCCCGTTCAGCCGCTTAAGTATTACCGGCTTGTCATAGCGGGCGCGGGTCAGTAATCGCCAGATCGTTTTAATGCTTTAGATTTTTGACTATGCGAGGTTTAAAAAAATGAACAATCGGATGCCCGCGATTTTCTTCGGACACGGCAATCCGATGAACGCGATTGAGAGAAATGCTTATACCGAAGGCTGGGCGCGAATTGGAAATTCAATACCGCGCCCGAGAGCGATTCTGATGGTTTCGGCGCACTGGTATAAGCCTTTCACGGCGTTAACGGCAATGCCGAATCCGCGCACGATTCACGATTTCGGCGGATTTCCCCCCAAGCTTTTTGAGTTTCAATACCCGGCGGCGGGCGAACCCGCTTTAGCCGCCCGTATCCAAGAATTGCTCGCGCCCGTCGAGGTCGGACTTGATAATCGCTGGGGGTTCGATCACGGAACTTGGTCGGTTCTCTGCCATGTTTTTCCCGAAGCTGACATTCCGATTGTTCAATTAAGCATTAACGAAACACAGCCTGCGGAATTTCATTACGAACTGGCTAAGCGACTCGCGCCGCTGCGCGAAGAAGGAGTTCTAATCGCGGGCAGCGGAAATGTCGTGCATAACCTACACGTTTACGCGTGGGGCAGAGAGCCGGTCGAGCCGTTTAATTGGGCGTTGAAATTTGAACAGATTGCCCGCGAAAGCATTTTAAGCAGCAATCACGAGCCTTTAATCAAATACGAATCACTGGGGCGCGACGCGCAGCTTTCAGCGCCGACGCCGGATCATTATCTTCCGCTGCTTTACGTTCTGGCTCAGCAGCGCGAAGCGGACGAGGTGAGCTTTCCGGTCGAAGGTTTCGACGGTGGCTCGGTTTCGATGCTGTCTATTCAAATCGGTTAAAGTTTTTTGTTATGTTGCTTCTTTTAGGGATTTTGCGGCGCGGGCGCGACGGCGTTGAAACAAAATTTTTCCATCCATAAAAAGTGGAAATTTTGTTGTCCGTTATCGAAATCACCGCGATCTTAGTTTTTGCTTATTCGGGAATGATTTACGCCCGCAAGAGCGGTTTCGATTATGTCGGCGTTTTGACCGTCGCTTTAGTGTCGGCGTTCGGCGGCGGCACTCTGCGCGACATCTTGCTCGGCAATCATCCTCTTTACTGGATAGCGCACTGGGAATTTCTGATATACGTATTACTGCTGTCGCCAATCGCGCTCTTTCTATTGCGATTCAATAAAGATTTCTCAGGCCGTCGAACTTTAATCTGGATTGACGCGCTCGGTCTGGGCTTGTTTACCGCTTCGGGTGTCAGCATTGCATTGCGAATGAACACGCCGATTTTGCCAGCCGCTTTCATCGGCGTCATTACGGCAACTTTCGGCGGCGTGCTGCGCGACATTTTGTGCAATCAAAAGCCGCAGCTTTTTCAACCGACCGAGCCGCTTTACGCGACCTGCGCTTTTGTCGGCGCGTGGATTTATATTTTAATGCTCCGGCTGGATTTTCTGCCCGTGTTCGCCCTGATAGTCTGCATCGCGGCGACTTTTCTGTTCCGCGTTTCGGCTGTCAAATTCAATTTGAAACTTCCGTTTTGATGCGAAACAGAAAAGTCGCCGCGAGCGGTATAGCTATTTTGAAACGGAGAGTTCATTTACATTCAGGATCATCAACGCGCTTCGGCGTGTCTTTAATGTAAAACAGCCTTTTTGATAAGTCCGCCTTCCACATCAGATAACGAATGCGTTGTAACAAACGCTGTCGGGTCCATTTCTCTTACGACATCCTTGATGCTTCCGATTTCCAATCGCGTTACTACGCAATAAAGAATTTCTTGCTCGGAGCGGCTTTCGCCGGTGCTGCCTAACCCTCCCTGCCCTTTATAAACCGTTACGCCGCGGTGTAGCCCGTTGATAATTGCATTTTTTATCTCTTCATTTTTAGTCGAAATAATAGTAATTGCCGTATATTCTTCGATGCCGTGCAGCAGAAAGTCAATGGTTTTGGAAGCCGCCACATACGTCAAAATCGAATACAATGCTGATTCGATTCCTAAAAAGAAAGCGGCTGTCAGGAAAATAAAAATATTCAAAATGAGAATGACATCGCCGACCTTCAAAAGGTGGCTGCTGCGGCTGACGAGTAAAGCCATAACTTCCGTTCCATCCAAAACTGCGCCGCCGCGAATGGCAAGACCGATTCCCGCGCCGATAAAAAATCCGCCGAAAACGGCAGTCAAAAGTTTGTCGGGTGTAACGTCCGGGTATGGAACAACGACCAGACAAATTGATAAACCAGCAATAGCTAACGCGCTTTTGACGGCGAATAATTTTCCAATCTGACGGTAGCCAAGTACGATAAATGGAAGATTGATAATTAAAAGCCAAACCGACAATGGTAATCCGACAACATCCGCAAGCAGCATCGAAATACCCGTCACGCCGCCGTCAATAAATCGACTCGACAGCAAAAAACCTTTCAAGCCCATACCAGCCGAAAGAATTCCCAGAATGATAAAGAAGATATTTCTTAACGCTCGAGCTGTTGCTTTCATATTTTGAAGATAGCCTGTAAGAGGTAAACTCTCAAATAGTGAAAAAGCCGCTGTTAGCCCCTTTTTGCTTTTTCAAAAAGTTGCTTGAAGGCTGTTTCGCTTATGAAGTTGGAGTATAAAACACGGTCGGTATTGTTACTCATTCTTAATTAGACAGAATGACTATTTCGACTAATATCACATTGCCGCCTTACCCATTTCTTGAGGTATCAAATCTCCCCAAGCGCAAATTTCAACTGTGAAGTCCAATCCAAAAACTCTTTTAAGGGTATGAGGGATACTTGGCTGTCATGCGTCGTTTCTTTGACGCTGCATGGTATAATGAACGGGACAAAAGAACTCAAGTGTGTGCAGGGTCATTGTCATTATGCGACAGCAATTCGCGGACTCTGAATCTGCACACAATTAGTTTATTCCGACAAAAAGGGACGCTCGCTGTGAGCGCCTCTTTCATTCAACAATTCCGGTTCGGTCCATTATGCGAACGTTAGGCCGATCAGTGGCCGAGCCGGCACCGGACCGGCTCTCGAAAGCAGAAAGCTTATCCTCCGGCGCGGTCCACTGCATCGGCGGGTTATCCCGCGGCCGCACTGCCGTAATCGGCACGCCGCACCCCATGGCACTTCTCCGTACTCGCGCAGGACGTAGCCCGTTCCTTCACACCCGCCCGCCTGTCAGCACCAGCATCGCCTCCGACGCCTCCTCCACAAATGCCCGGTAGTTCTCGGGCTCGGGGCGCTTGCGCGGGCACATCAGCAACCAGCGGCCGTTCGAGCGGAACCTCCATCCAGTGCGCCGCGTCAGGAACGAACGCGCGTCCGGGCTCAAGAGCCGGCGCACCGCTTGGGCGTCGTCGCCGGTGACGCAGAAACCCCGCGTGAAATCGGGGTCGTCGGGGAAGTCGATCACCTTGTCGCCGGAGGCCTTGCCGAGCAGCCTCGTGACCCAGTTGTTTTGCCCCCCCTGCGCCTCAAACACCGGCAACGGCTTGGAGGTCAGGTCAAATGCGGCGACCGTCAGCCGCACCGCGTGTAGGTTAGAGCCGCCGCCGCACCAGGTGACGTAGTAATCGAACAGCACCACGGACGAGCCCTGGATCGTGCCGCGCATGACTGACGTTGCTAGCGACCAATTGCGGTGCGGGTAGAAGGCGTAGCCGCCGAATTGGCTCAAAAGTGCGTTATCCTGCGGCGTGAACCCCATGCCCAGTTCCGCCGCGACCCGAGCCAGCGCTGCCTGCCGCCGCGCGTCGCGCCGCCTGCCGCCGACAACAGCGATGACGGCGATCAGCACCACCAGTGCGCCGAGGGCCGCGGGGATCAAGGGTAATAGTCTGCTGGTTTCGGGGAGGTCCATAAGACGGAGGCGCTCAGCAACTGAACCGGTCTTTCCCTCGCGACGTGCGGGGACGCACTGTTCGCCGATTCCCTTGCGGTTGATGAGGACTTGTCCATCCCTACCGTGTACTTGGACATTGTTCAAACCTAAAGACCGGTTCTCATTCCCGAATACAAACCCTGATACGCCGATGCATACCCCCCTTGCTGCGAGATCGTTTTCCAGAGTAGATGAGAGGTCTGTTTTAGCTATCACAGTCTTCCCGCGGACTGACACCTCTATAATGTTCTTGTACCAAGTGGGTACGTACCCTCCTGATTTCTCTGTGAAGTTATCGTCGAGGTATTTCCTGACTCTTTTGGCGATCTCCGGCTTCTCTTGTTCCTCTGAGCTTTGAGTAGAGGACTGACTAGTCCGGTCGAGGATCCCTAGGGTGATTACTGCTACAGCAACTAGGATCAGGGTTTTCATAGTGGGTTCTTCCCGGCGGCGCGGCTTTATACGCACCCTCACGAGAGCATATTACATCAGGCTGACCGCTGGCCGCTCGAAGAACTGATAACAGACGGTATGTTGTTAAGCGCGGGGACGATATTGCGTACAATACGCTAGAGTAAAAATCCGCACACTTGCTGCTGAGACCCCTTGTTATGTCAGCATGAAATTTACTCGGAGAGCGCCCTCCGGTAGCTCTCTTTCAACATCTCTGTAGTTGACTCGGCATAGATTTGCGTCGTCTCCAATTTAGAGTGACCGAGAAACTTCTGAATCTGTTCGATGGGCATCCCTCTCTCCAACAATGTGGTCGCTACTGAATGCCTCAACAGATGCGGATAGACTCTCTTCGTGATCTTGGCCTTCTCCGCCGTCGCCTTCACAATCTGCTGGATGCGTCGCGGCGAGGATGCTAAGTGTCGGTTCGTCTCAAACAAATAGCCTGTCTGCCGATCTCCCAGATGCGTTTGTAGCTCTTGTGCAAGTTCCGCAAGGATCGGCACGTAGCGACTCTTCCCACCTTTTCCTTTGTTAATCAGAACCATCAACTCGTCAAAGAAAAAATCTTCCACACGAATCCCGGTAAACTCGGAGACACGCGCTCCCGTTTGAAAGAGCGTCTTGATCAAGAGACCGTGCGCGCCCTTGTCTTTGTAGGCTTGTTGAATCAATCGCTGCTCTTCGTCACGGGACAGGCGCTGCACTACGCGCTTGCGTACTCTTACGCGCTCGATGCTGAGTGCCGCTCGCGCTTCTTTCGCCACGTATCGTGCCTGGTCGTAAGAGAGATGATGTTTACGCCAGAGTTTGACGGTAGCCGCGATCAATCCTTTTAGTGACGCCGGCGGTGCAGCTTTGGATTGAGTCCTTTTTGGTTTCGCTTTACGAGATGGAGTACGCATAAGTAGGTGTTTTTAGCCTACAATGTACCCAGAAGGCTGTCAATAGGTCTTATAAATTTCGCTCTCTAGGTATTCTGCGAAATTATTTTTATTGGGGTTCCAGCGATGAAGATAGGTGATAGGGCCGCGAGCGACGAAAGGGAAGAACGGAGACTACTCGCAGTGTTAGCTCTGCTCAAAGGCGAACCTGCCGCACAAGTCTGTCACCAGTATAACATCCGCCGCAGCGACCTTTATAAATACAAGAGACGTGCGCTCGCCGCTATGCGCTCTGTGATGAAAGATAAGTCACCGGGGCCAAGGCATCCTTCTAACCGTATACCCGAAGAGAAGGAGCAGCGCATCAAAGTTCTTTCCCAACGCAGCCCAACCTTGAGTTCTTATCAGGTCAGTAAATCTTTAGTGCCAGACTCGCTATGCCCTCGCACCATTCAGCGCGTGCGCAAACGACTTCGGCTTCCTCGCCTTAACAAGCGCAACACTCCTTCATTTAAGGCTCACCGGTTTACTGATGATGAAAGACAACTCATTAGAAAGACCGTAGAAGCCAAACTTCACCTTGGACCGTACCGTCTCGCCTGGGATTTACAGAATCAGAATGGAATGCGAATCAGCCCTTCAACTGTCAGACGAGTTAAACGAGCCATTCTCGACGAGAGGCATCCGCCTCCTGCTCCTCCTGTCTGGCGATTCTACGAACGCAATCACCCGCACTCGCTCTGGCATGGTGACTTCTTCGAGAAAGTGACGCTCACCGACGAAGACCAAACGGCTTATCAACTCACGCTGATGGACGATTATTCACGCGCTTATGTTTATTGTGACCTTCTGCGAGAGCCGACCCAGAATGACACCATCAAAGCCATGATCGCAGCCATGCGGCGGTACCAAACGATTCCGAAAGGCGTAGTCTTTGACAACGGCTCCCAGTTCAAGGGTTATCTCCTCTCCGCCTTCTGTTTCAATCTCGGGATCAAACTTATTCATTCATCAGTCAGACATCCGCAGACCAACGGCAAGTTAGAAAGAGCTTTCAGAGATGACAGACGAGAATACTACGATCAATTCAACGAATGGATTTTTGATGAGTTGCGTAATGGACTCGCGAAATACGTCCGGTACAGGAATGAGGTACGCGGCCATTACGCGCTCGGTGGAAAGCCCGCTACAACTCGATTGCAGGAGCCGAGTTGGTTTGCGCTGCCTTCAGTTCTGGATCGCTTGGAGAGCTTCGCCCGTCATCCACTCGGCTCGGCCAAAGTTGATTTGAGTTGTTGCATTCGGGTGCTCGGCAGGAATGGATATATCCCAAAGCTACGGTATCGGCAAAGAGTATCTTTAACTGAAACGCTGGATGGGCTTGAGGCAGAGACCGAAGACGGGCGGGTGTATCTGTTACGGAATTACAGAAGGCTTAAACAAGTGCCGCGTTGGAACCGCGACGAGCTGCCGTTCTGCTTTCATTTCGAGGAATATAGGGAGGGCTATTGTCCGCGAGTTGCTGTCGCATAATGACAATGACCCTATACACAAAAGAACTCAAGTGTCCCGTTGGCTCCAGCTAAATCCTACCCTTTTATAGTCCCGACAGTTAAAGTTGAATTACACACTTATAGAAACAAAAGTAGCCCATTGATCTAAAAAATATTTGGTTGCTGTCAGAGTTGCTGTCAGAAGGAGGATAAATTATTACGACCACCCCTTCGGTGGCCGTAACTTGTTGAAGATATTGGTGGAGCCGAGGGGATCGAACCCCTGACCTCATGACTGTCAGTCATCTTTAGCGCTCTTTTGCTTAGTTCCGCTGAGTGCGTCTAGGTACTTTATAGTAAGTTTTAGTTAGGCTTTCTGTGGAGTATGAGTTCTGTGCTGTACTGTTGAGTTCAGCCCCATTTGGCTGAGTTGGCACACCATTGGCACACTAAAATCCCAATAACTTTTGATAAGAGTCTTCAAAAATGTTGCCGATTGAGTCGCGTGTTTATTCATCTCTACTCCTTTTTGCGCATGGAGTTAATTTTCAGGAGAATGCTCGTGTCTGGATTTTAAATTGCTTACAATGGCTAAAATGAAAACTTAGATTTTTGAAACCGCGTTATAAAAGATCCTTTATTCCCCTTTCGACAACTCCTTTAACCTCTCAAAAAATTGAGATTTGCTAAGACCTGAAAGTTTAATTGCAGATTCTCTGTTCCCGTTTGTGTAAGCCAATAGAGCTCGAAAGTATATCATCTGCGCTCGACGATGAAGATCACGCCACGTATCAATCGCCGGCTCAAAAGGCACAGCGTTCTGTGCCATGCTCATCTGCGGCCGGCGTACGGATTCTTGTAAAATCACAGAACTGATGTAACCAGAACAATCCGAATAGGCGGTGGCTTTTCTGATGACAGCACGCAACTCCCTGACGTTACCGGGCCAGTCGTACTGAAACAAGTAATCCATACTAGCCAATCGGATTTGATTGTTCGTTTTGTACTCTACGTTGTATTCATTAACGAAGTGATTTGCCAAGACAGGGATGTCTGCTTTCCTCTCCCGCAATGGTGGTAATTGCAGAGTGAACCCTCGTATCCGTTCATAAAGATCGGCGCGAAACTTACCTTCAGCACAGGATTCCTGTAGGTTATGGTTTGTAGCCAGGATGATGCGCGCCCGTATATCCTCAAAATGATTTGCGCCGACCTTCCTCACTTTTCGATCCTCTAATACCCGCAGTAACTTCGCCTGCGATTGCAAATCGAGGTCGCCGATTTCATCCAGGAATACAGTCCCGTTTCCAGCAGCGGCTATCAATCCTACGCGTGTCCTATCCGCGCCGGTGAATGCCCCTTTTTCGTGTCCGAAAAGCTCACTGCTCATCAGGTCGGGATTTATCTCCGGACAATTGATGGGGATATAAGGGCCCGGTCTCCCGCTATGATTATGAAGTTCTTTCGCGACCAGTTCCTTACCCGTGCCTGTCTCACCGAGAATGAGAACCGACTCGAAAAGCGGAGCCAATCTCTTTATGTCGGAATAGAGTTCGCGCACTTTGATCGTCGCGCCGCGCAGCTCCCCGCAGGCGTTGGGCGTAACATCTCCCCTGAGAATGATCTGGCTCAGCACCCGCTCGCCGACATGTTCAACGTTCCACGATTGGGGCGTGACTATTTCAGAGGCTCCGCACTCTAAAAGACTCTCTTGGTCGGAAATCGTAAATGGTGGCCCGCAGACCACCAGCGGCAACTCGTCGCCTATGAGGTCGCGCACCTGCTCCGTCAACTCACCGATATTGACGATGCCGTTTTCATTAGTTACCAACACCCCATTCGTTAGCGGCTGTTCGATATTAAGCTTGATGAGGTGAGGGGTCAGAATGAAAGACGAAACGCTGACCTCTTCCCGGCGCAGGACGGCCTCGATACCTGGCAGAGACAGTTTATCTGAAGCAAACAGCGCGATAGTCATATTGATTCAGTGATTCGCCCAAAAAGCCACAGGCACCGCGTCCGGGTCGTCTATCTCCAAAACCTGACGACCTTCACTAAAGGCTGTCAGAATGGCACTTCGCTCGCCGTTTGTCTTTACCGTGGCTTCGACGACCCTTTTAGTTAACTCGATGCAGACCCTCTTATGCACCTCGCGGGTAAAACCGATTGCAACCCCTACGCCGGCCTCGGCGAATTGCCGTGCAACCTCCGCTGAGCTGCACGAAGAAAACAGGGCTAGAGCCAAGCTCGACTTATAAGAGGCGAAACTTTTGAGCCAATCCTTCGCCGATTTGAAAAGCTCGTCGTCGGCTTGCTGTAATCCCTTCTCTTCGTCCCCGTGACCTATGTGTATCCAAGCCAACAGGTGGCCTAACTCCTTCAGAATATCTGCCAGTTTAGCAGATTTTACGGCGGGGTAAATTTTAACCCTCACGTTGTCGGGCAAGTCATTGATCAGTTCCCAGGTGTCACTAGCCGCAGCCAGACAGCTATCGGGCTCTCCGGCCAGATACGAATAGGTGATTAAGACTTGTGGGCTGTGAGATTTGAATTTGGTGTTCGCCGTGACCCGCACAGGAGTGATGGCGGGCTCGTTTATCAACTTTAGATTGTTCGACCTCAGATTATTCAGCCGCGGATTATTCAGTTGCTGTAGAAAGTAGAAGAGTTCTGCTATACCGTGGAAACGGATCGGGCCGCAGCCTCTCTTTCTACAAAATTTCGTCAAGTCAGAGGGAAGTCTCCGTACGGCTCGCTCCACGGCCCCGAACATCATCTCATAGTCTGTTGCCTTTCCAAGCGTCTCTTCGACGTATTCCAGATACCCCTCGCTCAATGGTCGCTGCACGACGAAGCAGTTTTCATTCTCCAATTCGTCCAAAGAGCTAATCAAGTAGGGCGAAAGTAAGTATTCTTCCTCACGACTAAGCATGAGCGGGTCTCGAAACAGGCATTTCCACGGTTTGCTCGGCGGGTGGTTAAAGAGCATTTCCATCCGTTTTCTGGATCGCAGGGCGGCTTCGCTGTAGTAGCTACTGGACGTCAGCGACCACTCCAGAATGTCGCTGACCTTATTTTCCAACAATCCCTCGGTCCACAAAAACGGGTCTGGCTGCTCGGGGTCTCTATCTTCGGGCTGCCACTCTCTATCCACGACCACGTAGACGCTCGCCGCCCACATCGATTTATGTGCCTGTTCAATGATGCTCTGTAAAAAAGGAGGGTCGCAGCCCTCGGCCAGGAGTTCTTTATCGAGACAGATAAAGACTTCCATCGGCCCGCGGCTGTTGGCTAATAGCCGCTCTGGCCAACGGCAGGAGTTCTCTTTCCATTTTTTGAGGTTGAGCGGGTAATTATCTCTTTCTGTCCATTCATCCACGCTCTGGCGGATGCCCTGTTGAAAAATGAGGACGTGTACTTCAGCCACTATGCGATCTCTCCTTAATCGATATTGAGGACTAACGAAAGGAGACCGGTTAGAAAAGCTTATCCGGTTTCTGCGTTCGGACTATTCTGTTCCTCTACCGGAAAGCTCATCACGAAGCTGTGACCGATATTGCCTGGGAGTTCATTGGTTCTGTCTTCAAGTGCTCCATTGTTCTTCACAGTGATGAGGGTCTTCGCTAAATACAGGGGCAAGTAGAGGCCGGGCAGTTGTTCTCCCTTATCGACAATGTTACCTGTGGTGGTAGTGCTCTGGGTGAAAGGTTCGAATAGTTTACGTCTGAGGCGCTCACCCAATCGACGGCTCTGGTCGGTAAAGCTAATTGCAACGCGATCCTTCTGTTTCTCGTAAGCCACTGTGATGTGACGGCTGGCGGCTTCCGGCGGTATCCTGTCAGCGCGTTGCGCGAGCCACTGTAACATACGCAACGCCGCCACTAAAAGGTCTCTCTGTGCAATTACCACCTCAACATCTTCCCCCGTTTGCTCAAGCTTAAGGTCTTTAACGAGACCCTGTTCTTCAAGCATCTTCCAGGCCTGCTGAACCGTCGAGCGGACGGAGACCTTTTGTTCCAGGGCCGTTACCGTTTTCGCTCTACCAGGCGTGTCATTCAGTTGTGAGAACTCGAGGCCCGTCGCATAGAGGTCGTCTGCCAGTTTTTTGAGTCTCAGGAAACAATTGTTATCCGGCTCGATCTCTTTTCGCTCCAGGGATTCTTCAAGCACATTGATCTGAGTCTTGCTGACGTAGAGGCAAAAATTCGAAGTATGTTTGAGCTTCGTCTTCTCTATCGTCGCCTTAATCCGCGACAGATATTTAAACTGCTTCACCACCGGCTCGCGCAATTTGGAATTCAGGTTGCTGGCGAACTCACGCGAATCCTTCTCCTGCCCTAAAGGGTCTGTGACTTCCGCCGGCAGGATGCCGATCGAGAGACGCAAGCTGTCCTCGTCGTAGAGAGGGATAAAACTGCCACCCTCAAGGTTCCTGAGAAAATCGCGGGTTTTATCGTCGAGAGGCGTATCCATATCTTCGACGAAGAAGACGAACGGATCTTTATTTTTGTCGGCTTCGAAAACCTTGTTCTGAATGTGCGCGCAAACCTCCGCGTACTCTTCGGATTGCTCGCCCTTACGACTCAGGATATGCGTGCCCTTTCGATCGTTCAATAAGAAGACGAACGGTACTCCAAGACAGGTCTTCACCTCCGGCGCAATGACCTGTAAGCAAATGTGCCCGACCTCGGTAAGGGTATCCAAATCCCTCTCGGCAATCCGACCGATTTTCTCGCTTATCTCGGCGCGTACAGGGCTCAATGCCCGCAAGAGAGATGAGGTGCTTACCCGGTTGATGACCGTTACCTCGCCGCCGGGAGTGGCTTTTATTATGTAATCATCGGCACCCATTCGCACTGCGGCCTGATAGTACTCCTGATCATCGTGTCCTGAATAAACGATCCTCTGCGGAGGTAAGTCGGGTTGCGCCTCGATCATCTCCTGGCCGATATCAAATCCGGTGGTGGCGTGCGAATCCTTGTCCTTGTCCTCCAAATTCACGTCGAGAACTGCCACGTCAATATCCTGCTTTAATTCCCTGACCAGCTCAAGCATTTGGGCTCGGGTTGCTGCCCCTGACGCTTGAAAACCACGCTGCTTCAAACTTTTTACCAGAGATATACGAATGCTCTGACTATTCTCAACTACCACGACTGTTTTCGGCGTGGCTTCCATTACCATCTCTGTTGCAAATGTCATGTCGTCGTCTCCTTACTTGCCGATGGGAAGTAAATAGTGAATATACTCCCGTTTTCGTCGGACTTGGTCAATTCGATTGAGGATCTATTTTCGCTCAGGGAATGGCTCGTCAAATATAGCCCCATCCCTGTTCCATACTCTTTCGTCCTGGTTTTAGGCTCAAAAATCCTGTTCTGCGTCTCGGGCGTGATGCCCCGGCCGTCGTCTTTTACGCGGCACAAAACGGTATCTCCCTGTTGCATCGCATCGATCTGAATCATCCCTCCATCTTTGACAGCGTCTTTTGAATTGCCCACAAGGGTGGCGAGGGCCAGGGCGGCGACGTTGAACGAAACGCCGACGAAAATATTTTCGTCAATTAATATCAGCGGCTTAACCCCTCGCGGTATCAAAGATACTTCGAAAAGCTTACAGGCATGCCGCGCGGCGTCAACCAACCGACACGGGCGGTGATCCTCGTCCGTATTTTTTGCCAGAGTGCTGAAAGATTGAAAGATTTGCAGCGTACTCGTCGCCGAATCGCTCATAGCGCGAAGGATCTCTTCATACTCTTTGTCTTCGGTCTTCAAGTCCCCCAGGGCAATGGCGGTGCGTAGAGTCTTAATAGAGCCCAGTTGCCCGGCAATCATGTTGCTGAATTGATGTATCATGGTGCCGGTGGTGGCCACGCTGGCGATGATGCCCTGCAACTGAGCCGCTTCAACGTGGGCCTTGAACCGTTCGGGAAGGGTGATGCGCGACAGCGAGGCGTCGGCGATCTGGGCGAAGTTTATGAGAAACGTCTTCCAGGGGGAGGGGAAATCCAGTTCCGGCCCGAAGTTCGGTCGTCTCACTCCCAGCCAGATAAACCCCTCCGACATGCGCAGTCTCAGTTTTAAGATATGATTTGATTTGTATTGCGTGCTATTGAGGTGGTACTGGGTTTTGATCTCCGGCGATTCCGTGAGGCTGAACCTTCTGGTCTTTTTCACCTGATGCTTGAGACTCTTGATCCTTTGAAGGATCAGTAATCCTTCTTCATCTCCGAAGCATTTTTTCCTCCCCCTCTGCCTGACGACCACCCACGTGAACCCGGCCTGTTCCGTAAGTATCTTTTGTATGGGCTCGAACCACGCTTCCACGCTGAGTCGCTTTGCGCTTAGTTCCGTCCCGAGCGTTTTCAAAATGTCGCTGTAATAATCGCGCGAGAAATCGAGGTACGCATCGGCGGCGAGCGTCGAAGCCGCCTTGCGATGTAGATAATTAGTGCCCAGTGCCGCATGATCGTACCTGTCTCTTTCAGCATCGATAGCGAACAACAAGTTACCCATGACGAATCTGTCCATCTTGTGTCGCTGTTTATCTGCATACGTTTGCATGACCCTGGCGGTAAGCTGTTTTTTAAGCAGCTTGTAAGCCCTTGGAAAGTTGCGAGACGTAATGGTATCTGAGACATCCTCCCCTTTCTCTGCCTTGCTCGCGATTTCCTCTTCTATTTTTTTCTTAACATGCCCTACATCTTTTTCGGTTTTATAAATAGTATGCGCTGTGTAGAAACCGAAATCTATATGGAGGCGCGTGACGGTTGGCGCAAATATGTCGTGGAGAATAGTGGTGATTTCCTCTGCGGCCTTTTCAGGAGGATAAGGCAATTCCTCGAGCTGCTTTTTAGCGAAGATGATGCTCATCAGATCCAGCCCGGCCAGCTCGCGGTAGGATTGAACGGCGGATGAAAGCATATTGGCGATCTGGCGAATCTGGCGAATCGCCATTTGACTAAACCTCGAATCCGAGCGCGCGACCTGTAAACAACCGATGGCTGCTCCGTTCACCTGAATCGCCATGCTCACGACCGCTCGCATGTTTCCATCGTAATCGCCGTTACGTGGCTGGTTCTTGTCTCTCACCCAGACGATCTCGCTTCTCTTGTCATCCGTTAGAACCTCGTGAACGAAAGGAAGCGCTCTCTCCCACTCCCAGGGCTCAGCCCGGTCAGGATGGACTCCGATGTTCAAAGACGAAAACTTTTTTTCCACTGGCAGCCAGTCAAAAATCCTGGGTCGCTTATCCTTCTCATGGTTAGGCCACACGATGCACGCGACTCTTTTTTCTGTTTCGCTCGGCAGCTTGATCACCAGATTTACAAAGTTGCTTTCAGAGGGCGGTTCACTGGCGCGGCCTTTGCCTCCATGCTTGAGCGCTTTGTCGCTCAGCCTTTTGCCAATCCACTCGACGACTCCCTCCGACGCTAGATAATCCTGTCGCCTCTCAAATTCGCTCTCTTGTAATTGCCCCAACTCGCTTAAAATCTCAAAAAAGCGCACTACCAGCAGATAAGCAAATGCGCAGAGGCAAAATTTTAGTGGCAATGCAATAAGAATGAGGGGGGCCTGGATTAATTTCTCATCAATTACGAGTAGGTAAGACAACATCGGCACAAGGCCGTAAGCAATCTGAAGGATGGCGTAAATCGACGCAATGATGAGAGCCAGAAAGCGGAAATGTCTCGCTCCGAGATTGGCAAAAATGGCGTAGCCCATCAAAAAGAGGCAGAGTGCAGAAAAGATAAAGTCAGGGCTATTAACCAGTGTCTCAAGCCACGGATGAGTATTCGCCCCGGCATCGAGATGCAAACGGTATTTTATGAAGATGGCAATCAACGTAAGGGCTGCCAGAGTCCAGCATAACGGCGGCAATAAGTAATCCCATTTTTTGACATTGCGTATGGCTGCCAAATCGCGCAGTTTGCTGGGAAACAGTGATTTTCGGTTTAGGATTTCAAGCGCGGCAGCGACGCCGAAGACATTGCTTACAATGGAAAGTGCGACCTGCGAGACGACACTGGGGAAACTTCCATCAGTGCCAAAATGTCTGAACAGGAAAAGGGTCAGGAAATTGACGGAGAGCGCGGCGAAGGTCACCCCGAAGTACTTGACCCACCTCTCAGACCGCATGCTGCTATACGCCAGCAACATCACATAGGAGGTTAGTCCCGCGACGGCGAACGATAGCAGGAAGATCGTATCATTATAACCTCGGACTAGTTCCGCCCATTCTTTAATGATCGGCGGAATGAAACTCATAACCATCGGGAGAGTGTTCACAATTTATTCTCTACTTTCCCCCATTGCCCGCCTGTGAAGCTCCAGGCGGACAGCTCTTGCGCGCGGCCGTCCGTCCACTCGCACAAAGCGGCGGTCGTCCGCCCCGGCTGTTTGCTGATCCGAGCGAAGGTCAGGCGCTGAAGTGTATCGGCCCGGCCCGCCTTGAGGTTTTCTATATAGACACCCCATTGCTCTTCACTCGCTTCCTCGCTCGGCAACTTGGTGAGACGCCCCCAGGTTCCGGTGTTGAGGTAAAGACCCCGCCCTACCTGATAAGCTTTTGCGGCGTGCGTGTGCCCATGCATGACCAGGTCAGCGCCTTTGTCTACCAGTCTTGTCGCCGCGTCATGGTTCTCGTCATTGGCGCTGATGTCGAAAAACGTATCTCTGCCAGAGACGCTTTTGAGCTTTCGCTTGACAGCATTACTGCGCAGCCGTGCGACCGCTCGGACTAACCAGGCTTTCGCGTCGCCGACCTTTCCCCAGATGTTTTCTTCTTTCTCATACTGAGCCAGCCACTCGCTTAGTATCTGCCTATCTTCGTTCGTATTAGCCCAATTTACCCTGCGCGCGCCGATACCGAGTAATACCTCGTCAACAACGGAACGCATCGCATAGCTATTAACTTCCTTGACCGCCTTGAGGATGTTGGAGCGCTCATCACCCGCCGGGAGGGTCGGCAGGATTACTTCCAGCGCGAGCGGAATAATCACCGGGCTGAGCGGCTGCAATGTTTGCAGCCAAGGGAATTGATCGCGAATATGATTCAAGCGGTTCAACACCAGACGGCTTCCCGGAGGCGGCTGATAAACTTTCTGATAAGAGACATTCCGACTCGCGAGGCAGATGACCCTGCGCAACGCCTCGTGGTCTGTCCAATTCCAGGAGTCGTACTGGTCGCCGTGCTCTATCAGGACTTTCGCTTCACCAAACTTAAATGCCGCGCCTTCGCCGTTAGTTAACCAGCGTATAGGGAAATGAGAGCAGGAAAGCTTCGTAGGATGAGAGGCAGGAGGCTTCAGACTTTGCTCGATCTTTTCCTGGACTGTCGGCAGCGCTATCTCGGGATCATGGTTTCCGCCTAAGATAGTCAGCTTATGTTCTTCGGAGTTTGCTATCAGGCTGAGGGCTTCGAAAACCTCTTTGTGATTATCAATGATTGCCCCGCCCTCGATCGCCGCATCCTCAAGATTGATCTCCGCCACTTGCTGCTTGCCGACTAAAAAGTCGAACACGTCACCATTCAAAAACAGATGACAATGGGAGAGGTGGGTGTGAATCCAACGCAGGAACTCTGCTAACCGTTCATCTGCCTGAAACAATCCGTTATCGCGTTCGGCGGCTAAATGCAAGTCGCTTATGACTATGATTTCTTCGGCTGACCACATATGGGCCTCAAAGGGTTAAGCTTACGCAACTACCATAAAGGGGGTTTTAGGACTCAGTTGACCTCCGACGTAGATGTCCAGGCCCATCCTCATCGATGGTTTCTTCCGTTTCGCTCTCAGGGTTAAAAACGTGATGCACAGCGCGGATACAGATCCCCCTGCGCGGGAGCCCCGCACTTCTTCTCATCCGGTTCGGTGCTATCAGCAGCAATTTTATTCTCAGCATAACCCTGTCTCCTTTCACTTCTAATGACTAAGGACTATCGATCTTGCTTACTTGTCTGGAAAGACTAACATTAGTCTTTTCCTCCCTAGCTTTGGCTATAAGCATCTGCTGTGCCGAGACGATAGGCGTCACTGGAACGCCATTTATTCGGGTTAACTGAATATTTATATCTATAATTTACGAGTAATAGTCTGATAAATCTGACTGTCACTCCGATTTATCGGACATGATTACTCTATTGCAGAACAGCTACAACCATAGTCGATTTGGTGTCTTCGTTCTCAATGATGAAAGGAAGAACATTTATGGAAGGGCCAATAATAGTAATCAAAACCCTCTTAATCTAGTGCATTTTATCAACTATATGACTGCAAAAACAGAATGCCAATTATCAGAATCGATTTTGAAAATAGAAGAGGATTTTTAGATCAAATCGCAAGATGTTGTATATGGCTCTGCACATGAAATGTGCAAAACGGATATGTTTCACGGCTTTTTCAAAATGGGCGGGTAGTCACAACCTATTGTGGTTTGATTTCAGGGTGTTTACTTTATTGAAGCTGTAAAGAGCACACCCTTCAAGGGGCTTTATTTGAAAACCTATTTAATCCACAAGTAACAGCTGATTCACTGGCGCGGACTCTTGGCGAAAAACTGAAAACGCGGCACGTCCTTAGTAAGGTTATAGAATCCTCCAATAAGATCATTCTCAATCTCCTTTAGCTGGTGTGCCAAAATTAATTTAGGGAATGATGAGAATGAGAAGATTGCATCGGATCCGCCCCACCCCGCGCGGCTGTGTGTTAGAAGACGCGATTTCAAGTCCATTGTCTGACCCACGTAGAGAAGCTCTTCAGAGCCAATGACCAGTACTTTGTACACCCCTGGGACTTGGGGTAGTTTTATTAATTCTTGCAGCACCAGCGTCTTTAATGCGCTCCACTGTAGCCCCATCCATTCAACCTCGAAGGGTCGGCCCTGATATATGAGGGGTGGTATGCTGGGATCCCCGGCCCGGTTAAGTTGACCATCTGTTAACAAACCACCTCTCCTCTGGGAGGAGCGCGGGCCAGACTTCTGATAAAGTCTGTGGAAACGGCCGTGGTTGCAAAGCGTCGATTCGCACCTTTCAGTGCGGTATTTCCAAAGGAGGTAACACTCCAGGCCCTCGCGCTTCCTCTTGGGCATATCCACTGGAGCCGCAGAACACTCGAAGTTAACATGTTCCGCATGGCGCAGAGCCCAGAGCGACGGCGCTGCTGTATGAGGGTCATTGAATGGCATCTCAGGAGATAGGGTATGCCTGCGCAAACTAGATAATCGCTCGCGCAAGCTGCGGCCTGTTTGACCTATATAAGCGAGATGGTCTGCGCCGGCGGGACGAACACGGTAGATGCCCCCGGTAGTTGGCAGAGCTTTGAAGGCCATGCGCGGTTCGTCAAAATGGATCCATGGAGTCCATTGGAGCCCTTCCCAATTAATGCTCAAATATTCCATGCGCTTATTCTAATTCCGATCAAGGTAAAATGATGAGAATCTATATAACCCACTGTTCTGCCAGAAAGGATGACTCCATAAAGGGAACTCGGAGGACAGTCACTCCGGACAAGTTATATACGTCGTCGCCTACACAGAGATTCATGAAAAAGTGCAAAGAGATGAATGTTTGCTGGGCCATCTTCTCGGATTTGCATGGAGTCGTATTTCCACACTTAAAATACGGGTGGTATGACAAGGCACCAGGCATGGTGACGAAAGAAGAGTTTGAAGAACTGCTCAGGGACTTTGACGAAAAACTTCAGGACTTCGATGAGATATGGTTCTACTACAATCCCGGCCGATTTCATCCGCTTTACAAGAAACTACTGCAACAGACTAAACATAAGGATAGGCTGAAGCAATTCACCCATCTCAGAGAGATCGTTTGACCCGAGAGGGGGCAGCCTATGAGCTGCCAGTAAACTATTGAAATAATTGGTGGAGCCGAGGGGGATCGAACCCCTGACCTCATGACTGCCAGTCATGCGCTCTCCCAGCTGAGCTACGGCCCCCTTGAGTGGATTGGCATCCGCTTGTGATGACGAGCAGAAAGAGTAACGTAGCGGGTGAAAGCGAGTCAAGCGCGCCTTACAAGGGTTTGCGGCGGGCGGCGTAAAAGGCCAGGGCCATGCCGGCGATGAGCATGATAAGGCCGCCCGTGACGCGCAATGTATTGGGGACTTCGCGTATGTCCGCGTTCGTCACGACGATGGCCGCGCTCGGTTCAAGAAAGAGCGCGCGATATGTAATCACGCCGCCGGCGGCCGCGACCATTAGCCCGAGGATGAATCCAATGACTCGAAACATTTTGGAATTTTGGATTTTAGATTGACGCTTCGAGATACTTGAATTTTAAAATGAAAGCTTTCAACCTGCGGTTGCTCGCCAATCCGTAATCCAAAATCGAATCATTTACCCTTGAACGCGGGCTTGCGTTTTTCCAGAAAGGCCTTCACGCCCTCGTCCTTGTCCTCGGATGAGAAGCAGAGCGCGAAGAGGTCAACCTCGCGGCGTAATCCTTCGTCCAGATTCGAGCGCGCGGCGACACGGACGGCCTCTTTGGCCATGCGTAAGGCGATGGGGCTTTTCTCGCTGATGCGGTTCGCCATTTCCATCGTCTTCGCTTCCAGATCGCCAGCAGGCACGACCATGTTGACCAGTCCGAGAGTGAAAGCCGTGCGCGCATCAATAATGTCGCCGGTCAGGATCAACTCCATCGCCTTGCCTTCACCGACGAGACGCGTCAGGCGTTGTGTGCCGCCGCCGCCCGGTATGATGCCGAGATTGATTTCCGGCTGGCCGAAGGAGGCCGTCTCGCTCGCGATGCGCAGGTCGCACGCAAGGGCCAGCTCGCATCCGCCGCCCAGACAATAACCGTTGATCATCGCGATGACGGGCTTTGGAAAACCGTCAATGGCTGTAAAGAGCGAGCGCCCGAGCATTACCTCGCGTTGCGTGATGGCGGTGCGCCCGGCGAACTCCGCAATGTCAGCGCCCGCGACGAAAGCCTTATCGCCAGCGCCCGTGAAGACGACCACGCCGACCGAGGGGTCTTCGCGCAGCTCGTCCAGAGCGGCTGCGCCATCTTCGCGCGTCTGGATGTTGAGCGCGTTTCTCTTCTCAGGACGATTGATAGTGATGATGGCGACGCGATTGCGCCTCTCGACTAGTAAAGTTTCGTAAGATTGCGGCATATCTACTCCAGTGATTGAGAGATGCGTGACCAGGGAACTAACGAGGGACAAGATTACAACTTGTCCCTCGCCACGCGACCGGTTATCACTATCTTTTATTGTTGATCGTTATCCGATTCAGAAGTCGTTGGCTGTTCGTCAGCGACCCAGGAGACGAACAGTCGCAGCCAATTTTCGGTCGGCTCGGCAATCTGCACGCCGACGCGCGCCGTGCCGTAAATGGCCGGAGCGACGCGCACGACCGTCGCCGTGACCTCAATGGGTGCGCCGTCCGGACGATGGGCGCGCAGGTACAGGCGCTCGCCGCGATTCACTCTTTGATTGAGATGAAAGAGCACGCCGGAGGTTGAGATGTCGTCCGTCTCTGTCGGCTCGCTCCACGCCGCGCCGTCTTCGCTGCGCCCGGAAACAACTATGGGCAGGCGCATCGCCATGCGCAGCGCAAAGCGTTTCTCTTCGTTATAAGGCGTGCTCATAAGATTTGTCACAAGACCATTATAGCCCGGTTTATTTGAAAAGCGCGCGCCGCTGCTGAGTCTCCGGTTCCTCATCCCAACGGTAAAAGCCTTCGCCGCTCTTTTTGCCGAGCTTACCTTCCGCGACCATGCGTTGCAAAATCTCCGGCGGGCGAAATGTCTCTGACCCGAAAGCTTCGTGTAGATATTCTGCTATCGCCAGCCGCACGTCCAAACCCACCATGTCGGTCAAGCGCAATGGGCCAACCGGATGGTTATAGCCCAGTTCCATCGCCGTATCTATGTCACGGGCGCTCGCCACTTCCTGCTCAAGCATTCGCATCGCTTCGAGTCCGAGCGCGACGCCGAGGCGGCTAGAGGCGAAACCGGGCACGTCCCTGACCGTGATCGGCTCCTTCTTCATACGGCGTCCGACCACGCGCGCAACTTCTACCGTCTCCGCGCTCGTCTCCCGTCCAACGACGATCTCGACGAGCCGCATGATATGCACGGGGTTGAAGAAGTGCATCCCGACGACGCGGTCTGGGTGCTCTGCTTCCCGGGCAATCTCCGTGATCGAAAGCGATGAGGTATTGGTGGCATAGATAAATGGACGGCGGCTCGCGCGCTCAACCTCGCGTAATATCCCTCGCTTCAAGTCCAACGATTCGGGCGCGGCCTCTATGAAGAGGTCTGCATCTGCCGTCTCTGAAAGATGAATAGTGCCGCGTATGCGCTGGAGCGTCTGGTCGCGCTCGTCCTCTGTGAGCTTGGCGCGTGCGATGCCCTTGGCGAGATTGCTTTCGATGGCGCGCACGCCGCGAGCGAGCCCTTCGCGATCAACATCGCGCAGGATGACGCGATAGCCGACCGAAGCGGCCACCTGAGCGATGCCGTGACCCATCGTCCCTGCGCCAAGCACGGCGATAGTCTCAAGAGCGCGTGAAGCGCAGGGGATGCTCTCCTGTGTACTCAAAATTCTTCCCGAATAGTGTTTGTTTCCGGCGGGCCGCTTCGGTCGGGCGCAAAGCTTCGGCGCGGACTCTCTCGTCCACTAGAATCTTCGGCTCGGATGTCGTTTTTGACTCCGGCATCCCCTCGCGTAGTGAGAACGTGTGTGGCTTTGTCTCACCAACATAAATCGAGACGGCTTTGGCACCGATTCCGTAACCCGCCAGGCCTTGTTCGACTAAGGCTGCGGGAGTAGTTATACAACAGCAAAGGCGTTCCGCGCTAGAAGGAACTGACAGGCGGGAACAGGCAATTTCAATATATTTCAGCCATCCGAGATGACACGATATGGCAGCAAGGGGAGAGAGTCGGGGGTAAAAATAGTGCCGAAAACGTCCCGGATAATGTTTGTCCATGTATGTATTTATATAGTGTGGACAAACCTGCGAGAGATGATAACCGCGCAATAAAAAAGTTTTCATGAATGAGATAACTAGGCAATGACTGAATCGAAAAATCTTTTTACGGCACGGCCCGAAGAATTGACCGCAGAATAGCACGAGCAGATTTGCCACCTCAGTGAAGAGTGGTCGAGCGTGCTTCTACTGGATCAGACGACATTAGAGGCTATGGCGCGAAACCTCGCCGGGCTTGCTGCCTGCTTTCTCTAATTCGCTTGTGTCAATTACTTCATCTTTCACTTTCTATTGCCTCTCTCACTGGCTTCCTTACGATTTGCGGCGAGACCCTTTTGCTCGCAGATGTGCAAATAAGTTACCTTTCAGGATCAGGAAAGCTTTTCTGTTCAGAGTTTAAGATTGAGGTGGTCAACGGCATGGTGAAAAAGAGTCGCATACAGCGTGACATCTGTTTTTTACTGCTCCTCGCAATAAATTTCAGCGCGGTCGCACCTGCCAGCGCGCAGGAAGAACGGCGAAGCGGACACAGCTGCAACTTCAAGACATCGGTCATCTTCGTTCCCGCTGCTGTTCCTACTCCGACGCCCGCCCCTGTTATTCCCTCTGCTCCTCTTGCGACAGCATCGCCGCCTGCGCCCAAAACGGTCGAAGAGTTGCGCGCACGCCTACAGGATGTGCTGCGCCGTCCCGAGCTGGCGCCGGCACAAGTGGCCGTCAAAATTGTTTCGCTCGATACGGGGCGCACGCTCTTTGAGGAGAACGCAGGCAAGCGGCTCATGCCTGCTTCCAACATGAAGATCTATACGGTGGCGGCTGCGCTCGACCGTCTTTCGCCGGATTACCGTTTCAAAACTTCCGTCTATGCGCCCGCGCGACCGGATGCGACCGGAACGGTGCGCGGCAATCTGATCGTTTATGGTCGGGGCGATCCATCTATTGCGGCACGCTTCAATGATAAGAATTACAACAAGGCGATTGATGAAATAGCGGCGCGCATCGTAGCGGCGGGAGTCAGAAAAGTCGAAGGCGACCTGGTGGGTGATGAGACCTACTTTACGGGAGGGCCGCTCGGCGACAGTTGGGAATGGGATGATCTTCAGTGGTGGTATGGCGCGGAAGTGAGCGCATTATCCGTCAACGATAATGCGCTCGATCTGTTCGTCAAGCCGGGCGCCAGCGTGGGCGCACCCGGCATGGTGACGACAGGGCCTTCCATTACATCATTCGTCTCGGTTGTGAACGGGACGACCACCACTCCGCGCGGCACGAAAAGAGATTTGATCGTGCATCGTGGCCTGACCGCAAATGTTATCGAAGTGGGCGGCAGTCTCCCGCTGGATGATAAAGGTTACACGGGAGGCGTCGCCGTACCGCATCCGGCCCTTATGTTCGTCGAAATGTTGCGCTCATCGCTGGCGCAACGCGGGGTGACATTCACCGGACGCATTCGCACTCTTGAGGCGAGCGCACGCGGTGGCATCACGCTCAATCCCTTTCGCTCCTCATCACAGATGACTGCGACGAATAATTTATTATCATCACTCGTCGAGATTGCGAGCTGGCAATCTCCGCCTCTGAGCATGATTGCGGCGCTGACATTAAAACCCAGCCAAAATCTTTACGCGGAACTACTTTTGCGCTCCCTCGGCAAAGTCTTTGGAACGCGCACAGACCCGAAACAGGAGACGGCGGAAGCAGGCATCGAAGTCGTCAAAACGTTTTTGCGCGAGGCGGGAGTCAGCGATGACGTGATTATCATGCGCGATGGTTCGGGATTATCGCGCCATAGCCTCATCACAGCCGAGGCGACCGTGCAACTGCTGACATATATGAGTCGCCACCGCTACGCTAACGCCTTTCGTGATGCTTTGCCGTTGGCGGGCGTTGACGGCACGCTGCGCAACCGTTTTAAGGGAGCACCGGCGGCAAACAATGTGCGCGCCAAAACGGGCACGATTGATATGGTCTCGGCGCTCTCCGGTTACGCGACGAGCGCGGCGGGCGAGCGCCTTGTATTTTCCATCATCATCAATAATGTTCCCGGCGAAGCATCCATCCGCGAAAATTATATAGATGCCATGACGATACTGCTCGCATCATTGACAGGAAAATCTTAAAAGACAATGTCGAACGAGCTGGAGAAGAGAACTCTTCAAATGGTGCGCGTTACTTTCGATAAAGAGCGCGGTGCATCTGCATCCAGCCCTTTGGCATCAGCCAGAAGCGCGGCGAAGAGTTGACCCGGAATGATGTATGGAATCGGCGACAGGAACTCTCCGATTTCACCCGGCATGAGAATCCTGCGTGTGGCGAGGCTGGCGATCTCCTCGTTATCCGTAATGACTAACCTCTCCGCACGAAGCTCGCGCAAACGCCGCATCAACTCTTTGACGCTCAACTCAGTGGCTCCCGACGGCGCAAACAGGATGATGGGGAAATGGCGTTCGACGAGCGCGAGCGGCCCGTGCAAAAAATCCGCCGACGAAAACCGTTCAGCTACGACGTAACAGGTCTCCATCAACTTGAGCGCCAATTCGTAAGCATTGGCGTAAGTCATGCCGCGCCCGACGACCACGCAGTTCTCCATAAAGACGTAACGCTCGACGAGTTCGCTGATCGTCGTCTTGTGCTCAAGAGCGCGCTCGGCATATTCCGGGATCGCTTGATAGTTGAGTTGAACGCCATTTTCGGCCAGCGCCGCCGCCAGCAAATAAAAGAGCATCATCTGTCCCGTGTAAGTTTTGGTGGCCGCCACAGAACGCTCGCGCCCGCCATGCATCAAAAGCGTCTCGTGCACCACGCTTGCCATCGTCGAGGCCGCTTCATTCGTGACGCCGACCGTATATGCTCCGCAGAGTCGCGCGCTCTCAAGAACTTGATTGATGTCTTCGCCTTCGCCCGATTGCGAAACGCCGATGACGAGCGCGTGCCTAAGCCTTAATTTCGCGCCGTAAAGCGTATAGACCGAGGGCGCAGAGAGCGAGACAGGTATTCCTGTCGTCGCTTCCAGTAGATAACGGCCAAACAGCGCCGCATTGTCCGAGCTGCCGCGCGCCACGAGGACGATCAGATCAATATTGCGCTTCTTTAAAAAGACGCCGAGCCGCAAGACCTTTTTGCGCTCCTCGGTGATAGTGCGCGCCAGAGCCTGTGGCTGCTCGGCGATCTCCTGCAACATTAAAGACAACTTGTGCCCTCTTTCAGATATTTTTATCGCGCCGCAAAAATAGTATGACTCGATTTACGAGCGCGCGCCCCCGGCGCGGCGGTGCGCGTGTTAAAAATTTAATCGAAACTTTTGAGTGGATCGGCGTAGATGCCCGGCTCGCTCCTTTCAATGATAGTTGCGCCGACGACGCGCGCGTAGAAATCGGTCGGCCCTGCGCCGCCGATGATGCCGTAAACGTAACCCATCTCGCGCAAGCCCCACAGGCAGGCGATCAAGAGCGCCTGGCCCAGCCCGCGCCCGCGCTCGCTCTCTTCGACGCCCATGGGGCCGAAGAAAGACCTGCGCGTACACTCATAAGCCGCAAAGCCAACGATGCGCGCCTCGCGCGTTGCGATAAAGATGGAGACGGGTTTGTTAGAGTAGCCGACCGCGATTTCATCGGCCCATGGTCTCTGAAAATGCTCTTCGACAAAGATGCGCACCTGAGTAATTTCGAATGGCTGGGCGCGGCGGACGACAATGCCCTTTCGTTTCATCTCGTTTAAGATGTGTTCGAGCGGCGGCAGATTCAGCAAATGCACGATCATGTCAGGCATGAGCAGAGGCGTCCTTAAATAATGTTTATTGCTACCGCGAGCTGGAGCGTTGTTTTGGTCGTCCTTTTGACGGGCGCGCTCTTTGACGCAAAGCTGTGATGGTCTTCGCCGCCTCAGGCTTGAAATGATTTCTGCTTAAGGCGATAAATGTTTGAATGACCGGCGAGTCATATCCGCCACGCAGGCGCGCGAGGCCGAGCTCCCAATTAATCTGTGCGCCCTCTATCCACCATGCCACAAGCCTTCCTGCCGCGACCTCTTCGCGCACTGATTGTGTGGGCACGATGCCGACGCCCATGTCCTCTTCTACCATGCGCTTGATTGACGCCTCGCGGCTCAGTTCCATGATGACGACCGGATGAACGCCCGCTTCAGCGAAGAATTTATCTATCAAGCGGCGCGTGTTCCCGCCGCGCTCGCCGAGGATGAGCTTTTCGCCCGCCATCGTGGCCGCGCTGACGACGCGACGCTTCGCCAAAGGATGGCGTGGGCTTGCGATGGCAACCAGTTCATCCTGGCTCAAAACCTCCGTTTGAATGCCGCGCGATTCGACAGGCAAAGAGACGAAAGCCACATCAATCTCACCTGCAAGAATCTGCTGCGCGAGCTTTTCGCTCGTGCCGGAAACGACCGATACCTCGGCGTGTGTGTGTCGTGTGCGAAGCTCTCTTAAAAGCTGCGGCAAGGGATCGGTGCTGATTCTCACCGAAGCGCTGCCCACGCGTAGCCGCCCATGTTCGGCCCCGGCCAGATCAGCTAACTCGGCGAGCGCCGCATCATGATCGCGCAAGATGTGTCGCGCGCGCTCACGCAGAACTTCTCCTGCCTCCGTGAGAATCACCTGGCGCGGGCCGCGCACAAAGAGCAATACGCCCGCTTCCGTCTCTAATTGACGTATCTGCATACTGATTGCCGCCTGCGTCACATGCACACGCAACGCTCCTGCCGTGAACGTCCCCGTCTCCGCAATGGCGACGAAAGCCCTCAGTTGACGTATCTCCATAACCCCCCCCCGTATCAGCAAACATTATTGTGTAAATAAAATCTTTTGGTTTCCATTATATGTAGAGGGTGGCTACAATCAAGCTCGAATTTATGATGACTGCAGGCCGAACCCATGGGCTCGTCTCTTGCCAGTA
>JBKKAL010000258.1:0-32698 GCA_046714695.1 Pyrinomonadaceae bacterium
ACCCGAAGTAGTGCATCACTATCGTTGACTCCGTGAGGAAGCGTGCGCTCACCTCCGGACTCTCCACTATATCCCTTAGTATCTGTCCTCTCGTTCTCCCTCCATTTATCAACTGCTGCATCGCCGCCACGTCCCGCACCACTCCCTGGACGGTGACCTGCGTCACCCCGGCGACATTAAACAGCGTCTGCAAGACACACTCGGCCAGGGTTCAGGCATACTCATAAAAACTCAAACAGGAATCGCCCTGCTTCAGAATTCGCCACCGGCGGATTGCGCCCACCTCGTCCTTCAGCTCGTTTTTATGATGATGCTCGACGATGAGCACGCCGTCGTTTGCGAGAAACTGGCGCGCGCCGAAGGCCGACAGGACGGGCTCGTAAGGGAGCGCGTAAGGCGGATCGAAAAAGGCTATGTCCCACGAAGGGACACCGCGCGCAGAGGAGCGACGCAGGAATTCGGCGGCCTCGCTCAACACTACTTCCGTTAACTCTTCAGGGACGCGACATAAATCCAGGTTCGCTTCCGTCAGGCCGCACATCTTGCGCGAGCGATCAACGAAGGTGACGTGGCCTGCGCCGCGCGAAAGCGCCTCGATCCCGACCGCACCGGAGCCAGCGCACAAATCCAGAAAGCGCGCATCCTCAACGCGCGGCGCGATGACATTGAAGAGAGTTTCACGCAGGCGGTCGGAGGTCGGCCGCACCTGCATGGAAGGAGGACTGCGCAAATTCCGCCCGCGATATTTTCCCGCAATGACTCGCACCCTAAGGCAGATGTTAACACAAAAAAGATGAGCGAAAGGCGAGCAGTAATTCCATAGATGCGGTTAGAAAAACTAATTTGCAGCCCCTGAAAGTGGCTTTTTCAAACAGCTTGTGAGTTGCTCTGTTTTATGCGTTCAAGTGAAATCTGTTCGTTGGAACGTTTTGAGAAAAGACTGGTAACTCCTGCGGTCGCGCTCTTTCATCCCCGTAATATGGACGCCGATGAGATAGCCTTCGCTCTCGGCGTCTTCCTCCAACTCGACGTAGCGTACCGGAGTAGCATGTATCTCGATAGTTTCGCCCGGCAGCCCAAGCATAATACGCAGCGTCCTGTCGGGGCGCGTGACATTGGCATTGTTGAGGCGAATATCCGGCAAGACGATTCCCAATCCGGTCTCGCTCACGTCGCGCGTGTACCCGGCAAGCACGGATGGGCCGCGCGCGCCTTCCGTTTTGTTCCTGGCATCCGGGAGCGAGACGTTTACCACCAGTCGCCTCTCCAGATGCGTGGTAAAACGCGGCGCAACGCGGCGCTCGGTCGTTGGCTCACGGTTATCTTTACTGCTAATACTTCCGCGCAGGCGAGCTTTGATGTATTCGATAAATCCCGACATGATGTGAGGACGAACAGGTGATGTTTAACTCTTTTTCTTTTCGCTTTCAACCGACGGACGCGAGCCCGAACCTGGCATCGGCACGCACGCGTTCAACGAGATGTGAAGTCTCGCGTGTCATGCGCCGCGCCGTCAGGTAATAATCGGCTTCGCGCCTCGCTTCTTCGAGGATTTCGACGTCGCGGACAAGATTGCCGACGCGAAAAGTAGGCACACCCGATTGACGTGTGCCCATCACTTCGCCCGGGCCGCGCAATTCCAAATCCTTCTCGGCGATGCGAAAGCCATCGCTCGTCTCTTCCATAATCCCAAGACGCTCGCGCGCCACCACGGTGCGCTTTTCCGAAGCCAGAAGGACGCAAAAGCTCTGTTCAGCGCCTCGGCCCACGCGCCCGCGCAGTTGGTGTAGCTGCGAGAGACCGAAACGCTCCGCGTGCTCGATGACCATCACGGAAGCGTTGGGCACATCAACGCCGACCTCTATCACTGTTGTGGCGACGAGAATGTTAATCTCGCCCGCGACGAAACGTCGCATTACCTCTTCCTTTTCAGATGATTTCATCTTGCCGTGCAGGAGGCCGACCGCGAAGGTGGGAAAGACGCGGTCGCGCAGTTGCTCGTACATACGCGTCGCATCCTTCAAGTCCATCTTCTCGGATTCCTCGATCAGCGGATAGACGACATATACCTGACGACCACCGCGCACTTCTCGCTCGACGCCCTTATAGACCCCTGTGCGCTGATCTTCACCGACCACGACCGTTTTGATCGGCGTTCTTCCGGGCGGCAGCTCGTCAATCACCGAAACATCAAGGTCGCCGTAGGCCGTCATCGCAAGCGAGCGCGGGATGGGTGTCGCCGTCATCACCAGCACGTCCGGGTTAAAGCCGCGCGTGCGAATCTCCGCCCGTTGAAGAACGCCGAAGCGATGCTGCTCGTCAATGACGACCAGCCCTAGTTTATTGAAAGAGACGGCTTCCTGTATGAGCGCGTGCGTGCCGATGCAGGCATGAATCTCGCCCGTTGCCACGTCCTTATGAAGTCGCCGCTTCTCTGTGGCGCGCAGGGAGCCTGTCAGCAACTCGACGCGATAGGGAGTCTTCGCCAGTAGTCGTTTGATATTGCGTGCGTGCTGCTCGGCGAGGATTTCGGTCGGAACCATCAGCGCCGCCTGATAGCCGTTCTCCATCGCGGCGAGCATCGCTTGCAGCGCGACAATCGTTTTCCCGCTGCCGACATCGCCCTGTAATAAACGGTTCATCGGCGCGTCCGAAGTCATGTCGTCGAAGATACGCGCGATAACCCGCTCCTGCGCGCTCGTCAGAGAGAAGGGAAGGATCGAGGCGATGCGCTCACGCACGCGTGCCGTTATCTCTATACAAGCGCCCTTCGCCTCTTTGATTCTTTCGCCGCGACGAATAGCGAGCGCCAGCGCGACCCAGAAGAACTCTTCAAAGATGAGTCGCAGGTGAGCTGGGCTGCGCCCGCGCTCGTATTCCGCGAGCGGCGCGTCATCCGCCGGAAAGTGTATGCGACGGATGGCTTCATTGTGGCCGATGAGGTGTTGCCGCGCCCGCAGGTCATCGGGCAGCGTCTCCCTGATTGCTTCGGGTTCAATGCGCGCCAGCGCGGCGTGCATAATCTCGCGCAAACGTTTGGAGCGAAACTCTCCGAGCTTGCGATAGACGGGAACGCGACGCCCGACGTGAATCGCCGCGAGCGCAGGATCATCCGCGCCCTCTTCGTCTGCGAAAGCCTCTTCATCCGCGCCCTCGTCGCTCTCGGCTGCGCCTTCCTTTTCCGCCGCGCCTGCTTTTTCTACATTCTCTTGATTCTCTTCGGCGAGGCGCAACAGCGCATGCTCGGGCGGCGTCCACGTGCCGGGCAGCATCTCCAACTCGTCCGGCTTGTTAAGACGCAGGCTGAAAGTATTGCGCCGCGTGTCCCATTCCCACCTGCCGTAGGCGATAAAGCGCGCGCCGCGCTCAAATCGCTGACGATTGTAGGCGATGATGCGCTGTGCGGCGCGGCCTGAGACGAACCACCAGACGACGACCGGCTTGGAAGTCCTTTCAGGATCGCTCGCCGTGATCTCGAAGATGTAAAGCTTGGGTTGTTTGGCCGAGCGGTTCTTTCCGACCTGAAAGCCGCCCGCGACCCTCACATAAAGCTCAAGCGAAGCCTCCGTGCCGTCAGAGAGGTCTGTGATGCGCGCCAGATTCGAGCGATCCTCATAACGCATCGGCAAGTAATTCAAAAGGTCTTCGACGGTCGCTTCGCTGGCATCCGTCTTTCCCGCGAGAGTCGCCAGAGCCAGAGCGAGCTTGCGCGCCGTCGGCTGGCCCAGACGCGGAATGCCGAAGCGATAAAGCTCTATGACAGGAATGTCCGGTGTAATTGAGGAAGCCGCAACCATCGGCCCTGATGATAGCACAGAGGTAGAAACCGGAAGAATGTTATCCATATCGCCGCAGTGAAAGCGCAATCCTTTGCCCGGGCGGCGAACGAAGAGAGGCTTGTTGCCGCCTTGAACCGTCGTAACTTCCAAAACATTGCTTTATGATTCAGTCATGCTGATAGACGATTTTCTTCCGGGTTGGGATGTGCGCGAGCGACACAGCATTGAAGTTTACGCGCCTGTTGATAAAGTCTATGACGCGGTTCGGCGGCTTGATATTAGCCAGACGAGATTGACAATGTTTCTATTCCGCCTGCGTGGAATTCCGACGGGCCGCTTTGCTCCCACCTGTTTCACCCTCGATGATTTCCTGAAGATGCGTTTTATACTTCTTGGCGAAAAACCGAATGAGGAGTTATTGCTTGGCCTGGTCGGGCGCTTCTGGACTGCTTCGGGTGAGTTGCGCCGCCTGGACGCGGAAGGCTTCCGCAATTTCAAAGAGCAGGGCTTTGCCAAAGCCGCCTGGAATTTTTCTCTTGCCGAAAGGCCCGACGGCTCCGTCCTGCTGGAAACCGAGACGCGAGTGTATTGCCTGGATCAGTCGAGCCGCAGGCGATTTCGTTTATATTGGCTCGTGGTCGGCCCATTCAGTGGTTTGATACGACGAGAAGTGTTGCAGGCTGTAAAGCGGAGCGCAGAGAAATAAGAATCACCGGCAGCATCAACCCAAGTCAGCGTCTCTTCCAAGTAGAATGGTTCCCGCGGGCGATGGCTGTTGAATTCGAGCGTTAGTCAGCTATATTAATCCGACAGATTTACTATTCACGCAGGAGGAAAATATGAAACGAAAGGCTTCAGCGGTTTGGGAAGGCGGACTTAAGGACGGGCGGGGAAGAATCTCCACTGACAGCAAGGTTCTGTCCGATACTCAGTACTCATTCAGCACGCGCTTTGAAGAGGGAATAGGAACCAATCCGGAAGAGTTGATCGCGGCTGCTCATGCCGGTTGCTTCTCAATGGCATTGTCGGGCCAACTGGGTAATGCGGGCATGACCGCCGAGAGCATCAAGACTTCCGCCGCCGTAACTCTGGAAAAGACGGACGCCGGATTTACCATCACGCGCGTCCATCTGGATGTCACCGCTAAGATTCCCGGCGCAGATCAACAGGCATTCGAGACGGCAGCTAATAATGCCAAAGCAGGATGTCCGGTGTCGCGGCTGCTTAACGCTGAGATTACGATGGAGGCCAGGCTCGAAGCCTGAAGCTTACGTTCGGAACTCTGAGCAGCAATTAATCACCACTAAATAAGCGATAAAAGCGAACTGCCCCGTAGATTGTTTTTCATCAATCTACGGGGCAGCCTGCCTAAAACTAAAATCCCGGTCCTTAAATGTGAGCCGCTTCGGTTGAAGTAGCACAATGTTGATCGAACGCGGCCTTCAACTCCCGCGCAATCTGCTCCGGCCCCTGGCCTTCTATCTGATAGCGCTCAAGTATATAGACGAGCTTTCCGTCTCTGAGCAAAGCGATGGAGGGCGACGACGGCTGGTAGCCCGTGAAATAACTTCTCGCCCGCTCGGTCGCTTCAATATCTGCTCCGGCGAAGACGGTCGCCACCCGATCAGGCTTGACATCATTTTGCAGCGCAAGCGCGATGCCGGGACGGGCCTTACCCGCCGCACAGCCGCAGACAGAGTTGACGACCATCATCACAGTGCCCTTGCTGTTCTTTATCACTTCATCCACCTGTTCGGGCGTCTTCGTCTCCTCAACGCCGAGCCGCGTTAAATCTTCACGCATCGGTTGAATCATAAATTCCGGATATGGCATCTTCTTTCTTCTCCTTTTATCTCTTGAGTGACACTTATTCTACCATAACGGCGTGAAAAGCATGGCTGAAGACCACAAGGGATGAAAGGGTGAGTCTCAAACTTGAAAACTGCGATGCCAGATCAATCGTTCATCCTTTATCCCTGCCGCTCAATAGAGATGCGGCGCGGGTCTTCGCCATCGCCTGTGATCGAGACACGCCACACGGGCGGGGGCAGCGGATAGCGACCCATGCGCGCGGCCCATTCGATGATAATGACTGCGTCATCATCCGCAAGGAGTTCGTCCAGATCAACTGCGTACGCCGCGCTAGCGCCTTCTGGCAGGCGATACAAGTCCAGGTGATAAAGTGTCAGGCGGCCCGCGTATTTATTGACGAGCGTAAATGATGGGCTCGTCACTTCCGTCTCGTCTATGTCGAGCGCAGAGGCTATGCCTTTAGCGAAAATGGTCTTGCCTGCGCCGAGCGGCCCATCGAGCAATAAGGTCTCGCCGCCCACAAGAGAATTCCCCAGACGCGCGCCCAGCCGATGGGTATCTTCCTCGCTCGCTGTTACCCAACAGCCTGCGGGAACGCTAACGGGCGTCGTCATGGCCGCTCTCCTTCAGCATCGAGCGCGCAAATAGCTGCGCCTAGATGCACGCGTATGTCAGAGGCCGTCATCGTCCGCATACCGCTTTCTCGCGCCGCCATATCGCCCGCCAGCCCGCCGATATAGACGGCAGCGATTGTGGCCGCGAGTGCATCGGCCCCCTCTTTCAAAGTGGCGTACGCCTGCGCGTTAAAACCCGTAATGATGCCGGTCAGCGTGTCGCCCGCGCCCGCAGTGCCGAGCCCTGCATTACCCGTCGGGTTAATAAAGACGCGCCCATCGGGAGAGGCGACGAGGGTGCGTGTTCCTTTGAGGACGAGGATGAGCGAATGCGCGGTTGCAAACTCGCGCGCGGCGGCGACGCGGTCAGAGATGGCCGCGTGGTCTTCTGTTCCCAGCAGGCGCAGCATCTCGCCCGGATGCGGCGTCAGGATAAGCGGGTGCTCTTTAGTCCCGCGCAGAGATGGCGGCCACGGAGCGAGAGCATTCAGACCATCGGCATCAATGACGACGGGCGTGCTTCGTCGCTCGATGATCTCTCGCACGAAGCGGCGCGTCGTTTCGTCTGCGGATGTAAGACCAGGCCCGATGGCTATGACGCTGGCACGCTTCTCTAGTTCAAGCACGCGCGCGACCGATTCAAAGCTCACCGCGCCATCCATGGTTTCCGGCAGCGACGCCGTCATCACCTCCGGCATCAGTCGGGCCGCTACAGGACCGAGCGCAGATGCGGGCGTCGCGACCGTAACCAGCCCCGCGCCCGAACTCATAGCCGCATTGGCGCAAAGGACGGCTGCGCCCGCAAAGCCCAGCGAACCCGCGATCAAGAGTGCGTGGCCGTGCGTATTCTTGTAAGAGTCAGCACTGTAACGGGTCTCGATCAACCAGCGGCGCGCATCCCTTTCCTCTGTCAAAAAAAGTTTCGTCGTCGTTGCTTCGATCAGCGCGGGAGGCGATCCGATACCGGCGATGATGAGTTGCCCGTTGTAATGCGAAGCCGGGGGCAGGACGTTGGCGGGTTTGGGAGCGGTAAATGTCACGGTCAGGTCTGCCTGCACAACTTCACCCGCGACTTCCGATTGGTCTGCATTGAGCCCCGACGGGATGTCCATAGAAACGATCAACGGGTCTGTTTCATGGGCGCGCTCGCGAGCACTGCGGATAAGCGTCATGTGTTCGACGACCATCAGCGCAATGCCTTCGAGGGGGCGCGCGAGACCCGTGCCGAACAGAGCGTCAACAATGATCTGGTAAGTGTGGCGAGGGCGCGCGATGTCTTCCCAATCTGTGATGCTCTCGCACTCGACGAATGTCAGGGGGGGCCGCGACTGCCTCGATCCGGCCTCGAAGCTGGCGAGATGGCGAACAATCTCGAAATTCGCGCGCGCATCATCCTTCGTCTCTTCAACACGACCGATAAGCACTACGTCTGTTCGTACGCCCGCGAGCCATAGCGCGCGTGCTAAGGCCGCGCCGTCGCCGCCATTGTTTCCGCGTCCGCAGATGACGCGCGCTGTTTTGTCTTCGAGTCCATCAGGAAACCGCGCCGCTATGCTTCGGGCCGTGGCCGAGGCGGCCGCTTCCATCAACAACAGAGACGGCGTCGCGTACCGCTCCGTGGTCAGGCGGTCAAGTTCGCGCATCTCTGTTGCTGAGATAACTCTTTGCACGCCCGCGATGATAACAGAGAGAGCCGCGCACGGGTCAATTCCGGTGCGCGGCTCTCTTTGACAAAGCAATGATAGATTAGCTGGCCGACAAAGCAAAAAAGCGGTCGCAGGCCTACATCTTTCCCGCCAACCCGCCTGCCGCTCCGCTCAGCCAACCTTTTGTGTTCGGTATTACTAGTAAAAACCTAATAGGCTTATTTCTCCAAAAAAAATCGTCTTCGCCCCCTGTTTTTTTTGCGCTGGCTTTGGCACATCAGTCCGGACGTAAAACGCGAGCCAGAACAAGCGTTGAGCATTGTTCCGGCTCGCGTTTTGAGAAGGAATCAGCAGCAACTATCACCATTGAGGCGAAGGGAGCGCCGTCGTGTGGCTTAGACCTCCGGGGTCGCTTCCTTCGAGGCTTTACGACGCTTCCTCATCTTGGCGGCGATGCCCGCCAGACCCGTGCCGAGCAAGACCATCGTGGCCGGCTCCGGAACCTGCGCCGGTCTATTCAGCGCGTTGAACGAGAAGCGCTCAGGCCCTGCATCAACATTGCTGAGAGTTGAGAAAAGCCCAAGCCTGAGGTTCGGGTCGATAATCAATGCGGCCTGCAAGCGAGCAATCGCCGCTGCGTCCAAACCGAACTGAACATCCGAAGCAGAACCTATCGCGGGCTTGAGTTGGTCTAAGTCTATATTTTCTATGGAGCCGATGAAATAGGCGTTACCCTTGCTGTCGTAACCCGTTAGGATAAGGGTGTCGAGATGGATAGCACCTGCGGCCTGATTCCCCCGTTCGTTGATGTTCAGGAGAATCCCCAGATTGCCAGGGGTTGTGTTCAAACTATTGAACGCAACTGTAATGTTGTGGTTCGGCCCCGCGCTGGTATCACCAGTGCGTACGTCATTTCTTCCGTTATAGCTGACTCCCCCGGATTCGACGGTGCTGTTCCCGTGATGCTGAAGATTGAGCACAGCCGTGGGCGGAACAATCTTGTTATCATGGTTAGGCCCGACGAAGATGATGCCGTCGGCAAATGCGCTCGAACTGGCAATGCCCATGATGATGAGCGCTCCGAAGGTAAGGCCAATGTGTGAAAAGAATTTCTTCATGAGATGTCTCCCTCTGCCTGTTAACTATTACTTTGTAATTTACCGTACAAGTTCCAGCAAAGCCTGCTGTTGCCTGGACCGAAAGAGCAAGTTTATCAAGGACTTTGGGGCTTGCCGCCTTGCGCCTGCCACTCCGCTCAGCCGATCCGTTTCCTTCTGTCTGAAATATATTCCTAATACAAGGATCACTCCAGGAAATTGCTGGCATTTCGCCAACTTTTTCTTGCCGTCCGCCCAAATAAAAAGGGTAATCGGGGGCGGTTTCCAAGAGAACTTGAAGAATATCGAGGTTTGGAGAACCCTTTATAGCGCGGAGTTGAAAAAAATACCAGTAAAATGTTTGTTACAGTTCTTGTCCGCCAGTTATTTACGGTTTCGCACAAGACGCGAAAAGCGTCCCAAAACCGTGCGTGCTTCGGGCAGCCCGAACAGGGAAGTGATGGCGAAATAAAGGATTCCGTACCCGCCGAGCACAAAAGCCGCGAGAATCACAGGATGAAGAGGGCCGATAGCGAGCTTTATGCCCCACCCGGCAGCGGCGCTCAACAGGGCCGCTAACCAGAGCTTCGCCATAAAAGAGCCGGGCAGACCAGTCCGGCCGATCCGTGCGTTAAGCGTGCGCCGCAGCAGTACAAACTCTATCCACCCGGAGACTCCCGCCGAGGCCGTTAGCCCCGCCGCGCCCCACTGTTGATCTATCCCAAGCAGGCGGGGAAGCGGAATCGAACAAAGATAGCCGAGCAGGATGGTCAGAAAGACGCGAATGGCGGCATAGCGCAGGGGCGTGCGCGTATCATGCAATGCGTAATAGGTCGAAGAATAGAGGCGGCCGAGCGTGGAGGCCAGCAAGCCGACGCTCGATCCGGCGAGAATGGCCCACACGTAAAGCACATCCTTGCGCTGGAATTCTCCCGTCTGGTAAAGCGCGCCCGTCATGACATCTCCGAGCGCCAGAAAACCCATCGCTGAGGGGACGATGAAAAAGGCTATCTGCCTGAGCCCGGCATCGAGCCGCTTGCGCAACTGCGCCGTGATCTCTTCCGTGCTGCCGACCGCGCTGGACATCGCGGGCAGCTCAGCCGCCGAGACGCTCATCCCGAACAGGCTGACCGGCAGAGTGTAAAGGCTTTGTGTATAGGCGAGGGCCGCGACCGCGCCAGTGCCCAGCCAGCTCGCCAGCCACGCGTCAACGAAGGCGCTGATCTGCACCACGCCGCGACTCACGAAGACGGGAAAGAAATTTCTCAGGACAGTACGGACATTGGCCGTCGCCACATCCAGCACGGGCCGCAAACCCTTGACGAGCGTCAAGACAGTGGGAAGCTGTACCCCGAACTGCAAGGCGCTGCCGATGACAGAGCCCCAGGCGACCCATTCCGACAAGGGAAATGGGCCCACGCGCCGACCGAATATGACGAGCGCGGCGATGATGGCGATGTTCCAGATGACAGGCGCTGTGTATGAGAGAAAGAAACGACGATGGCTGTTAAGGACGCCGAGACACCATGCGGAAAGCACCAGCAGTCCCGCGCCGGGAAAAAATATCTTGACGAGACGAATCGTCAGCTCGCGCTTCTCGCCGGTAAAGCCCGGCGCGATCAGACTTATCAGATAGGGCGTCGTCAGGACGCCGACGAGTACAACTATCGCTGTCACCAGCGCCAGCACGCTCAGCACGGCGGAGGCTACGCGCGTCGCCTCTTTCTTATCATCATGTGCGAGCAGTCTCGCATAGACGGGAATAAACGAGGCCGAGAGCGCGCCTTCGCCAAAGATGTTCTGAAGAAAATTGGGAATGCGGAAAGCGGCGTTGAAGGCGTCGGCGGCGTCCGATGTGCCGAAGTAATGTGCAAAGACGCGCTGACGAACGAGCCCGACAATACGACTCAGAAGAATGCCCGCGCCCACGAGAAAAGCATACTTGCCTGTACTGCCGCTTTCCTTACGTTCGCGCTGTGCCGTCGCTTGCTCACCCGGAGATTCACCGGCGGCTGTGCCGACGGGTATCTCCGTCTCTCCGGCGATCATGCCCGCATCATCGCGCTCCGGTGTCTCTTTGAGATTTGCGGTATCGTCGGTTGTACCCGACTCCGCTTTCCCATCTGGGTTCATCTGGATTCTTTACAATTCGTAATCTTTGATCTTGGTCAAGAGCGTTTTATAGCTGACGCCTAAAGTCTCGGCGGCGCGCGTTTTGTTACCCGCGTGCGCTTCGAGCGCGGCGCGAATCTTGCGGCTCTCGATAAATCTCTGGGCACGCTCGGCTACCTCCGTGAGCGTCCCCGACATATCAATCTGGGCCAGGGCTTCCGGCTCCGTAACGATGCTTGCGTGGATGCCCAGATCATGCGGCTCAAGCTTCGAGCCGTCGGCCAGAATACAGGCGCGCTCGATGGCGTTCTCAAGCTCGCGCACATTGCCGGGCCACGTGTGAGCTTTGAGCGCCATCAGGGAAGCCTCCGTGAGCGTCGCCTCGCGTCCGCGCAACTCCTTACCAAGCTGCGCGGCGAAGTGATGCGCGAGGGTTAGAACATCATCTCCGCGCTCGCGTAAAGGTGGAATCTCTACAGGGAAAACGGCGAGGCGAAAAAAGAGGTCACGGCGAAACTCTCCGCTCTCTACGTCAGCGCGCAGGTCGCGGTTCGTGGCCGCGACGACGCGCACGTCAACGGGAACGGGCGCGCGACCACCGATGCGGTCAACCATCTTCTCCTCGATAACTCGCAGAAGCTTGCCCTGCACGCCCAGGGGAAGCTCGCCGATCTCATCCAGAAAGACTGTGCCGCCTGATGCAAGCTCGAATTTTCCCTGCCGCCTATCGCTCGCGCCCGTGAACGCGCCGCGCTCGTGACCGAAGAGTTCATTTTCGATAAGCGTCTCAGGGATTGCCGCACAGTTGATGGCGACGAATGCTCCACTGCGGCGAGGGCTCAAGTGATGCACGGCGCGCGCGAAAAGCTCTTTGCCCGTGCCTGATTCGCCGAGCTGCAGCACGGTCGCTTCCGTCTGCGCCACTCTCTGCGTGTCAGAGACGGCGCGCTTGATCACGTCGGATTCGCCTATGATGCGTGGAAAACCGTAACGCCGCGACCATTCCTCACGCAGCAGAATGTTTTCAGTTCGCAGCCGCGCCTGTTCCAGCGCACGCTCGACTATCAGCAGCAGGTGGTTCGAGTCAACAGGTTTTTGTAGGAAGTCGTGCGCGCCGTCCTTCATCGCCTGCACGGCCTCGTCTATGGAGCCGAAGGCGGTCATCACGATGACGGGAATGTCCGGGTCTGCGGCACGCGCCGCGCGGAGTACGTCGAGGCCGGAGCCATGCGGCATGCGCAGATCAGTCAGGACGATGCGATGCGGCACGCGCGAGATTTCCTGCGCCCCTCTGCGCGCATCCTCGGCTTCCGTTACGCTGTAGCCAGCCTGCTCCAGCGTCAGACGCAACACGCGCCGCAAACTGTCTTTGTCCTCGACGAGCAGTATGTCAGGCATGATGAAACGTTGAAAGCGCAGAGCAACGAAAGAAGGATGCGCAAAGTTCAGACCCGACCACGCACAAAGCAAGCCTTACTCTTTTGTCGTCGGCCCCTCCGAAGCATCATTCATCGTTCGGCGTGGAGGTGTCAAGCGTGACCTTGATCTCAAAAGAAACATATTCCTGACGTGCGTTGGATATAAATGGCTGCGGCCGCCCGCGCTGTGCGAAAAGGCTGTGCCTTTACTTCATAGCTTACGGCGAACCTCAACGAATCTTCATCGAATTCGCAGGCGGCGCGGCTCCGGTCTGTACCACCCATAATTGAAGGGCCTCCTCTTTGCCGAAGCCGATACCGACGCCCATAATGCGACTCGGGTCAACGCCGCATTGGTTGACAAGATAATCTCTGGCACTCTCAGCACGTTTCTTAACCTTCTCCACTGATTGTCTGCTTCTACCAATGGCAACGATAAAGGCTCGTTCCTCAAGCCCGATATTCAGGCGCAACGCGAACCTGAGTAATTGCTTACTCTCTTCATCCATGCTTTGGTTACTGATCTCATAAAGTTTATAAGCCTGAGGAATCCTTTTTATCATCGTCGTGCAGGAAACTCTGAGAGCAGCATTCAGTCCCTCCACCCGGGCTGTCGCTGAAACAGGGTTTCCTCCGAGGTCTGTCGTATCAACCTCGATGGAAGGAGTGCCTTGTCCCTTCTTGATCCTGCCGCGTGATACGGTCCAGTTATAGCTGGGCTTTGCCGCCTGCCCGGCATCGCTGATTTTTGCGGTGAAGTAGGCGGTCGTGCCTTCAACCACATCCTCAGAACAGGTTCCGACGATGCTGGAACTATTGGTCGGCGAGAGTGGCGGCGCTTGCTTTTCCAAAAGCGAATCATCGCTCTCTATCTCTTCAGGAGAAGATGATTCGGTACTCGGCTCTTCTTCAGGAAGAGAATCGAACTGCACGGTATTTTGGCAATCCTTTGGGAATCCTTTGATCTTTAATGTCACTTTGAATTGTTGGCTCGGATTGCTGCTGAGATCAAAGTCCATCCCCTCCGGGCTCTCTGGAATGGATTTGAGAGGGACTTGAGGCGAAATGCTCCACTGAAAGGTAAGATTCATGCCCGTCACCTCGCCTTCCACGGTGGCCGCGCAACGCAGCGGAGTGCTGTTGCCAGCCGCCCTGCTTGAGCAATCTACTCTGACAGTGGGGCATTCTTGGGCAGAAGCCGTGCCTGCCGGCAGGAATATCCCGATCAGAATCGCGATTGCAATAGTTAAATTGTAACTATTGAGCCTCATGCTTTATCGGATAAAAGAATTGTTACCATCCTCTTGATCCTGCCGGATGAGAGGCCGGGGAGCGGTGGCCGTTGAAAGCTATTTCACAGCGTATCCTGATTGACATAAGACAGCATCTGGCAGTCAACGGACTTCAGTATTGTTCGTGACGGCAATGGGAGTCAAATTGTTGCTGTGCGGGAGAAGCTCGATTCGAGCAGAAGGCGCTGGGCTCAGGTATGTGAAAGGTGGGCTTTAGAGAGCAGGACGATTCGCCGGTCAACCTGTACAAAGAGCGTGCGCAGATTCCCTTTGGAGTCGTGCGCACGCCCCGATAATCGTTAAGCGACGCGTCGCTTATTTTTCGACGACGCCGGCAACCCCGAAACTTGGCACGGAACTGACGGCTGCATTGACCGCCGCCGAGTTGTACCGGAAAGTAGAATTGCCGCCGCCGCCAGTGGTAAACGAAGGAGCTAAGAAACCACCCGTGGGCCCAAACCTGGCGACCACCATGCCGCCCGTGATCGTGCCGTTGCCGGTGCCTGAACGATTTACAATTCCTTCACCGAGAACCAGTATCAGACCGTAAAAATCTGTGCCGCCGCTCATCGTCAGCGTACCTGTGACAATGAGCAAGCCCGAGCCCTGGTTGTTTGGTCCTAGATTCGCATTACCTTCGATAAAGGTAACGCCGCTCACATTGCTCGAAGGGGGTTGCATGGCGCTGGTGAAATAACGATCATCCGGCGCGTCTGCGGGCAGGCCGGTGCTTGGGTCAATTCCTCTGGCTGCCGTTCTCAACTCCTCAACAAATCTTCTGACCGTCTCGGCATCGGTGAGCCATTCAGGAGTCGGCAGCGTACCGTTCATTCCGTCTCCCAGCGCTCCTACCGGAGTTCCGATGGTGTGCGTAGGTCTCTGAATGCCTGAATTAACAGCGCCGACGGCAAGCGGCGTGGTTCCGAACACGGGCCTGTCTCCGGCTGTCGCCGGATCATATCCGGGGTCGCCCGGCCTCGCCGAATCCTGACCGGAATAACGCACACGGCTGCTGCTGCCAGTGTCGAGCGTGAGTTGCGGAATGTCGAGCGGATTGGACGAGCCGATCAACGTCACTGTTGAGGGTGGGCTAAAGCCCCACAGACCCGATGGAACGATCATAGCTTCGAGAACCTTCAGCGCGCCGTTGGGCCCATAGCCTGTCACACGCAGGCGTAAACGCTTTGGGATCGCAGGTGGCGCAACATTGTCCGGGTCGCTGACGACAATACTGTATGCGGCGCGTGTCCCGACTCTCATCACCGGGGTCGGGCCGACGATACCGCATCTGACCGGGTCGGCACAGGGAAGCTGAAGCCATGTCCCCAGATTTGTTCCCGCAACGTTACGGAAAGAAGCATTGGTCGTTCCATCCAGACCAATCGGCGTGCCGGGAGGAGCGGGCACGTTGTTACGTAAGACATCGAGCGCATTCTGCAATCCCGCTTCCGCAGCGTAGTAGGCGTGCATCTCTGCGGTCGCACCAAGCGGATTCGTGCCCGACATGGATGTCGTTAAGATCAGAGAGCCTCCCGCCGTCAACAGCAACGTCGAGATAAAAAGCGTCATGATAAGCGTCGCGCCTCGCTCGCCACGACGGTGCTGCTTAGTGAGGCCATTGCTTTGAATCGCCGTCTGCATAAGTGAAAATCCCTTTCTCTTGACGCTCAATATCGCCTGAGCACCAGCGGGGCGTTGCGGAGCGCGACATCCGACATCATACGCACCTGCGTCGGCGGTTGACCGGCAGGAGCGCCGACATCAACGGTCACGTCAATCGTGATTCTCTCGGCCACTCCGGGCAGAATGGGATTGCCCGCCGCGTTCGTGCTGTTACCCGCCGCGTCCCTGTATGTGAGAGTGAAGTTGCTAATGTTATTGGCAAGCACAGCCGTAGTGTTTGTGACTCGATCAAAGCGCACGATTGCTGCAACCGGAAGCGCCTGGTAAATGAATGTGATGTCCTCATCCTGATCATTGATCGTGGAGTTGGTATTATTGATGTTGGCGCGGATGCGTATTTTGTTGGCGGTCGCGTCCGTCGCAACGATACCGTTATTAGACAGACCGAAGCCGGAGTTGGCGATCTCGCGCGTCATGATAGAGAGCGCCCGCTGCGCATCGGCCAACGCGTCCGACCTTCTGTTCTCGCGCGCTCTGGTTCCGACCGACGAACTCAGAAGAGTGCTCGCCGCCGTCATCATCAGGAGCGTCACCGTCATCGCAATCATCAGTTCGAGCAGCGAAAAGCCCGCATCACCGCTCGCCTTCACGTCTGTCACAGATTCTCTCATCATTCTCTCCATTAACACTCGTGGCGGTGTACTCGTCAGGGCTGATCCGATCTGGCCCTTTGAGTGACGATAGTGACGGGGCTCGCGGACCAAAACAAGGTGGCTCTCTGCGGCGCGACGGTCACGGTGATGGTCTTCATCGTCGGGACAGTGCTTCCGGGCGGCGGCGGCATATCGTCAATACGGGCTGTTACAGTGTAAGGCCGTCCTTCGCGCGTGACAGTGAGTAGAGGTGGCGTCGCCGTCGTCTGTTGGAGCAGCGGATCCATGACGGTGACGGTATAGCGAGCGTTGCGTAGCGTTTCCAGAGCCTGCTGCGCGATGGCGAGCGACTGCGCACGATCATTGCCGCCGGAGTTGTTGCGTACTGCGTAAGCGAAGAGCGTCGCTGAGCCAAGCGTGACGACCATCATTATAACGAGCCCAATGGTGGTCTCGATCAAGGTGAAGCCATGCTCGCCTCTACTACTGCTCTTTTCACGCTTCTTCTTTGATCTGATATTCATCGCTTGACCTCTTCACTAATACCTCCGGACGAATTTACCGGATCGCTTTATCTTAGTAGCCTGTGATTCGCATATTGGCATTGCGGATAAGAGTGTTCGCATTGACGCTGCGGTCAATGGTGACGGGCAGCGGCCGGGCGACATTCGTGTTGCCGTCGCTGAGCGAAGCATCTCCTGAAGTGGACACATTGATTGCCATGCTACGGATAGTGTCGTAAGCGCCGGTGGTCTGAAGGCTGAAGTTTGGCGGCGTCACGTAAGTCGCAAGCTGTGAGGGCGTGGTGTCCACTGTGCGTCCACGCCAGTTGAAAGAGATACTGAGCGGCAGAGGCGTGCCGCCGGTATTGAAGAAGACACCCTGATCCGGCGCGATAGTCATGTTGCGCGGCGCATCTACAATACCGTCGCCGTCAAAGTCCATGACGACGGTGTAGGTGCGCGGCCCCGTGATCGTCACAGAAGACATCTGCGGTTGCGGAAGCGGCCCCGGCGGGCCAGCGTGACGGCGCACGGAATCAACTCGCGCTTTCTCCACGTAGCTCATAAACTCGCGCGAAGCGTTCTCCATACGCATAAACTGCTGCGCGCCGGAGATACGTGTGAGCGCATAGCCGGTGATGACCGAAATCATCAGCAACATAACGACCATCTCAAGCACGGAGACGCCACGCTCGCCCTCGCGGCGTCGCGTCTTGATTGAACTCTTGATCGCTTGTCCTCTCATCTCATCTCCAAAGTAAAATCAGTCACTACTTGCTGCCCCCGGCTCGATACTCTATCGAAATTCGCGCTGTCGAAGATTCTCAACGGCACGCCTGAAGGCTAATACTCGCTTACCCCAACCGCGTAACGGCTGCCTAAGAGAAGCGCCTTCTTGAGCCAGTCCGGATCGTAGGTGACGCTTGAATTGCCGGCGCCGTTGGAGTTAAAGGTGGGCGCGAGGAACGGCGCTCCCCACGCGGCGCGGTCGAACCTTGCGAGGGCGAATGCGCCCAGCGAGCCGCCGTTGCCGCCGCCGTTACGGATAATTTGCCCGCCACCGAGAACAATCATCAACCCCTTGAATTCGACGTTGCCGCTGAGGGTGACGGTGCCTGTGCAGACAAGCAAACCATGCCCGCCGTCGGGGGCGACATCACCATCAATGACGGCATCACCATCAACGAAGGTGAAGAGAGGGTTCGCTGCTGTGCCGTAACTGGCAGGCGGTGAGGCATTGGTGAAATAACGATCCTGCAATTTGGCGGCTGTCTGCATTTTGTTGAGTTCGCGGCGTGCCGCGTCCGCCGTCTGAAGCCAACTAACCAGACTTGTGAGCGGCACTTTGTAGGCCGCAGGATTGCCTGTCACTTGCCCGCCCGCGCCAATATTATTAATCATGTTATAGTCAACCGTACTGGTGACGGCGAAGGCGGCGATAGCTTGGTTAGAGGCAGCCGCTGTGCCGCTATAGGAATAGACGGCGCTGCTGCCGGAATCGAAAGTCATCGGCGTGACATTATCGTCGGCGCTGCGGATGGCGATGAGACCGCTCGGCCAGTAATCCAGTATGTACCTGTTGACCATCATCTCCATCTGTTTGCTTGAGCCGCGTGGTCCGAATCCGTTGACTTGCACACGTATGCGCCTGGGCTCGGATGCGGTCAGGGTCGCAGCAACATTTGTGAGCCCGCCATTCGTGTTGGGCGGGTTGAGGCGCAACCTGGTGCCTATCAGTCCTGTAAATGTGTAGAGTGTGCCCTTGTTGTCGTATGTGACTGCTTTCAAATCAACAGCCACCGTGCTGCTCGCGCTGGTCAGATTACTGGTGCTCGACATCGTGCAATTGATCACATAGGTTGCCTCCCAGGGGGCTGTTTGATTGATGGTCAAGGTGAAAGTCGTTCCCGCCGGGATGCTGGCCGAGTTATTCGCGAACGTTCGAAAGCTGCCGAGAAGGCTCGCCACATTCGGATAAGCGGTGACAGTCGTCGTCGGTTGCGGGATATAAGTGATGGTCGCTGTATTAGCTCCAGCACCATTGAATGTTTTCGTCGCGGTACCGTTATCAAAAACGCCTGTGGTGCTAAAGGTCACCCGCGTAGTATTGTCCGGATCGGTCAGGACGGCGTTATAGGCCGAGCCGGTAAAAGGTGAGTACGGTGTGTTGAGAACCACGCGATCTGTAAAGGTCGCATCGTAGGCCAGCCACCTCGACAGGCGTGCCCTTGGAGTCGCCGCGGTGGTCGCCGGGTCATTGTTTACATTAGAGGTGGCTGGCGTTACCGCGCTACGATAAGTGAGTACCGGCGCGACGTTCCCGCGAAGCACGTTGAGCGTCGCCTGAAGGCCCGCCTCCGCCGCATAGTAGGCTTGTGTCTCGGCAGTAGAATCATAGGCGTTGGTCGCGGACAGGGCCGTTGTGAGAATGAGCGCGCCTCCCGCTGTTAAGAGCATAGTGGACATCAGCAGCGACATCACGAGTGCGGCACCCCGCTCATTCCTGCCGCGCCGTCGTCCGTGTTTATAAATTGTCGAAACCATCCGCATCGGAATTCACCTCATTGGTCTATTCAGGAGATAAAGCCTTATCAATACTGAGTTGGATCTGCGTTGCGCAGCCAGATGTCCGAGACAAGCTGCAAATTGGTAGGGGGTTGATAACCTGGACTGCCCACCCTGCCGCGCTCAGATAGCGCCACGCATACGGTTATGACGATGTACTTGGCCGCGCTCGGTGCAACCTCGACGGCTCCAGCGCCAGGAATGATGTCGCAAGTGCCCGTCGTATAGTCCACCCTTGATGCATAGTAACGAATGCGAAAAGCGTCAATCCGGTTGGCGAGCACTGTCGTTTGGTTGCTGGTATTAATATCGAGCCGGGCAATGAAGCTGTTCCCGTTGTTTACCAGTCTGTATTCCACATCTTCGTCGCGATCACTGACGGCATTGCTCGTGGTCTCGCCCCTGTAGGCGTTGAGATTGGCGCGGAAACGTATCGCGCTAGCGCCGGAATCCGGCGAAACGAGGCCATTATTCGTCAGGCCGAAGCCGGAGTTGGCGATTTCACGCGTCATGATATTGAGCGCACGCTGGACATCGGCGACCGCTTCGGACTTCTGATTTTCCCTTGAGCGAATATTGAACGAGCCCGCCAAAAGGCCACTCGCCATCCCCATCAGCATCAGCGAGACCGCCATCGCGATCACCAGCTCAAGAAGCGAAAATCCTGCGTCGGCAGGCAAATCAGAGATTCGTTTGTTCATACCACTCCATTTATCACGAGGGTTAATCCTTGCGGTATCACTGCATATTTGCGCCGAGGGCGGACGAAGCGCGGAGCGACGTGATGGTGAGGGAGTTGCGCGACCACACCGTGTCTCCGCTGGTCGGGGTCACCTGAACCATGATGTGTTTTAAGGTGACGCTGCCGCCGCCACAGGCCGCATCCGTGCAAATGGTCGTTTGTACCTGGTAATTGCGACCGTTGCTTGTCACCACCACCGTTGTCGTTCCCGCATCCAGGCTCACATCATCGTATTCAACGCTTCGCAGCCGCTCCATGCGTTGCTGCGCGATGGCTATCGCCGCCGCGCGGTCAGCCGCGCCCGAATTATTACGAGTCGAATATGCGAAGAGGGAAGCCGCTCCGAGACCCACGATCATCATGACGACGAGCGCGACCGCCGCCTCTATCAGCGTAAAACCACGCTCGCCCTTCGTCCCCTCCGACGTTACGGCTGTCTTTAAACGTATTCCATTCACCTGTTTCATGCAGCGCCTGCTCCCTTAATTCGTGATGGTGACCATGACATCCGTCGTTGTACATGCTGAGCTGAACGTGACCCTGAAAGTGCCGCGTGTACTATTTCTTGACTTAATCGAGAAGGCCGTCGTGCCATTGCTAGTGACGGTCTGCGAGACAGGGGTGAACTGAAGATTACTCGCCCCGGAAACCGAGACGGTGGTGGTCGTCGCGACGCTGATGTTGACGACACCTGTCGTTACACCATCTTTCCTGATAGACAGTGCTCCGGGATTGGCAATGAGCGAGCAGGTCGGGGCAGCTGGACCGCCGCCGCCGGCGGCTCCGCCTCCGCCTCCGATAGCGCCGCCCGCCGGGCCAACACTGACAGCAGAGCAGTCAGTCGCTGCGAAAGCGGGAGGGGCTGTAGTCCCGCGCACGACGGCGTCCGTTGAGACATCAACGGTCCTATTCACATTGGTATAATTAGTAAAGGTCGGCGCATTTTCAACGTCGCTGTCAACCGTCACGTCGCCGGAGGACGTGACATCCACCGTAGTTTGATTGCCTTTGCTGTTCTGGAGGGCGAAAGTGGAGTTGCAGGTAGTCATCCGTCCGCGCCAATCGAATGTGATGGGAGCGGGGGCCTCGCTGAAAAGGGTCACTCCATCCTGAAATGTAAAGTTTTGCGAGGTCGTAACACCGTCCCCGTCGAAATCCATCGTAACCCGGTAAGTATCGCTATCAACGAAAGTGATGGTTGTCGGGGTGGCCGAGGACACGTGCCGGCGAACGGCGTCAATGCGCGCCTTCTCGATATAACCCGCGAACTGGCGTGCCGAGTTCGTCATCTTGAGATTCTCGCGTGCCGAGGTGATGCTCATAACGGCGAATGCTCCCGTAATCATTATCACCGCGACCGTCATCACCATCTGCAACAGGCTGAAACCGCCTTCGTGGCGTAAGCGCTCGGATGCTTTCAACGTGTCGCCAGTAAAATGCTGCTTACTCATCAATGCCTCCACAGAAATCGTTTGATCAAACCGACAGGCCCCCTTCCGAGACCTTGCGCACAACCAACGCCTTGAGCAAGAGACATACCACGGCAGCAGAGGCCGAAATACCTATTAAAACCGGCTTGTGCGTTACCTCGCGCCTGCTTTATCGTTACTTTATGTGACAGGCTGGGCAACCCGCTTCACAGCCCTCCTGAAGGACGCGTACGCCGCCTGAAGGACGCGCACACCGTGCGCCATACACACCTCAGTTACATAGTGCGTGTCACCAACGGAAACAATATGAGGAAGATTGAGCGGATCAACGAACGATCAAGTGTTGATCTTTATTGAGCGGAAGGCACGCAAAACATTGAGCCGGAGCGCCGCAGCGCAGGGCTTGTCAAACGACGGCGCGCAGTTTGCTGTACTGCTGCCCGGCGCACTCTGTAGTTTCGTGCGTCGGTTTGACAAACGAACTTGAGCGCACGGGTGCTGGTAGGAATGGTCGAAAGAATTCGCTCTATAAGTGTTTTGAAGTGCGGCAACACAAAAGCGAGCGACCATCCGCAGCTTCCGGTTCAAGCAAACATGGGATCGTCCTCTTGCGTGCAGTGCCGCACGTTGCGCGCAATCGGGACGAAAAAGCGCCCCGGCGACTCTCAGGCCGTCGGGGCGCGTTATTAAAAGTAAAAAGGCAAAAGTAAGAAAAGCATTCAACGCTTCTTCACTTTTGCCTTTTACCTTTTCACTTCTGCTTTTTTACTGCGCGGGCTCGTATTCATCCTTGCGCGCCGGCATGGCCGAATCCTGTTTGGTATCGGCAAGGCGCATCGCCAGTGTTAGCGGGCGATAGTCGAAGGGCGAAGGGCCGCCGCGCAGACTTTGCATCTGCCAGACCAGCGCATCCTGATTTTCGCGGAAGCGCATAACGTTGCCGCGCTGATTGAAGATGACAAACAACAAGGTCTCGCCCGTGCGCGTGTGCATCTGTCCGACGAGTGCGCTCGCGCCGCCGTCCGTCCTGATGAGCGTGCCCGTCTTGGCAATCACGCTTCCGCGCGATGGGCCAAAGGTATAACGTTTTTGCAATGTGCCCGGATCAATGCCCGCAACCGGCATAATATCGGAAGGCGAGAGGTTGGTCTTCGCTAACTCATTACGCAGCGCCCGAAAAATCTTAATCATCGCTCGCGGTGTCACACGGTTGACGCCGAGACCGCTGGTCGAGGCCAAGAGCACCTCCGAGGGGCTCAAGCCCACCTCACGGATGAGAAAACGGCGCACGCCGTCTGCTCCGCCCATCGTATCGCCAATACGCTCGGCCATGAAGTTGTTCGAGTAGCAGAGCAAAACTTTCAGTACGTCAACCAATTTACTCGAACGATGCACGAGCACCATGCGAGCGTTAGACGGAACGGAATCAACATAGACCGCGCCCATGACGGCCACGCTCGGCACGCTTTGCAGGCCCGCTCTATCGCCGAGGGCGACGCGTTCGTCATTCCACGCGCGCGTCGCGGCGGCCGGACGGCGCGCGGCATCGAGCGTATCGTAAAGCATGTCGCCGGAATGCTGCGCCGACCAATCGAAATTCATCGTAAAGCGCGGCGCAATGATGAGATCGCCCGTCACGCTGCGGATACCATGGCGATTTAACTCGCGCGCCAGCATCACCGCATGCTCATAATGAAACGAAGGGTCGCGACCGGAGATAATCAGATTACCAACGAGCGTGCCCGTCGCCGTATCCAGCGTGCCGTTAGTCCACACTCCGGTGGTGAAGCGATGATCCACTCCGAAGGTGCGAAGCGCCGCGAGCGCCGTCGCCAGTTTGACGCCGGAGGCCGGGTTGAAAGCTTGATCCGCAGACTCCGACATCAACGCCTGACCAGAGAGCGTCTCCACCAGCACGCCGCGCATCCCGCTGATCGGAGATTGATATGTCGGGGATGCCGCCTCGCTCGGCGAAGGAGGCGTGCCCACCGGGCCTGTCGGTGTCGTTGTCGAAGGCAGCGGACGGCTGATGACTGTAGGACGTGTCAGCGTCACCGGAGGCCTGGGCTCAATCGAGGTCTGTTGGGCCAACACGGTCGTGGACGCACCGAGAGCGAACCAGCCGATCAGCCCGAGCGCGAAAAAGAGAGGTCTTGATATTGGCTGCTTGAACATTCCAGTCCTCCGTCAAACACTTTATCCGAGGCCGTGCATGATAACATGAATGCGTTCCCCGGAAACCTTGAAAATTTTGAGGAGAGTTGAGACGCCCATCTTTGATGCCGGACAGCGCGGGTGGGGATGCACGGCGGCAGGCAGCCGTGATCGCAATCCTGCGCAGCGCAGCACTTTCACACAACTTCGTTGACAATGCTCTGAGCGGACTCCTAAAATCATCGTGTTGAAATAAAGCCACGCGTGCGACAAGACAAGCGACCTGTGACAATTGATGATGTGCGGACAACGCACCATGAACGACGCACGGAAATCCGTGCGCGGCTCGCGGAGTTTCGCGATGTGTGGCGCACAGGCAGCGATGCAAGGCTCTGGGAAGAGTTGGTCTATTGCATCTTCACGGCGGGAGCGTCGGCGCGGATGGGCCTGCGCTCGGTCGAAGCAATCAGGCCGTTGCTGTTTGAAGGCACGCGCGAGGAGATGACGCGCTCGCTCGTCGAAGCGCGCGCCCATCGGTATCCACGGGCGCGCCCCGGATATATTGTCGTCACGCGCGACTTCTTACAGGAGGACTGCCGTCTGCGCCTGCGCGAAAGGCTCGAGAGCTTTACGGACGGGGTCGCGCGCCGCGACTGGCTGGCACGAGAGCGACGCATCAAAGGGCTCGGTTACAAAGAGGCGAGCCATTTCCTGCGCAACATCGGGTTGAGCGGTTACGCTATTCTTGACAAGCATATCCTGCGCAGCCTGTGCGAGCTTGGCGTCACGGACTCTCCCGATCCGCCCGCCACCCGCGCGCGCTATTTACAGACCGAAGAGCAACTGCGCGCATTCGCGCGCGCCGTGCGGATAGATTTCGATGAGCTTGATCTGGTGCTTTGGTCTATGAAGACCGGCGAGATATTAAAATGAGGGATGAATAAGAAAAAGAGAAATGCTTTTAATTTCATCCTTCATCCTTCCGCCTTCATCCTTGAGGTTTTCCCCCATGCTGAATGATCAAACAAGGAAAAGAGCGCGCTTTGTAGCGGCAGGCTGTCTGGCCGCCATCGCCGTTTTCATCGCGGTCGCAGGCGTTCCATCCGCTCAGGCATCGGACAAAACGCGCGACCGCGCCGAGCGCGCCTTACGTGAGGGCGAGTTCGATGTGGCTGAGAAACTGTTCCGCGAAATGCTCGCCAAAAATGCGCGTGATAAAGATGCGCGCCTCGGCCTGAGCTTTACGCTTTACAAGAAGAGGATGTTGCAGGACGCCTTCGATCACGCCGCGCGTGTGATCGCGACCGACCCGTTGTCTGCACGCGCGCATGCGCTTCTGGGCGCGGTGGTGCTGGCGGCCGGGGATTTTCGTCTCTCGGTCGAAGAGTTTCGCACGGCGCTCACTTTGAAAGATAACGAGGCGCTGGCGATTGCCGGGCTCGCCATGGTTGATTTCTACGAGAATCGTGCGAGCGCCGCCGTGAGCGGATTGCAGCGCGCCGCCTTTCTTGATTCCAACGAGCCCGACTATCTTTTTAATCTCGCGCAGGCGTCGGCGCGGATCGAGCGTTATAAAGAGGCGGCGGATGCCTATGAGCGTTTTCTTGCCATCGCGCCGCGTACGGATGCCGACCGCCGCGCGCGGATTCGCGGTCTGATTGATTTTCTTCGTTATCTGGGCCAGCAGAAATCGCTCTACAACGTCGGTGGCGCTAATCGCACGGAAGTCTCTTTTGAAGCCACGGATAGTCGCCCTCTGTTGCTGGTTCATATCAATAACCGGAAAGAGCCTTTGCGATTCGTGCTCGATACCGGCTCAGGCATGTCCGTCATCTCGCAGGAAACGGCGCAGCGGTTGGGACTGCGCCCCGTGGCACGCGGCGGCGTGGCGCGCGCCATCGGCGGCGGCGGTCGCTTCGACATCGTTTATGGTTTTCTGCAATCCATGGACATCGGCGATGTTCACATAGAGAATGTGCCGGTCTATATACGACAGTTCTTTAATGATAAGACACATGTTGATGGTTATATCGGTCTCTCCGTGATCTCGAAATATCTCACTACGGTTGATTACGGGACGCGCACCCTGACGCTTTCGCGGCAGCGGTCGGCCGCCAACACGACGGCGACAGCGACAGAGGGGATAGAGCTTCCTTTGCGCACCACTTCAGCCGGATTCCTGAGCGGCGAAGTTCAGATTGAGAGCGTCGGAAAGCCGCTTAACTTCATCATTGATACGGGCGCTACGGTCTCGGTCGTCTCCAGTTTACTGGCCGAGCGTGAAGACCTGCTGTCGCGGTTTGCGCAGAACCTGCGAATGCAAATTTACGGTTCGGCGGGAGTAGCCAATAACGTCAAGGTGCTTATGCTGCCGAAGGTCTCATTAGGTTCTTACGGGCGCGAACAAATCTCTGCGGCGGTGTTGGATATGGAATCCATCAACGAGACGGCTGGATTCGAGCAGACCGGAATCGTCGGCGGGAATTTCCTGCGCCACTTTCGAATTATCTTCGATTTTCAAAGAGGCGTAGTGCGTTTGGAGCCTTTGGTGGTCAAACCCGAAGCGGAAAATCCAACGCGCCTCAACATCGGGGTCGGCGGGACATGAAACAGAGCCTCTATCTGGAAACCTCTGTCATCGGCGCTTATCTTGATAATGGTGAGCCGTTTCGCCGTGACCTGACGATTCGCTGGTGGGAGCATGAATTGCCTGAGTATCGCGCGGTCGTGTCGCGCCTTGTGGCGCGCGAGATGGAGCGAGTGCCGGAGCCGCATCGCACGGGCTATCTAAAGCTCGTGAGAGCGCTCGAAGAGGTCGAGCTGACGGAAGAGGCTGCCATTCTCGCCGAAGGCTATATCACGCGTGGCATCTTTCATCGCAAGTATATCGCCGACGCGCTGCATGTGGCCGTTGCCTCCGTTCACAAAATAGATTATTTAGTCACATGGAACTTCGGACACCTGGCGAACGTCCGTCGTCAGGCGCGCATTCGCCTCTTTAATACGGCAGCCGGGTTTTTCGTCCCGATGATCGTCACACCGGAGTTTTTAGTCTCGGAAGCAACGGAGAAGACAGTGACAGGCGACGAGTGATAACTGAGGCTTAAATAATCGCTTTCAACTCGTCAATCATCACACTGAATTTTATGTACCGGAAACCAAGATTTCTTGAAATGCTGCACGCGATCCGCGAAGAGATGTCGCGTGAGGCCGACTATGATGTGGATCTCTTTACCGAGATGGTACGCTCGGGCGTGCGGCCGTCGCACGGAGCCGAGCGCAACATCCGTGGTTATAAAAGTCGCGCGCCGCTCGCATCAAGCGGGATGGAGAATGAAGCGCCTGCGCGTGGACGCCGCAAACGAGCTGCAAGGTGAGATGTCGGATGTTAGATACTAGATGTTAGTTTAGAGCATAGACCGACATCTAGTATCTAACATCTAATCTCTGATTTTTATGGACGTAACGTTTGAGACAATCGGTTTGGAGGTTCCGAGCGAGAAGGCCTTCAACTATCTGGCGGAGAGAGCGGGCGACCAGGGCGAGCCGACGCAACTCACAAGGCGCGGCGCGGTGCTGCATGGCCGTTGCTGGAAACTGGGCGAGGGGTTGGAAGTCTGGACGGTGCTTTATGAATCGGGGACGGGCGACATCTTTTACGCCGATTGTCGTCCGGGCTTTCGCGCGCGTTACACGCAGCGCATCAGCCCCTGGGCATTGACGGAATATGACGAAGAGGGGGAGGCAGTCATTCACGGCTATGCGGACGGCGTGGATACGGAAGTTCTCTTCGAGTTACAGAATTTAACGGAGGTCGGCGCTGCCGGTTTCCGCGCGCAGGAATTGCACGTCGGGCTTTGCGGGCTGGCCTATCGCGCGCGTGTCTGCGAGCGGACGGCCAAGGCGCGCTGGCAGCCGCTCGAAAAATGTGCGCCGTCGCGCGCCGCGCATGAAAACGATTGGAGCCTGACGGGGCGCATCATCGCTTTCAAGCCGCTTCGCAATCCATTGTCGGGCACAGAGCTTTACTGGGTCTATCTTGATCTTGAGCGGCTCAAGCTCGAAGTGCTCATTACGGGGCGCGCGCTGCGTGGCGGAGCACTCACGGCAGGCGCAACTCTGACGGCGGAAGTCTGGTTACAGGGACACGTGCTCGACGAACGCGCGCTGCGCTCGCGTTATGAAGGCGTTGATCGCGCCTATGCGACCCCTCAATTCTGGGCCTCCCTGAAACGGAGAAACTGATCCGAAGAGTTTAAAGTCTGGAGTCACAAAATCCGGAGTCCATGACTTTGAACTCCGGCAGACGCCAGTCTTCCAAAGACTCCACGCTTTAGATGAAACGCGCCCTCTCCATCATTCTCATCCTCCTCTGCCTCTGTGCCGTCGGGCTTTACTTTTTCAATCAATACTGGATTCATCGCTACGATGCTTTGATCGCGCGCCAGGCCAGCATCTATCGCCTGGACCCGGACCTCGTGTGGTCTGTTATTTATGAGGAGACATATTTTCGCCCGTGGATGACGGGCGCGGACGCCGAGATCGGATTGATGCAGGTGACGCCGACAGTCGGGCGCGAGTGGGCCGCAGAGACCGGCATGCGTGACCTTGAGCGACAGATGGGGCGCGACCCGGAAAGCGTGCTGCGCGATCCAGAGCGTAATATTCAGATCGGCTGCTGGTATCTGGAAAAACTTTATCAGCAATATCGCGACATCCCCGGCGCAGAGGCGCGTATGGTCGCCGGCTATAACGCAGGCCCGAGCCGCGCCGCCGACTGGAATCGTGTCAGCAACAATGCCAGACCACTCACCGCCGATGAATTCGTCACCCGCATAGATATTCCTTCGACGCGCGCCTATGTGACCTCGATTCTCGAACGCTACCGGAAATTGAAGGAAGACAAAAGCAGGAAGGCTGCGGGAGGGCAGTAGTAGTAATAGGCCGCAGGTTAAAATTGCAGAGCGCGAGGCAAACCCGATTGACGCGGCGAAAGACACGGCCCTCTATCCGTCTCAACGAATCTTCTTTCACGGGAGCAAGTTTTTGACCTACCGCCAACTGCTCAAGGGGAACGCGGATTTTCGTCGCCTGTGGACGGGACAGGTCATCTCCGAGATCGGCGACTGGCTCAATAACATCGCCGTACTCGCGCTGACGATTCAACTGGCAGGCCGAGGGCGCGAAGGTCTCGCCATCGCCATTTATGCCGTCGCGCGCCATCTGCCGCTGTTCGTCTTTGGCCCACTGGCGGGCGTCGTCGTTGATCGCGTTGATCGTCGTCGCGTGATGGTCGCGGCTGATATTGCACGCTCTCTTTTGGCGCTTCTGTTTATCATCGCCGGTGCGCGCCCTTCGCTGCCGCTAATCTACATCGTCGGCGCATCTCTCTTCTCGGTCTCCGCTTTCTTCAACGCAGCCAAGCGGGCTTCAATTCCCAACATAGTGAAGAGCGCCGATGAGCTTCTGGCAGCAAACTCGCTCTCGGCTTCGACCACTGCTGCGACTATCGCTATCGGCTCCGCCATGGGCGGCATCATCGCGACCTTCGTCGGGCGCAACACTGTTTTTATCCTCAACGCGGCGACCTTTCTTGTCTCCGCCGAAATGATTCGACGCATTCGCCGAGCTACCCGTAAGAGCGCCATCGAATCGCCGCAGGAGGAACAGAGCGTGGGCGGGCTTGAAAGAGCCGTTGAGATTGAAATTTCTTCAAGACGGAATAATTCACGGCCGTCTCCGCTCGCTCTGGTCAGTCGCGCGCTGGGAGACTTTCGGGAAGGCTTGCGTTACGTCCATAGCCAGCATGTGTTGCGGGCCATTTTTATCGTCGCCGCTGGTTGGGGCCTGGGCAATGGCGTCGCGCGTGCGCTCTACAGTATCTTCGGCGCGCGTCTGGGCGTGGAGGCGGCGGGCTCGCTCTTTGCGCGCCCAACAGACTTTGGTATCTCCGTGCTATTCGTCGCGATGGGTTTGGGCGGTGTGATCGGCGCACCCTTCGCGCGCCGCTTCAATAGTGCGGCGGGCGATTCTCTGGGCTCGCGCATGGGCCGCTCGATGATCTTCGACGGCTGCGGTCTGGCGCTCTTTAGCCTGATGCCAACGCTCTGGGGCGCGGCACTCGTACTAGTCGCGCGCGAGATAAACTTTGCGATTTGGTGGACGGCGCAGCAAACGATCATCATGACGCGCACCGATGATCGTTACAGCGGTCGCGTCTTCGCGTCCTACGAGACTTTGACGACGCTGATGATGGTCGGCTCGATGTTCGCTGCGGGAGCCGCCGCAGATACTTATGGCATCCGTCCGGTTGCGGCGACGGGCGGAATCGTCATCGCGCTCTCCGGGCTGCTGTGGTTCTGGCTCAGGCGCGCTGGAGGAGGAGAAGGACGCCGAAGCGCCGGCGAGGAGCGTGCGATAGTTGATGTCGAGAATTTCCGATGAAAGACGATTCAACTTTAATCCGGTGGCGGAGAGAATTAAACTGACCTTTCTTGAAACCGATGACGACTCTTTATTGCGCAAGATGGGTATTGCCGATCTCGTCCGAAAGGATTGAGGACGGCGCGGTGGCTGTCGAAGGCAAGCGCATTACAGGCGTGGGCCAGCGAAGCGCTCTTCATTTAAGATTTCCCGAAGCTCATGTGCGGGAGTTCGGAGAGGCGGCGATTCTGCCCGGTTTCGTCAACGCGCATTCACACCTTGAATTAACGGCCATGCGTGGATTCCTCGATGACGTGGAGAGTGATTTCTCAGGCTGGCTCAAGAAACTGACGAAGGCTCGCATGGAACGCATGACGCCGGATGATCTCTACGTCTCGGCTACTTGGGGAGCGGTCGAGGCGGCGCGCGCGGGCGTGACATGCCTTGGTGATGCGAGCGATGCGGCGAGTGCAGCGCTACGTGCGCTGAGCGATGTCGGGCTTCGCGGCACGGTTTATCAGGAGGGCTTCGGCCCTGACCCGATGCTTGCGAGGGAACAGTTCGAGAAGTTACGCGAGAAAATCTTTAAGCTTCGTGAGTATGAAAGCCCAATTGTGCGCCTCGGCGTGTCGCCGCATTCGCCATACACGGTCAGCGCTCCGCAGCTTGAGCTGATCGCAGATTTCGCCCTCGCCGAAGGATTGCCGTTGATGATGCACGCCGCAGAATCGCTCGCTGAAGATCAACTCATGCGCGAGGGGCGTGGGCCGTTTGCCGTGGGGCTCGCGAGTCGCGGTATAGAATGGCGTGCTCCCGGCGTCTCGACCATACAATATCTGAAAACTACGGGCGTGCTTCGCACCCGCCCCCTGCTCGCACATTGCATCAATGTGGACGAGGCCGACATCGAAACGATCAAAGAGGCGGAGGCAAGCATTGCTCATTGTCCCAAGTCGAATGCAAAATTCGGCCACGGCCACGCACCCTTCGCTTCGTTCATCGAACGTGGCCTGAAAACGGGGCTCGGCAGCGATTCGGTGGCGAGTAATAATACTTGCGACCTGCTGGAAGAAGCGCGTTTCGCCGCCCTGATGTCGCGCGCAAGCGATTCTCAATCCGGCTCGAAGCGAATGACGGAGGCAGGCGATGTGCTTTTTGCCGCAACGCTTGGAGGCGCACGCGCTCTCGGCCTGGGCGATCAAACAGGCGCGATAGCCGAAGGGTTACAGGCTGACCTGGTGGTAATCGGGCTTGATGGCGCGCACCAGCTTCCAGTTTATGATCCCGTCCATACGCTCGTCTTCGCCTCTTCTGCGCGCGACGTGCGGTTGACGGTCGCGGCGGGCAGGGAAGTCTTCAGCGAAGGCCGCGTCATGACGGTTGACGAAGTTTACCTGGGCGCGCGTACGAAAGAGATCGCTGTCCGGGTGACGGGTAATAATTGACAAGTTAGAATCGCTCTTGCCTGTCGCTCGTCATTAATCACCCGGCACTGTATGCAACCTTATGCTAGGTGCGACGTTCAAAGCTTCGGGTAGGCGACAAGGCGCGGTGGCCTGCTCGACGGAATCAGTAAAATGAGAGTGAGGTCTTATGTTAGGCATAAAAACAAGCATCGTCGTCGCATTGCTGTCGCTTACGATCAACGGCGCAAGCGCGGCGGGTTGCAACACGGGTGCAGGAGAGCAGTCTGCGCAGAACAATAAGCAAACGGAAAATAGGAGCGTGACGCCCGGCCCATCGCCCGTCGAGAGGGAAAATGTGGATAGTAAGATCAAGATTTTAGGGCAGGGCGCACACAATCAGGTGAGCGAATCCTTCGTCGCCGTCGCGCGAGATGCCCAGACTTATCAGGAGCTACGGCGGCTGGATGATAACCTGCCGGTATTGGGCGATGATGCTTTCAACGGGATGGCTGTGGTCGCTGCCTTCCTCGGACAGCGCCGCACAGGAGGGTTCGGCGTAGAGATCACGCGCGCTGCTGACGGTACTGTGCGGATCATTGAATCGTCGCCGCCGCCGGATTCGATGACTACACAAGTGTTGACGACTCCCTACAAGGTCGTTTCTATTCCGATTGAGAATGAGCGCGCTCTCAAACTCGATCTTGGTAAAACCTGGCAGGCAAACCTTCGGCCCTATCGCATCACGTCGGGCGAATTCACAATGTCGGGCGGATTCGCCGCGCGCACCGAGGACTTTCGGCTCGAAGGCAGCTTCAACGTCATGCGAGAGGGCAGTCTCGCCACTTTTATCTATGACATCAAGAGCGCGGGCGCAGCGCAAGCGCGCGAGTTAAAAGAAGCGACGACGGGGATCGTTAAGGGAAATGGTGAGGTCAGTCTCGCGCGCTTCAACGCCGGTACACTGGTCGGGCCGCCCGTCAACCTGCTCGGAGCGAAAGGGCAGTTTACTGGAAACGAGAACGATCTCACCCTCTCGTTCGAGTCATTACCATCCACTGTCGCCGATGGCTATCAGGGTAAGGGCCGTTTGGCAGCGACGGCCACCGCGCCACCCCCGCCGAAAAAAGCCCTGCCCAGGCAAGATGTCATGTGAACCGCAAAAGCAAGGATGAAGGCGGCAAAGATGAAGGATGAAAGCAATTTGAGATTGCGGAATTTTAAATCCTGGAAGGTGTTTGAAAAAGCCCCTGCAAGGGGCGGCAGAGTGTAGCCCACGGCGCGAGCCGTGGGAGAGAGCGTAGTAATGAATTAAAGCCCCTGAAGGGGGCGACATAAGTTCAACGTTGCGCGTCTGTCGCCCCCTTCAGGGGCTCGGTGTCTTTGTGCGTGACTAATCCCAGGGCTTGCGCCCTGGGCTACAGTCTAGCGC
>JBKKAL010000259.1:0-3334 GCA_046714695.1 Pyrinomonadaceae bacterium
ATCCTCACCAACTCGTTCACCACCTCGGTGCCGTAGCGGCGCGCCGGCTGTTTCGGGGCCCGGGAGCGCGGATGCAGCGCCGCCGCGGATTCGCTGGCTGCGCGCTGACGGATTTTGTAGAACACGCTGCGGGAAATCCTGACGGATTTGCAGAACTCGCTCACGGACAAGGCATGGGGTTGGGCGGGGTCGTAATTGATGATCGTGGCGCGGGTAGCGGGAGAGAGAGCGTTGGTCATGAGATTGACTCTGCCAACACCAACCGACCCGGCCAGTGTTCACGATGTGCTGAGACATCGTGTCTCCGATGTCATGAGATCGTGTGTACACGAAGTAATGAGACAGGACATACGAAGTCGTGAGACTCAGCGTCCACGAAGCGACGAGATTCAGTGTTCACGATGTAGCGAGATTGCACACCAACAACACGGAACGCCGGTACCAACTCACGCTATCTGCCAAAATGGCTCACTTTTCGACCCTCGCTGGCAGCCGAGCTATCGGTCCGCCTCCGAGCCTGCAGAACCGAGGACTTTGCTTATGTGTAGCACTGAAATTATGCAAAAGCGCTCGGCCGGGAACTCCGACCGAGCGCTTTTGCATACGTAATGAACTATCCAGCAGAACGCGTGGGGGAACAACTGCTGTCGCCCTCAACCTGCCGGCCGGACCAAAAAGGTCGCACTGTTGGTACTTACAATTCGATCCAGGTCGTTTTGAGGGTCGTAAACTTCTCAAGCCCGTGAAGGCCTTTGTCCGATCCGTAACCGGATAGCTTTCTGCCACCAAACGGGGTAGTAAGATCGCCTTCTTCGTAGCAGTTAATCCAAACGTTGCCGACTGCGAGTTGGCGTGACATGCGGTGGGCCCGGTTAAGATTGGAGGTCCAGACTCCCGCCGCCAATCCGAAACTTGAGTTATTCGCGATTGCTATGGCCTCTTCATCGTCAGTGAAAGCCGTTACTGCCAAAACCGGCCCGAAAATTTCGTGTTGGGCTAACCTTGAATCCGGATCGACGTCGACGAAAACGCTCGGCTGGAGATACGAGCCGATGCGGTCGGGCACCGGGTCAGGATCCGTGATCAACGTAGCGCCGCTCGTAGCTCCTGCGGCAATTTCTTTCAGCACTTCCCTTCGATGCCTTTCGGAAGAAAGAGGCCCAAGCTTAGTTGCTGGATCAAGGGGATCACCTGGCACCCAGGCCTTTAGTTTTTCGACAACGCCCGCCACAACCTCGTTCAGGATGCTTTTCTGGACTAAAAGGCGGGAACCGGCAGTGCACATCTGCCCAGAGTTGAAGGCGATGGCCCAAGCCGCCATGTCAATAGCCTTGTCCAGGTCCTGGGCGTCATCAAAGATGATGTGCGGTGATTTGCCTCCGAGCTCGAGGTAGACAGGTTTGCCGTTTGACTCTGAGGAGTATCGGAGCAGCTGCAACCCGACTTCAGTTGAACCTGTAAACGCCAGTGTTGCCACATCATGATGCATTGCAAGCGCTGCACCTGTGGTCGCACCGCTGCCAGTGACAACTTGGAGGGCAGCTGGCGGAAGACCTGCTTGTAGCCCGAGCTCAGCAAGCCGCAGTGCAGACAGAGGAGACTGGCTCGCAGGTTTGAGGATGACGGCGTTGCCGGCCAGCAGGGCCGGCGCCACCTTGAGTGCAGCCATCGTAAGCGGAAAATTCCAGGGTGCGATGGCGACAACAACGCCTACCGGTTCTCTTGTTATGAGGGCAACGGAGTTGTGGTGGCCACGGGGGCTTTCATCCATGAGCTTATCGGAGGCTTCGCCATACCATCGGAAGAGGGCGATCGTTGTGCGCAATTCGATCTCGTAGGCGGTGGACACAGGCTTGCCCATCTCAAGCGCCACGAGGAGCGCAAGCTCTTGACGGTTGGCCTCAATGAGGTCTGCCCATCTCAAAAGCACGAGGCCGCGTTCCCGTGGGGAGTATCGGCTCCATGTTTTGAAACTGAGCTTGGCAGCGATGACCGCGCGGTTGATATCCGCTTCCGTTGCTAGAGGAAGCCGGCCTAACTCGGCCCCGTCCCTTGGGCTTATGAGCGGTGCTTCATCCCCCGACGATGCCGCCGTACTCTCACCGCCGATGAGCATTCCAGTTGGAATTTCCAGTGCACTAGTTTTGTTGGCCCACCCCTCATAGGAGAGGTCATCCGTTGTAGTTGCGGTCGCGGTTGCAGCTGGTGTCATCGTTCTAGGAACCCCGTTCCGGTCGTTTGGAGTAGATAGTTGCGCGCAGCTTCGACGAGCCACGGAAAAACGGGGTCGAGATCAATATGCCATTCGGGGTGCCACTGCACTCCAAGGACGGGATAACCGGTGAGTTCAATGGATTCGATGCATCCATCGGCGGTGTGGCTGGTCGCGAGAACTCCAGCGCCACATTCACCTACGGCTTGATGGTGCAAGGAATTCGTTTGGAACGATGTTCCATAGAGATCGCGCACAAGCGAATGTTCGACGGAGGTGACTACATGATCCGGTGTGCCGGGGTTGGGTGGTGGCTCCTGGGCCGCGTGAATGACGCTGGTGATGGGGATGTCCTCTACAAGGCTTCCACCTAGGGCGACATTGAGAACCTGGTGACCCCTGCAGATCCCAAGTACCGGAAGTCGTCGGTCCACGGCAGCGCGAACAAGCGAAATCTCGTACAGGTCGCGTTCCCGGTCATGTACATTGGCGTCTCGCCTAGGATCTGCACCAGCGTCGACGGCCGTGAGGTCACCTCCCCACAAGTCAGGGTGGACGTCTTGACCGCCGGTCACCAACAGTGCGTCAAGGCGGTCAATCACCTCGGACTCGGATGATTCAAAGGGCAGAAGCACCGGAATGCCTCCTGCCTCGTGGATGCGTCTGGCATTGTCCGACCAGAAGACGTCGAGGTGCAGGTCGCCGAACCTCGAGTGATAGCTGTGTACACTGCCTGCGGCCAGACGGCGACCGGTGATGCCAATAAGGGGTTTCATGATGCCGCTCCAGTTACGGTGATTCGACTGATACCTTTGCACGAGTTGTTTGACAAGCGTGAAGTGCCAAACGGAACGTGTGCGGAGAAGACCTTGCGCTGCAAGAGAGTTTTCCTTTGATTGTGAGATTTACGGGGTAGTGATTCAGGGATGTTTGGTGCAGGAAGTCTGCCAAGGCGGAGGCCGGACTGATCGCAGCCAAGGTTTGAAGATTATGGTCCGGGCTAGGCCCTTATGGCCTAGATAATCTCTAGGTAGCGGGCAAGCTCCCAGTCGGGAACGTGTTCATCCCGAAGCGTTTCGTAGGTCGTGGACTCCGACAGCCGGGACGCGGAGTAATGATCAA
>JBKKAL010000260.1:0-50526 GCA_046714695.1 Pyrinomonadaceae bacterium
CAAAAATTCCTGCTCTATCGCGACGGGGATTATCTGCTTAATCCGGAATTCTCCTATCGCATAGATACGGAGGAGTTTGACCGTCTGGTCGCCGAAGCCGAGGGCGCGCGCCGCGCCAGAGAGATAGAGCGCTGCATAGAGGCTTATGAACAGGCCATCGTGCTTTATCGGGGCGATTTTATGCAGGGCAGTTACGATGACTGGGTCGAAGAGCAGCGCTCCTATTATCGCGAGCAGCACCTGCGTATGCTGGAATCGCTCGCCGCCGTGGCACAAAAGATGCAGGAATGGCAACGGTCGCTATACCTCGCACAGCAAATCTTGCACGAAGACCCATTCCGCGAAGATATTCATTGCATGATCATGCGGGCTCATGCGGCGACGGGTAATCGCGTCGCCGTCAAAGAACAGTATGAGAACCTGGTCCGCCTCCTGCGCAAAGAATTAGGGGTTGATCCGGCGGCTGACACGAAGAAGGTTTACCAGGAACTCGTCAATTAAAGACCGGCAGGGATGGACGCGCCCGGCGCGGCCATGCCACCCCTCAGGACGAAATGATAGTTTGGCGGCAGGTAGTCGCTGCAACCAAATTAGAACACAGATGTAATAAATGGATACAGATAACCATGATATTTTCCCCTGTCCATCTTCGCGGGCATCTTGCCTGTGCGTCTCCATCTTAATTGAGCAGAAAATTTCAAAAGCGCACGTGCGAGATTGTAGTCGACTCCCAAATATGATCAATGCCCTGACCTCCAAAAAACTGCAGCAGTTCTTCGCGTTAGCTCTCGTCTTCCTACTTGGTGCAGGCCCGGTCATTGCCGGCTTGACGGTGACGGGAGCCGACGGACTCACCGTGACCGGCGCTGACGGTGTGAACTATGTGCGCACTTCGGGCCTGACCGTCACCGGCGCCGACAATCTGCTCGCTTTCAAGGTCAATGGAATTACGCCGTTCGGTGCCGATGGCTTGACCGTCACAGGCGCTGATGGTGTCACGGTCACAGGCGCTGATGGTGCTACCTACGTCGCGCCGAATCGCGTTTTGGCGTCGAACCCGGACGGCGTGACTGTCACAGGCGCAGACGGCCTGACTGTCACAGGCGCAGACGGCGTGACCGTCACAGGCGCGGATGGCAAAACCTATCGCGCGGACTCCGTCACTTTCAGGCGTGGCAACGGCGTAACCGTCACAGGCGCGGACGGCCTCACGGTTACAGGCGCGGACGGCGTTGCCGGAGCGGGCCCGGACGGCGTGACCGTCACGGGTGCTGATGGCGTCACGGTCACGGGCGCGGACGGTGTGACCGTTACAGGTGCTGATGGCGTGACGGTGACGGGAGCCGACGGCCAGATTTTCTCCATTTCGCCGAGCGGTGTGACCGTAACCGGCGCGGATATGATCTCTATACTGAAGGCTAACGGCGTGACGGTGACGGGAGCCGACAGCATAACGCTTCCAGTGCCTTACGGCTTGGTCGCCAGCACGCGCGCCGATGCGCAGCGCGGCTTGCAGAGCATTGATCCGGAGCTGGCGCTATTGCTCGCCGATCCGACCGATGATAGCAATATAGCTGCTGTTATCGTCTATCATGCGCCGCCGACTGACGCCGATATCTCTGATCTTCAACGCATCGGCGTGCTCGGCGGGACGCGTTACAATGTCCTGCCGATGATCGCGATCACGGCCAAGCGGACGGACATTATTGAAATCTCACATCTCTCGAATGTCCGCTCAATCTACGGCAATCGCACGCTCGAATCAACGGCGGATACGCGTAAGGCGATCACAGGCGTTGATCGCGTGCGACGCGATGCCGACCTGACGCGAAAGAATGTGGGGCTGCCCCTGGCCGGGCGCGGCGCGACCGTCGCCGTACTTGATACAGGTCTCGACGGCACACACTCCGATCTTACGGGCCGCGTTGTGCAGAACGTCAAGATGGCTGATACGCAGAGCATCGGCGTCGGGTTCAACAGTCCAGTCTATGTTGAGGGATTGCAAAACACCGATCAGGTTTACGGGCACGGGACATTCGTTGCCGGGCTTATCGCGGGCAGCGGTATGCAGTCGGGCGGCAAACACGCTGGCGTTGCGCCCAACGCGCGCCTCCTTGGTTTGAGCGCGGGCGATTTGACCCTCTCTTTTGTCTTATCGGGTTTCGATTATCTTCTGATGAATGGCTCGCGCTATAACACGCGCATCATCAATTGCAGTTTCTCCGCCGATACCGTCTTCGACTTTAACGATCCGGTCAACGTCGCCACAAAGCTGCTCGTGGAGCATGGCATCAACGTCGTCTTCTCGGCGGGCAATACGGGCGACGGTCTCCACTCGCTCAATCCTTATGCGGTCGCACCGTGGGTCGTCAGCGTTGGCGCAACCGATGGGCAAGGGCGTCTGGCCGACTTCTCATCGCGTGGTGATTTTGGCAGCGCGCTTTTTCGTCCGACTCTGGTCGCGCCGGGCGATAACGTAGTCAGTTTGCGCTCGACCGTCTCGGCTACGGGCGCAATCGGTCTGGCCGGTGCGGACACAACGCAACTAACTCCGGCTGAAACTCCCTACTATACGACGGCGCGCGGGACGAGCTTTTCCGCGCCGCAGGTCGCGGGGACTATCGCGCTCATGCTTGAGACGAATCCGGAGCTGACGCCGGCGGATGTCCGCGACATACTGCAACGCAGCGCCACTCCGCTCTCCGGTTATTATATGCATGAGGTCGGCGCTGGAATGTTGAATGCGCACGCGGCCGTGCTTGAAGCGGCTTTCGCCGGTCGGCGCATGGGCCTCTGGCGCGCCGCTCTTGATCGCGGCCAGGCACAGTTCATCACAGACCCTTTGCAGCAATTTATTGGCACGGTCACACCGGGCGCTTCACAGTCGGAATCATCCTTCAACATTCCTGAGAATGCATTGCTCGCTTCCGTCGAGATCGCGTGGGGGCCGATGACGAGTTTGAATAATCTGGGTCTGACGGTGACGGATGCTACGGGGACGCGACAGCAGAATTCGGATAATTCCAGCGGGTCGGGGCTGACGAGCAAACGCGAGCGCGTAGCGATCAAGATGCCTTCAGCCGGAGCATGGCGCGCGCGCGTCGGCAACGTAGCAGGGATAGCCGGAACGACTCAGCCATTTATGGGCGTGATGGAAGTGACGCGCGTACAGTATGCGCCGCTCTCGGATATTGAGGGCTTAAGCACTGCTTCCCGTGCCGATATTTATCAAGCCCTGCGAACGTTCGTCATGGCTCCCTTTGGCAACAATTTTCGCCCGGGTTATGCGGTCTCGCGCGCGGATTTGGCGTCGGCGCTTGTGACGGGCGCGCGGGTGCCGCAGTATCTACCAGCCAGGCCCACCTATACGGATGTGACGGACGCGACGACGAGTATTTTTGTGGAGAGCGTGCAGGCCGCGCCGGGCGGACCGCTCTTTATCAACACCACTGCTGGCGGTGCATTTCGTCCATATGACAGCGTTGATCGTCTGACGGCGGCGGTCGCGCTCGTTCGCGCGGCGGGCCTACGTTCCGAAGCCGAAGCAAAAAACTCTCAACCGCTGGCACTTGCGGACGCCATGGCGATTCCTTCAAACCTGCGCGGCTATGTCGCTGTTGCCATCGCGCGCGGATTCCTTACACCGGACGGCGGGATGTTTCGTCCCGGCAGCGCCCTGACGCGCGTCGAACTCGCGCATGCGCTGGCTGCTATCTCGAAGACCACTTAACAATAAAAAGATAAACTCAAAATAGATGGAAGCGCGGTCGTCAAATTCGGAAATTGACGACCGCGCTTTATTTTGTTTTAAGCAAGTATCGCTTTATTTACGCACGAACAATTCTTCGACGTTCCACAGCGAGTAGGGGAAGAGCGGGCTCGGACGATAGTTGCCGACGCGAGTGTTGGCCGCAGACGTGATGTGTCGCGTGACGATTGGAATGACTGGCAATTGATCAACGAGTATCTGCTGTATTTCGCGAAAGACAGCGGCGCGGCGCTGTGTGTCTCGTTCGCGCGCCTGTGCGGCGATCAATTCGTCAATCCGCGCTTCCCACGGGGTGGCGGGTTTTTCCTGTTTCGGATACCACTGGTGCGAAGGGCTGCTGCTGCGCAGGAAATTTGTGTAAGAGGAGGGATCGGGCTCCGTCACGGACGTGCCGAAAAGGATGGCATCGTATTCATAGCTCTGCGAGAGACGGGCCGTCACCTGGCTGTTTTCGATGGTCGCGATCTGCACTTTCATCCCCAAACGCGCGAGGTCCTCCTGAATCACAGCCGCCATTGCTACGCGCGGCTCGCTCTCCGCCGGGACGACGAGCGTCCACTCTACTCGATTGCCCTTCCCGTCATAAAGCTCCGGAGCATCCTGCGTGCCTCGCAATTGGAAGCCCGCCTCTGTAAGCAGTGTGCGCGCGCGCCCCGGATCGTATTCCGTGCGCGGCAGATCAGTGGCCGCCCATCCCTTGTTGCCGGGTGAGACAAATCCATAGAGAGGCGTCGCCAGTCCCTGTAAAGTCGAAGAGGCGATTGACGCTCGATCAATCGCATGCGAGATGGCACGACGAAAACGCACATCCGTAAACCACGCGCTCTTCGTCGGGTCAACTACCGATTTGCCGTTTTGTTGTCCCAGATTTTGATTAAAGACGATGTGATCCGTCAGGAGTCCCGGCCCAAGATCATAGGCGCGTACAGAGCCCTGTGACGTGCGCAGTGAGGCGTAATCGGTCGGGCGTATGCGGTCGAATATATCTAGCGTGCCCTGGCCCAGACGCGCCATCCCATTATTAGCGTCGCTGGTGATTTCGATGACCAGCCCGTCAAGATAAGGAAGCGCTGTGCCCGCCTGATCTTTCTTCCAGTAATTTGGATTGCGCTTTAAAGCAATGCGCTCGCCGGGCGTGACCGCGTCAGCCATAAAGGCCCCTGCGACAACGATGCGCGGCGCATCGGAAGTGATCGCGTAAGCGTCCTTGAAAGTTCCTTTGTTGAAATCCTCTTCGAGTATGTGTCGCGGCAACACGGCCAGATTCGACAGATAGTTCTCCGGCGCGGCGACAGGCTCCGGGAATATCAGCCGCAGGCGGCGCCCGTCCACTACGGCGGCTTCAATCGGGCGACCGCCGATGGTCATCGCGTCGCGAAAGATAGGAGAGCCCGTCCGCTCGTCATAAATGGCGCGCAAACTAAAGACGACATCATCGGCGGTCAGGGGATGGCCGTCGGAGAAACGCAGGCCGTCGCGCAATGTAACTTCCAGAGTGCGCTCATCTGCCGCCCACTGCCAGCTCTCGGCCAGAGCGCCCGCGTAGCGCTGCGCGTCGTGATCGAATTCGGCCAGCCTTCCGCCCATCAAATAAAGCGTGACGACGAGCGTGTCCACGTCTGAGGCCATCACGTAGTTGAAGGTCTTCGGAGGTGTCGCGACGCGATAGCTGACTGACCCGCCGCGTGTGCCGGCGACGCGCTCGCGTTGTGTCTGTGCGCTTTGATTGCCCTGCGGCGCGGGCGTTTGATTCTGGTTAAGACAGCCGGCAGTCAAAGCGGCTGCCAGCAGCAACAGGAAGGCGATGAAGTATCTGCGTAGCATCAGGTATCTCATTGGTTTTTGTGCGGGCGCTGTCCGGTAAGTGAAATCAATCCTGCTTGACTCCCATCGCGAGGGATGCGATGCGGATTCAATCACGTAAACGTAGCTATTGTCCAGAGCCTTTATCGCGCCGGCCCTTGTCGCGGCTTATCAATAGATGTTAGATAAGCTCTCGACCATCGGCCTTCGGAGAGTTTTCCCGATGGGCCGCATACCGAGCTGTTTATCGCTGAAAGATGAATTTAATACTAAAAATGATCTTCTGGAGGCTGCTGCAAGGGCTGGTAGTTTTGTTGATCGTCTCGGCTCTGACGTTTACGCTTCTTGCGGCTGCCGGGGGCGACGCGCTGACCGCGCTTCAGGGCGACCCGCTCGTGTCGGAACAGTCGCTTAGGGAATTGCGCCGTACCTACGGACTGGATCAGCCGCTTCATATGCGTTACCTGCGCTGGCTTGGCGACATCGCGCAAGCGCAGATGGGCCAATCATTTTTTTATCATGCTCCGGTCGGGGGCATTATTCGATCAAGGCTCATCAACACGCTCATGTTGGCCGCGCTGGCTCTCGCTTTCGCATGGGCCATTGCTATCTCTTTAGGCGCGCTCGCGGCGCGGCGCGCTGGTTCCCGGGCCGACCGCCTGTGCTCCGCAATTATCCTGCTCGCGGCATCAACGCCGCGCATCGTGCTCGCTCTCGTCGCTTTGGCCTTTGCCGTGCGCACCTCGCTATTTACCATTGGCCAGCCCGCGCCCGGCGAAAGCTGGACGGCCCGGCTGGCGCGTGTGATTGTGCCCGCGATGGTGCTTTCAGTTCCGCTCGTCGCGCTCTTTCTCGCACAGGTGCGAGATGGACTACGCGTGGCGCTCCAAGAGGAGTTCGTGCAGGTGGCGCGTGCCAAGGGACTGTCGGAAAGGGTCGTCATACTTCGCCATGCGCTACGCTCTGCGCTCAATCCGCTGATTACGATATTCGGTTACTCGCTGGGTGGCGTCATGAGCGGCTCTGTGATTGTCGAGACGGTGCTGGGCTGGCCCGGATTGGGCCAACTGAGCGTCGTCGCCGTGCGCAACCGCGATGTGCCGCTGTTGATGGGCGTGGTACTGGTGACGGCGACCGCCGTTTTTGTCGGTAATCTGGTCGCAGATATTCTTCTACGCCTGAACGATCCGCGCCTTCAGCGCGAGCGCGGAGCCGCGACCGCCGTGAAAACATCTCACGCCGAGACTGCGATGCCCGCCGGATGATAATGAAGAACGTCACGGTGCCAAAGGTTGAAGCAACGGATTCGTCTCTTCTCGCTGCAAAAGAAGTGCGCGAGTTTGAAGCGGGCACGCGCTTCGGTTTAGGCGGGCGGGCGCTTCGGCGGCGCGCTCGCTTCTTTGCCGGTCTGGCAATCGTTTGTATTTTCTATACGGCGGCCATCTTCGCTGAGCTTCTCGCGCCTTATGATTATCGCGCGCAGTCGCGCGGCGAGCCGTCTGCGCCCCCGAGCGAGATTCGATTTCGCGACGCGCAGGGCAACTGGCATGTGCGCCCCTTTATCTACGCGCGCCGCCTCGTTGATCCGCTCGAACGTCGTTATGCGGAACAGACGGAGCGGCCATTCCCGCTTGAGCTGTTCGCGCGCGGCTACCAGTACAGGCTGCTTGGAGTGTGGCCAACAGACAGGCATCTGTTCGGCTTGCGTGAGGCGGCGGCGGGGGGCGTTGCGCCGCGTCTCAATCTGTTGGGCACGGACGCTTTGGGGCGAGATAGGTGGTCGCGGCTTCTGATCGCTTCGCGCTTCTCTCTGCTGGTAGGCCCGCTGGGAACGCTCGCGGCGAGCGCGCTCGGTATCATCATCGGTTGTATCGCGGGTTATGTGCGTATACGCATTGTGGACGAGACATTGATGCGCGCGGCTGATGTGATGATGTCGCTGCCGTTACTGGTGTTGATACTCGCGGCACGCGCGGCATTTCCGCTGGAGTTGCCGCCCTCGCGCGCCGCTCTGCTCCTGATCTCGATTTTTCTACTGGTCGGGTGGGCCGAGATGGCGCGTCTCACGCGCGGTCTTGTCCAGGCCCTGCGCAGGCGCGAGTTCGTGCTCGCAGCCGAGAGCATTGGACTCACGCAACGGCGCATCCTTTTTCGTCACATTCTGCCGAATGCCTTGCGCCCCCTCGTCGTGCAGGTGACACTGATGCTGCCCGCTTTTCTTTTGGCCGAGACGGCGCTCTCCTTTTTGGGCGTCGGATTGCAAGAGCCGGAGGCAAGCTGGGGCAACATGCTGACAGCGGCAGCAGACCCGACAATGCTAGCCAATCACGCCTTCGTGCTGCTCGCACCGGCTTTCAGCATCTTCCTGTTCGTGCTCGGAGTGCGACTCGTGAGCGATGGGCTCAAGCCGAAGGACATTTAAAAAATCCATGCTAGAATCAGCGACCGCAACAAGACGAAGGATCAACATGCAACGTCTCTATAGAACAAGCGCCTGCTGGCGTATCATTGTGCTCATCCTTCTCGCCGCGCTCGCCGCCTGTCAAAGGAGTGCGCCGTCGCAGACAAGCAATGCTGCCGCGCCAGCTCTTCCGGCGGTCGTAGCCTCCGTCAACGGTCGCAACATCGCAACCAAGCTTTACGAGATGTATTTGAAGAACGGGCGCGAGGCGCTCGAAATTGACGTTAACTCGGAAGAGGGACGCCGCACGCTCGAACAGCTCAAAGAAGGCATCGTCTCCGAGCTGATTGACCGCACGCTGATTTCGCAGGCGGCGGAGGAGCAGCGCTCGCTCAAGATAGCACCTGAGAAACTGGCAGAGGCAGAGCGCAAGACCGTGGCCCAGTTCGGCGGCGATCAAAAATATGATGAGTACCTGGCCGCGAATAAGTTGACCCGCGATGAATATCGAGAGGTCATCAAGACGGAGATTTACGGCGAGATGATGCGCGCGGAATTGAGCAAAGGCGTGACCGTTTCCGAGGACGACATCAAAACTTACTACAACGCCCACAGGAGCGAGCCTGACTTTCAACAACCGGAGCGTGTTACGGCCTCGCATATCCTCGTCGCGGCGCGTCCCAATCTGGTCAAGCAGGAATTAGAAAGAGAGAAGAAACTAACGGGCGATGCGCTCGTCAAAGCCTTGGGTGAAGAGATGGAGCGCCGCCGGAAGCGCGCCGAAGAGTTGGGCCAAAGGGCCGCCGCGGGCGCTGATTTCGCGGCGCTGGCTCGCGAGTCTTCAGACGATCCGTCTTCGCGCGAGCGCGGCGGCGATCTGGGAACGTTCACGCGCGACTCTCACCCGCGCGTCTTCGACGACGCGGCGTTTGCTTTGAAGCCCGGCGCAATCAGCAGCGTCGTGCAGACGGACTACGGTTTTCACATCATCAAGGTCTCAACGCACGAGCAGGCGCGCGCGTTGACGCTCGCGGAGGCTACGCCGGGGATACGCCAAAAACTAACCACCCAGCGTGAGGCGGCAAAGCTCACGGACTGGCTCAAAGAGACGCGACGCAAAGCCACAGTTCGCATCAATGAGCCCTTCCGTTTCGGCAAGCTCAGGGACGAATTCCCTGCCATGTGATCCGGCGAGGGCGAAGGTTTCGCAGCCGTCATAGAATAGTACACATCAGTCAGGCTGAAAGACCTCCGCCGGCTCAAACGAAGTCTCGAACCACCGGTTCTGCTCGCCTCAAGTTTTCCTCAACCCCTCAGCCCCATTTCTTCAAGCTCGAAAGAGGCCGTTTTTCATAACGAAAACGGCCTTTTTTAGTCTTTCCCCAAGCCTCAAGTTTTTCTCAATTCCCTTCGGTTATTTTGCTGGTGTTAGTTACGGGTGATACCCCGCTTGAGACGGATGACACCGAAGAATTGAAAAAACCTGCTAAGTCCGAAAAGACCTAAAACCGGAGGCCGAAGATGATTAAGAGAATAGCCACAACATTTATCGCGATATTGGTGATCTGCTCCGCCATCGGCGCTGCTGCACGGGCCGCGACCCTCAGCCCGACGCTCCAGGAACAACTCACCACGGCGACGGACGATGCAAGCCTTGGCACGGTCATCGTCTCTTTCAACACGAGCGACGGTCTCAAGGATTCGCATCTGGGCGTGTTGCGCGGCGTGGGGATCGCTGGCGGAACGACCTTTCAAAATCTCGGCATGGTGGGCGTGACGGCGACCGCCGGTCAGCTCAAGGCGCTCGCCGCCAACCCGGCGGTGCGCTCTATCTGGTCCAACGACAAGCTTGAATACTACATGGATCAGGCGCGCGTGCTGGCAGGCGTTGATAGGATTCGCCGGGACGCGAGCTTCACGCGAGACAACGGTGGAAACCCCATCTCAGGTCGCGGCGACTTCTCCGTGATGGTCATTGACTCCGGTGTTGATGCGACGCACAACGACCTCAAGCTCGGCCAAACGGTTATCCAGAATGTGCAGGTCTTGACCCATGAGGGTCTGACCACCTCTGCCAATCAATTCATTCCATTTGCTTTTGTCGAGAATGTTCCGAACACAGACCAGTCTGTCGGCCACGGTACTCATTGCGCCGGGATCATCGCCGGCTCAGGCATTCAGTCAGGCGGTCGTTACGCGGGCGTTGCGCCCGGAGCCAAGCTTATCGGCGCAGGTATGGGCGCGGGCCTTTTAGTCCTCAACGCAATCGGCGCATGGGAGTGGGCCATAGCCAACCAGTTTCGTTACAACATTCGCATCATCTCGAACTCATACGGCAACTTTGCTCCTTTCAGTCTGGATGATCCAATCAACATCGCGAGCAAAACACTTTACGACCGTAACGTGGTCATCCTTTTCGCGGGCGCGAACTCCGGCCCCGGCAAGGGAACCTGGAATCGCTATGCGAAAGCGCCCTGGGTGATCGGCGTTGCCAATGGTCATAAAGAGGGTGGGCTCGCCAACGGCAGTTCGCGTGGATTGCCGCGCGAGGAACGCCTGGGTAATGCCGACCCGCTAGATGATTTCGATGCGCCGACCATCACTGCCACCGGGCATGGCCGTGAATTTCCGGCTAACACGCGATTCACTGCGAATCTGGTCTCGACGCGCTCGATCACAAATCTGGTCGCCAACGGCGGCGCTAATGATCAAGAGATTCCGGCGGCCTTCATTCCGTTCTACACGCAGATTCAAGGTACTTCGATGGCGACCCCGTTTGTCGCCGGGACGGTCGCGCTCATGCTCGACGCCGACCCGACGCTCTCAAACGATCCGGAGCTGATGAACGATCCGCTCAACCGTATGGACGAAATCAAGAGCATCCTGACGAGCACGGCGACGCGCATGCCCGGTCGTGAAGACTGGGAAGTCGGCGCAGGCTACGTCAACTCCTACGCGGCTGTTGACAAGGTGCTCAATCGCTCGAAGAACTATGGCTCGTTCAACAATCCGACATTTAACGCGCAGCTCGAAACCATTGCGAGCAATGTGCCATTCAGCATGACCTATAACCCTGTCGCGACGCCCGGCCCGGACTCGCCCAATGCCAGAAAGCTGACAGTGGAAGTGGGCACGGATGTGCTGGACGTTTTCGCGACCATGAGATACCAGGGCACGACCAATCCGGTCGGAATCCTGTTGACAGACCCCAACGGCAAAACCTATTCGAGCGGTATCGGCCTGCCCGTACTGAATGCGCCGACCAGGCAGGTCGTCGTCAAAGGGCCTGTGGCGGGCGAGTGGGTTTTGGAGATTCGCGGTGCAAGATGTCTGACCACCGCCGGCGTCACCACGCCCTGCACTCCATCATCCGGCGCGGGCGCTCCTGGAGCCGTTACCGGCACGATCACCAAGAAGCGGATCACCATCTCACCGGCCATCGCCGATATTCAAGCACACGCGGCGAAGACCGAGATTGAACTGGCAGTCCTTAATCGTCGCATTGACGTACTCGCGGACAACTCTTTCCAACCCGAAGCCTTTGTGACGCGTGAAGCCTTCGCTCGCTCACTCGCTCTGAATACGCCTTTGCGCCAGACGGTGGGCACAGCTCCCAAGTTCACGGATGTCTCGGACGATTTCGCAGCGATAGCCGAAGCCGTCACCTCGAAGGGCTCGACCCTGCGCGACTTCTATACAGGTGAAAGCACACAGGCTGGGGCCGGCCTGATGAGCGCCGTGGGCTCCAGCTTTGACCCGGCAGGCACTGTCAGCCGTCTCGATCTCGCGGTCGCCTTCGTGCGCGCTCTGGGACTCGACGCTGCAGCCAGAGCGAAAGCCGGCACAGCGGTCAAGAATGCAGCCGGGCAAGAGGTGATAGACAACGCGCAGATTCCGGCTGATCTTCGCGGCTACGTGCAGCTCGCGATTGATAAGGGTTTTCTCGAAGTTTATCCGGCCAGCGTGCAACAGACGCCGACAGGCTTCATGGCTCTGCCTGGCCCGCGCGTTGAGCCCAATGCAAACGTCACGCGCGCCGCGCTTGCCACGAAGCTCAACACCTTCGTGCAGCGTTTCGTCGCAGGCAACTGAACTCTTAGCAATCTCTGAGGCCGCTCCACTTTGGAAAGCGGCCTCAGAGGTTAAAAGGCCCCTTTACTGGCCGCGATTCTCAAACTTAGTCCTCGTACGGCTGCAAAAATTATCAAACCTTTTGATGGAGATTAACGACATGCTCAGCAAAATTTCCCGATACAGATTTGCTCTTATTCTCTTGATCCTCTGCGGATTGAGCTTCACGCTGCTGCGAACAAACGCCCCTACCGTAGCGAGCGCGAGCAGTGGCACTATGACTTCGGTGATCGTCGAATTTCGCGATGAACCGGCGGCTATTTATAAAGCCAAGTCCGAGAAGTCGGGTGTTGCTGTCTCGAATGAGGCACTGCAAGCCTACCGCGACCGCTTGCGCGCCGGGCAGGATGAGTTCCTGAAGGCGCTCGCCTCAAGCGGTGCTAACGCCACGGTCATGTCGCGCGACATCAAAAACTATGACGGGAGTTCGGCTGCCAAGATCGAGCTTCGCTACACGCTCGTCTATAACGGCATCGCGCTGAACGTGCCAAGCTCTTCCATTGACGCCATCTCGGCCATGCCTCAGGTGAAGCGAGTTCACCCGAACGGCATGCTTCACACGATGCTTAACAACAGCGTCAACTACATTGGCGCGCCAAAGGTCTATGGCAAAGCCGCTGAGTTATCGCAGTTCGACGATCTGCGTGAGGGCTACGAAGGCCAGGGCATGTACATCTCCATCATAGATAGCGGCATTGACTGGACGCATCCGATGTTCGGCGGCGACCCGACGCCTCCGCGTCTCGCCGTTGCGCCCGCCTCTACCGCTGTCCCCACGAATAAGAAAGTGGTTTACTATCTGCCGCTCACCGACCTCGCAGTTGAAGACGGCCTCGGCCACGGCACGCACGTCGCCGCGACAGCCGCCGGCTGGCTGGCGCAGTCGCCCGGCTCGGACGGCATTCCGAATACGGCTGACGACCCACGCCTGCACGGCGTCGCGCCGCAGGCCAAGATCATGTCCTACAAGGTCTGTAGCGACATCAAATCAACCATCAGTCAGGTTCAGCCCATCGGCGGGTGCGAGCAATCCGACACGATCATGGCGATTGAAGATTCGGTCTCGCCTTTCTCTCTCACAGGGCAGGTGAAGCCCGTCGCGCACGTCATCAACATGAGCCTCGGCGGCGCTGGTGGCCCCGACAGCCCGACCGCAGTGGCTTCGAGCAACGCGTCCATAGCAGGTGTAACGGTCGTCGCCGCCTCCGGCAACTCCGGCCCCGGCGATGGCACAACCGGCGCTCCGGCTGCGGGCACACACGTTATCTCTGTTGGCGCGACCACGCATCCCGGCGCGGCCAACGCTTTCTGGTCAGTGGATGTGCTTCAGGCCTCAGCAGTCGCACAGAACACGACCGGCGCGGTCACACCCGCGAAGAATCTTCCGACCGCCAGCGGCTTCAACCGTTCAAAACTTTTTCCGATGGCGGGCACGCCCAATCCGCCCGCTGGCTCTCTGGCGCAGCGTTATGTCTTCGTCAATAATCCGACGCTGGCATGGCCCGCAAGCGTTCGCGGGCGTATCGCACTGGTGAAGAGGGTGACTGTTCCAACATTCGCTTACGCATCTAACATGGCGGCCCAATCCGGCGCTGTTGGTGTCATCTTCATGAGCGCGACTGAGAACCCGACGGCTGTTAAGGGCACTATCCCATCAGCGAACATTTCGCTCGCACAGGGCGAAATCCTGGTTGACGCCATCTCGTCAACCGACGACAACAACGTAGACCCAGTCAGCGGCGCTATCTCAGAGCTTCCTATCCGCATGAATCCGACCTTTAGTGATAGCTTTATGGGCGAGATGGCGGGCTTCAGCTCTCGTGGGCCTGTGCGCGGATTCGGACAGATCAAGCCGGACGTTTCCGCGCCCGGCGTGGCCGTGCTCGCGGCAGTCCCGCCGGCATCACTGCTCGGCGCTCTCGCGGCTGCGGCTTCTCCCACATCACCGAACTACGGCTACCTTGACGGAACCTCTATGGCCTCGCCGCACGTGGCTGGCGCGGCTGTGCTTATCAAGCAGGCGCATCTCGACTGGTCGCCCGATGTGATTCGCACCGCGATGATCAATACGGCGACGAACATGCGCAATGAGTCGGGCACACCGAAGGCCGACGGCCTCGGAGCAGACTCGATCATCGCGCAGGGCGGCGGCCTGATTGATGTCAACGAGGCGGTAAATGCGAAAGCACTGATGGGCGTCGAAGGCGATGGTATTAATAAGCCGGCGATTCTCGGCAGCCACTCCTACGGCGAAGTCCCTGTGGTCAACAGCCGCACGTCGCACACCTCGCCCGTCACCGTCACGGTTCGCGATCTCTCCGGCCAGGGCGGCACATATAATCTGGGCGTTGCCAATAACCGCGACCTGCAAATAGCAGGCATCAGCGTTTCCGTCTCACAGCCGAGCGTTACCTTAGAGCCGAACGGCACCGCGACCTTTACGGTCAACGCGACTGTTGATGGCAATATCATCCGCGACCTCTCGACGCCGATACAGATGCAGTGGTACGTCACGGCCAGAAGGAGCGACAACGCGGAAAGCCTTCGCATGCCGTTCTACTTCAAGCCGACGCCGAGCCTGCCCGCGCAGACCGTCGTCGAGACGATCACACAGACGGGCATGGTTCCGGTTGGAGCCTACGGCGTGCAAGGGGCGGAAGGCGTGACTCACATTGAAGTTCCCTTCGAGGTGAGCGCTTCGACCCTCAAGATCGAAGCGACGACCGAGTGGTTTGGTACGCCGACGGGCAGCCTTCAGGATGTTGATTACGAACTGCTCGATCCGACGGGTACGGTGATCGCAAGTTCCGGCGGGCCGGCGGGTGTCTCGGAGTTTGTCAGCGTGTCCGTGAAACAGCCCGGCACCTACAAGCACCGCGTCGTCGGCTTCACGAATGCTGCGACCGATTTCACCATCACGACCAACCTGACAAAGGGCAGCCAGCCGCCCGTGGCTCAAGCAATCGCGGGCGACTTTACCAACGCGCAGGGTAAGCCGGTTGATTTCGACGGCAACCTGACGCTTTCCTGGCATGGCGCGGGCGGCGAGTCCGGCTATGAGGTCGAGCGTTCGAGCGATGGTGGCGCGAACTACTCTGTGATCGGCAGCGCCGCTGGCGACCAGACGAGTATCGCGCTCGCCGACCAACCGAACGGAGAATTCAACTATCGCGTGCGCGCGTTGACTCCCGGTCGGATCGGTTCCTATGTGACGACTCCAAGCAACGTCGTCAACGTCGTAGTTGATCGTCGAGGCAAGGTCAATATCACAGAGCAGGTCGAACGCGCCATTCGTGACGGCTCAGTCTCCTTCACTGGTGGAGTGTTCAAGATGGACATCAACTTCAAGAACATCTCCTCCTCTAATTACGTGCCTCTGGTTGAGGCGCAGATCGTCAGCATCACTTCGAGGACGGGCACGGTCAGAGTCAAGAATGCCGACAACGCTGCCGATGGCAAGAGTGTAAACACTGCTGCCTTGTTCAGTTACTCAACCTTATTGGGAACGGATGAGTTGTACAGCGCAGGCGAGACGACGGGCAATAGAACCATCGAGTTCAACGATGCGGCGGCCGAGCCCTTCGACTTCGACGTGATGGTGACGGCCTTCCAGAAGGGCGGCGGAGCAGCGGCTGGCGGAGGCGGAACAGCAGCGCCTGAGGCAGGCGGAGGCAGCGCAAGCGGAGGAAGTGATCCGATGGGAACGCTGTTGAAGAACAACGGAGTGATGCGATTCTCGGTCAACCCGTTGACCAATACGGTCAGCGCCAAGCTCATTCATTAATCGAGATAGGTGTGGCGTTGCCTTGTCGGGGGGCGGCGTCATGCCTTCAGACGGCTCAGAGTGCGGCCAATGGACTCTCCTCGCTGCACTCTGGGCCGCCATGAAAAAGTTTTCATAGGCCCTAGTTGAGAAGGAGATGGTAATGAGAAAGGCGCTTATCACAATCTCTATAATTGTTTTCACATTGACGCTTCAGATGGGAAGCGCAATGGCCGCGCTGACGATTGACGACGCGCTTATTCGTCAGGTCAGCGCATCACCGCTTGGGCTGACACAGGTGATTATCACTTACGATCACCAGCCGACGAGCGCTGATTTCGTCTTGGCCCATAAAGGGCTGATCTCATCAACCGCGTGTGTGGAAAGCGAGCGCACGCATGGCTCTGGTAGCGATCCTCGCAATGATCGTGACCACGCCTTTGGGGGGCTTGGCGGTCGCGATTAACCAACCGATTAGGTGAGTCGCCCTCGGGGCAGGGGCTCACCCAATCGGAACCTTAAAAGTGAGAGAGTTGAGACCATGAGATTCCGGCATCTACTTTTATCATTCGCTATCTTGTTCGGCGGTTTCGCAAGCATCACGACAATAGCCGCTCCGAAGATTGATCCTGACCTTGCCGCGCGGCTTGCGAGCCCGCAGAGCGCGACACAGCAGTTGGGTGTCATCCTGACGTTTCGCGCAGACCAGGTCACGGACGCGCACGCCCATGCCGTCTCTGCGCTCGGCATCACGACGGGCGTGCGGATGAGGAATTTTCCGATCATGGCGGTCAATGCGACCCCGGCGCAGATTACTCAGATGATGCGTTGGGACTCGCTGCGCTCGATCTACCTGAACGCGCCCGTCAAACTTTATCTTAACCAGACGAAACCGCTCATCGGCGTGACGCGCCTCAGGACGGACGCGGAGATCACCAGGCGCAACAATGGGTTGCCCATTTCAGGCAAGGGCATCACGATTGCGATCAATGACACGGGCGTTGACGGCACACATCAAGACCTCGAATACAACACGCTCAATCCTTCCGCCGGTAAGACGATTCAGAACGTCATTGCCAATCCGAACGATCAGGACGGCTTAGTCCTTCGCACAGATTCCACAGGCAACGTGGTCGAGGGCATACTGCCGCCGACTTATGTCGAGAACGTTGTCACCAGCGATACGAACGGCGCGCACGGCACGCACGTGGCGAGTATTGCCGCGGGCACGGGCATAGCCTCGGGCGGTCTCTATCAGGGCGTCGCGCCCGGAGCGAGCATACTGGGCTTGGGCTCCGGCGGCGGCCTCTTCGTCCTCGGACAGATCGCGGCCTTCGATTACGCCTTCACCCAACAGTTTCGCTACAACGTACGGGTCATCAATTGCTCCTGGGGCAACTCTGCTGTCGCCGTTGACGAGGATCATCCGATCAATGTCGCGAGCAGGAAACTTAATGACGAAGCGCATATCGTCGTCGTCTTCGCCAACGGCAACGACGGCGCTGCCGGGCCGAACGCGCAGAACCGTTGGGCCTCCGTGCCCTGGGTTCTCTCGACGGGAGCGAGCGACAAGCGCGGGCGCATCGCAGGCTTTTCTTCGCGCGGTATCTTTGGTGATCCTGTAATTCATCCGACGATCCTTGCGCCCGGAACAGGCGGGCCATCCGCAGAGGGTTTCACATCAGCCGTCATCGCCGCGCGCTCCAGAATCAATGCGTCGGCGAATGGTCTGGACGCTGACGCTGAGATTCCGGCGGCCTTTCTGCCGAACTACACGCAGATCAGCGGCACTTCGATGGCCGCGCCGCATCTGGCCGGAGTCGTCGCCAACATTCTCTCTGCGAATCCATCGCTTCTGCCCGAAGATATCAGAACAATCCTGGAACAGACGGCCACACCGCTCGGCGTCTATGACACGTTCGAGGCGGGTGCTGGCCTCACGAACGTTCACGCGGCTGTTGATCTCGCGCTCAACCCGCAAAAGCCTTACGGCAATTACGGCTTTACGGGAAAAGGTCTCGCTCTCGCCAAACAGGACGGCGGCGTGATAGAGGGAACAGTGGCGAGCGGCGCGAGCAACAATCATAGCTTCAGCGTGCCGGATAACGCGCTCTTTACCTTCGCACAGTTGAAATGGGAAGCAGCAAACGGCGAGGATCAGGTGATCGTTGATAATACCAAGCTGGTGCTGAACGATCTTGACCTCACAGTCAATTATCGCGACCTGCGCGCGACACCGCAGAACCAGCAGGCGACAGCCGATCAGATCAATCTCGCCGGACTCTTCGGCGCGCAGGAAACAGTGAAACTCGAATTTCCGGCGGCGGGCACGGCGACAGCCTCCGTCAATTCCGGTATCGCAGGCTTCGGCAATAATACGGATCAGCCATATCGTCTGATCATCACACATTATCTTTATGACCCGAACGAGGCACGTGACCTCTCCGGCACAGACGCGGCGACCCGCCTCAAAGCCTTAAGGCTCATTTACGACCGCATGATGTTTGCGGAAGCGGGAGCTTTCCGTCCCGACCAGCCGCTGACACGCATCGAGATGGCCCGCGCACTGATGTTCGGCGCGCGTGTGATGCAGTTCATCCCGAATCAACCGAGCTTCACGGACATCGCGGCCGCGACGCCAGACGCGCTGGTCGCCGAATCGCTCAGACGTGAGGGCGTGATGGGAACAAAGGGCGCGACCTTTGGCCCGACCGCTTCCGTCAACAGGCTGGAAGAGGCCGTGGCGCTGGTGCGCGCCGCTCGCCTCACTGCTCAGGCCGACGCCTTGAAGAATACGGACGTTAAGGTCGGAGGCGAGACGATCATAGACAACGCGAAGATTCCCGCAGACCTTCGCGGCTATGTGCAGCTCGCCATTAACAAAGGCTTGATGGAAGCATTTCCGGCCAGCGTGAAGCTCACACCGACGGGGTTCGTCGCGCTGCCCGGCCCGCGCTTCGAGCCGGATAGCACGGTCAAGCGCGCGGAGTTCGTGAGTCACATGACACGCCTGCTCAACCTGGTATTCGGTGAATAGAGCGTGCTGCTAAAGGTTTAAGCCTGGGGCGATCACCGTTATTCCGTGGTCGCTGGGAGTTTTCCCGGTTGAGGGGCTGGGAAAAGAGCTACGGGCCGATGATTATTAAAATCATCGGCCCGTAGCTCTTTAATTCCACACGAGCAGTATTGCCATCCACGAACGTGTGCTGATATATGTATCAAGCGAAAGTTCTGTCCATATTGAGCGACGGCGATCCACGACAAAGGAAAGCTTCCGAGAGTTCAATAGCGTTTCCCTGATCTCTATCAGAAAAAAAATATGCAAGCACCCCCACAACAGACTACCGCCGCAGAGAAGGTACATCGCTACCCTTGCCAGGCGTGCGGCGCGAACCTTGTTTTTGAGCCGAAGGATGGCGGTTTGACCTGTCCCTATTGCGGCCACAAGGAGTTGATACCCACGAGCGCCGAGCAGGTCGAGGAACGTTCCTTTGAGCAATACCTAAAACCGCGCGCCGATCAATTACAGGTTCTGGCCCAGGACGCGCTCGAAGTACAGTGCACGAGTTGCGGGGCGATTGTTACTTTTGTTCCGCCGGAGGTGGCGCGCGAATGTGATTTCTGCGGCGCGAAGATTGTCGCGCAGCCGAAGTCCGCCGACCCGACAGTCGCCCCCGAAGGAGTCCTGCCCTTTGGTATCACCCAACAGCAGGCTACGCAGGCGGTCAAAGGGTGGCTCTCCTCACGCTGGTTTGCGCCAGACGCCTTAAAGCGTTTCGCCAGCCCCGAAGCGATTGACGGCATTTACCTGCCCTACTGGACTTATGACGCGCACACGACCAGCTATTACAAGGGCGAGCGCGGCGAGTATTACTACGTAACAGAGAATTACACTGAACGGGACGCGCAGGGCAACAGCGTGCAAAGGACGCGGCAGGTGCGCCAGACGAACTGGCATTCGGCTTCTGGAACAGTGTCGCGCTGGTTCGATGATCTCATTATCCCGGCCACACGCTCGCTGCCTCCTGATCGTCTCTATGCGCTTGAGCCCTGGGATTTGGTCGAGTTGAAAACATATGAGCCGGCATATCTCTCCGGCTACAAAGCGCAACGCTATCAAGTGGAGTTGGGCGAGGGTTTCGAGCAGGCCAAAGCGATTTCGGCTCGCATCATCGAAGGGGACGTGCGCAGCAACATCGGCGGCGACGAGCAGCGCATCAGTAACATCACAACGCATTACTCAGGCATCACCTTCAAACATCTACTGCTGCCCGTCTATGTCGGAGCTTACCGTTTGAATCAGAAGGTCTATCAGATAGTCATCAACGGTCGCACGGGTGAAGTGCAGGGCGACCGCCCATATAGTGCCTTGAAGATCACGCTGCTGATCTTAACCATTCTGTTCGTCATCGGTTTCTTTCTTCTGCTGGCGGCGCTTATAAAAAGCTGACCGGGCAGGCAAACTAAAGAAGGAATCATTTCAAATCCATGCGCTTGATGGGAACAAGCTTGTGGCCGAGCATATCAACGCTTGCCTGACTTTGTTCGAGCACGATATAACCGATCAGCGGTTCGTATATGCCATCCTCCGGATTCATCTCTACGAATAATACTTCGTTGAAGATTTGACGAAAGCCTTCGAGTTGGATGCGAACAGGCCCGTGAATCTTACCTTCAACCGTCTCTTGAGTTGTTTTTTCGAGGGAAATTGTTGAAACAGCTTCCAATGCCCAAGCCTATCCTTCCAGGCATTTGGCAACACCATGAATGAAGCGCCCGTATCAACCAAAGCATCGCACCTCAGACTTTTTGACGGATAGGTAATACTGGTAATCGTTACTGAAGAAACTATTCGGCCCATAATCTTTATAAGAGGGAATCCCTTCTCGATATTCTACTTTCTTTTTTAGCTTGCGGAGTCGTCGTCTAACAACTCCGGCCACGCTTCTTCGTCCTGCTCGTGTGGCTGCTCAAGCGCGGCCTCGATGCCTTTGAGTTCTCTTTCGAGTTCGGCGTTGCGGCGCTCAAGCTCGGCGATGCGTTGCTTGTGCTGGCGATTGATCGCCTCCATGAATCGAAGATAGACGAACTCCATCCCGGCCACGCAGGCCAGCGTCAGGGCAAAAATAAATGCGACGTATTCCATCCTCTTCGAGTTCTCCCGGTGAGTAGGCCAACCGTCCCTGAAGCTTGATCCAACAAGCTCGCCTGGGGATCTGTCAGGGAGTGTAGCGCGTAGTTTATAAGCTTCCGGTGCGTTCAATCAAGGCGGAAAAATTTCCCGCAGGCTGATTTGCAGGTTTATCGCGCCGCTCTACCCTCTTCGTCGAGCCAGTCGCGCGTCATGTCGCACCAGAGCGCCAGGCCGCGCCATGTTTGAAAGCGCGAATAATAACGCGCGATCTTTGCGTCATCCGTCACGCCGCGCCCCGCCGCGCTGCCTCGCGTGCGAGCAAATTTCGCGCGCACCCAGGAGTCAAGCGCCAAACAATCATAGCGGCCGATGAGCTTCAGCAGATTCTCCGCGGCATAATCGCCGATTCCCTTGACGCGCTTTATCTCGCGTTTCAACTCTGCGGTGGGCAGATCGCTCATAAGCCAGCTTTCAACATCCAGCTCGCCCCCTGCAACGTGCTCCGCCATCTCTTTTAGATACGGGGCGCGATAGCCCGCGCGCACCACTTGACGATAAAAACTTTCCGGCGCATGGGCCATAGCTTCCGGCGTCGGAAATGTTCGTCGCCCTTGCGAAGCCTCGCGGCCAAGACCGCTGACCAGCCCCGTCAACATTATCTTTGTCAGCGCCCATGAACAATTCGTAGTACAAAGCGATTTTGTCAGGTCCTCGAAGACTGTCGGCGAGCGCAGCAGCCGGCCAGCCCCCTCGCGCGCGATCCAAGCGAAGTCCGGCTCATCAAGGACAGTGCTATAGAAATCATCCATCTCGTCATCGAGACGAAGCATGTGCCGCACATCGCGCTCTATTTTGTGGAGCGCGCGCTGGCTCAGACGGCGCGCGCTGATGCTCACTTTTAAGCTGCGCCTCGTTCCTCTGATGGTGAGAGTGACGGGCTGGCCCTGCCCTATCTCGACGACGCGCAATAGTTCCCAGCGGCTCTGATAAAACTCGAAGGGCAAAAGCTCGCACCACCCATGGCTGAGCACAGTTCGCTTAAAGCTGAAGTCCTTTGGCGTCTTGATGACAATCTCCATATTCATTATCTCCGGTCGGCTGCGAGCTACTTCAGTTGAACGTATCAGAATTTTTCGCCCCGAGCCATGAGCCGCTTGGCCTAGGGGCGCTCGCTCTCTTCGCCCTTGAAGCTGGATCAAGCGCGCTTTGAACTGATGATATGGGATTGCTCATGACACCATATCGGGTGGCATCAATTCTGAGAGCCAGTTGTCATGTCGTCCGTATTATTACAATTTCCTTGTGGTGAGACTGATTCCACGCTGAAGTTGCTTAAAAAACAGAAGCTTCGAGCGAGACGGCGTGATCCGCGGCGGGGCGTGCTTCTAAGAGGAACGCCATTTGCCACAACGTTGGACGCCATCTGCCATCTTGCAAGGCGCAAATTCCGAACTGGAGAAGCATCAACCATGACATTACAAAATAAGATATTACCGGTAGCGTTAGTGGCGGCCCTTTTGGGCGGCGGGGTCGGCGCGTTTGTGACTCGCTCATCCAACCCCTCGACGCAGCCGGCAACCACGGCTAGCACCACTGCGACTCAACCCTCCGCCACCATGACGGCGACTGAGGCGACTGCCGAGCAGGCGAAGCTCAATCCGACGACAGAAGATCGGGGAGCGTTTCGTGACGGCTTCGCGGAAGGCTACCGTGCGGCCAATGGGGCAAGCGATTCCGCCGTAGCTCCTACGGCTACAGCGCGACGTTCGTCACGTTCCACCACGCCCGTTGTCTATCGCACGTCGCCCGTTGTCTATCGCACGTCCGGCAGCAGCAGGCGGGCACGCAATGTTGTCGCCCGCGACAATTCTCGTCGTGTTTACTACGATTACAACAACCAGCCGCGCAAGCGATCTTTCTGGCAAAAGCACCGCGATAAATTGACGGTCGCGATGGGTGCGGGCGGCGGCGCGGCGATCGGCGGACTGATCGGCGGCAAAAAGGGTGCGGCCATCGGCGCGCTTGCAGGCGGCGGCGGTTCGGCGCTCTACACCTACAAGATTCGCAAGCGTAACCGTAATTACTAATTCGGCAAAAGAGGCGTGATGATTCAGAGCCTGAAGAGACTTGCGCTCGGCGCAGGCTCGGCTCTCCTGATCGCTCTCGTTTCACTCATGTGGGCAGTTCCTCTGGATGGGGCTGCCCATTTGTATGGACGGGCGACGGCGGGAGAGACGAGCAATGTTCCCGGCGCTCAATTGACGAGACAACAAGCGGTCGCTCGTCGGCGTGAAAAAGGCGTGTCGGCGGTCAGACTGCCGCGCGTTGCGCGCCTGCGCGAGAGCGAGGGGCGCGGCCTGATGGTCTCGATATGGATCAACGGAGCCGGAGTCTATTCTTTCGCCGTTGATACGGGCGCGGGCGCAACCATCATCTCGGAGCGCGTGGCGCGCGAGGCCCGCGTGGAATTCAGCGGGGGACGCACGACGGAGATAAGCGGTATGAGCGGAGCAGCTTCGGCGGCGGGTCGAGAGGCGCGTGTGCGTGAGCTGGCGATTGGCGACGAGAACAATTTGCTGCCGTCTCAAAGCACAGTGATCGTTACAGGGGGACTGCCCGCCGACGTAGACGGTGTGCTCGATCCGACTGAGGGCTTCTGGCCGCTGGGTTATTCGATTGACATGCGGCGCGGCGAGATCAGCTCCTTTGATCCGCGCACCACACCACTGCGCCTCGGCGATGCGCCGCCCGGCGGAACAGTCGTCCGGTGGATATCGGAGCGCGGCAGCCGTCGTCCCTTCGTTATGCTTGATGGCGGACGCCGTGCGTTGCTCGATACGGGCTCGGAGTTCGGGCTGGCCGTGAGCGAAAGCGCCGCTGGCGGTTTGGGCATTCCCGGCCAGTCAGGTCGGGACAGAGACGGCGTGCGCGATATTGCAGGCGGAAGAATCACCGCTCGTCGAGTCGCGCCAACCACCGTGCAGATCGGCGCTCTAGTCCTGCGCAGCGTGCCGACCGACGTTCTCTCAGGTGTGGTGGACGGCTCGCCGATCCTGCTCGGTCGTGACGCACTGCAACCGTTTTATCTCTCCTTCGATCCGCTTCATCGCTTGATCCTGATCACACCGTAGAAGAGAAGGGATGAAGAGCGTATCCGAAGGCTTCGCCCGCTTAAAGCGACAGGAGCATCCTGAAGCCGTTCCTCGCCACCCGGCACAACGTCACAAAAGACTAGCGACCAATCTTCGCCACGCAGCAGCTCGGAAAGCGCGCTCCGCCTTCTCGGCTCCGCTCACAATTCAACCGCCCGCAGCACAGCGGCTACGACGGCGCGCACCGCGTTCTCATCGTCAACTACCAGGGCTTTTATAGGCTCTCGGTCCAAGGGGCTCTACCGCATACCACGCGCGCTCAAGTGCCGCGCAACAACCCACAGATACTATCCGGTCAGTACGGCTTGACAGGCTATGTAGTATGCTTTATACCTATGTAGCCTTCTACACAGCGCTTATCCCCCTTTGGTTAGAGGAAAGCTTATGAGCCCTAAAGCATCTTTATCGTATTCAGCCGCCGTTATCCTGCAAGCCATCGCTAACGATTACAGGTACGGATTCGATGTCATGGACATCACCGGTCTGCCGAGCGGCACGGTCTATCCGGCATTGCGCCGGATGGAGGACACGGAGCTGGTGAATTCCAAATGGGAGAATGAGACGACCGCTCAGCGCGACGGGCGACCCACGAGGAAGTACTACGTGATCACCGCAGCAGGAAGAGAAGCCCTGGCCGAAGCGCTCAAACGCTACCGGCACATGGAGCGGCTGCTGCCGGCTACTGCACGCAAGTCGAAGCCAGCTCCAGAGCGAGGGTGATGCCGATGACGAGGCCGGGCTGGAAACCTTATCTGTGGCTCATACGGGTTGTGAGTCTCTTCGTGCCACGGCGATTCCGTGCAGGATGGAAGCAGGAGTGGGAGGCAGAGCTGCATCATCGTGAAGCGTCCCTTCAGCAATGGCAAAAGCTCAACCTGAGAAGCCGGTTCAATTTGCTTCGTCAGAGTTTAGGATCGTTTCGGGATGCGCTGTGGTTGCAACCCAAACGGCTGGAGGAAGATATGTTTCAAGATATACGCTTTGGAGTTCGGATGCTGTTCAAGAAGCCTGCGTTTACGGTCATAGCGGTATTAGCACTGGCATTGGGCATTGGCGCGAATACGGCCATCTTCTCCGTCGTCAATACGCTGCTATTGCGCCCACTATCCTTTCATGACCCTGAACGTCTCGTCATGGTGTGGGAATACAATCGCCCGCGCGACAATCATCAAAATGTCATCAATGCCGGTAACTTCCTTGAATGGCGCGAGCAGAACACTGTCTTTGAAGACATCGCAGCGTTTAATGATATGAGCGTCAACCTGACGGGTAATGCAGACCCACTGGTAGTTCCTTTGCAGCGCGCAACGCCGAATCTGTTTTCAATACTCGGCGTCGAGCCGATCATGGGGCGTAAATTTACGCCGGATGAGGCAAAGCCCGGAACAAATCCGGTCGCGGTCATCAGCTATGGTCTATGGCAGAGCCGTTTCGGCGGCGACCCGTCACTGGTCGGTAAAAACATCGCTCTTAATGGTACGAGCGTCACCGTCGTGGGCATTCTCCCGGCGGGGTTCCAATGGCATATTAAAAAAGGCTCTACGAATGATAAACCGGCAGAAATTTGGATGCCGCTTGCCTTCACAGAGCAAGATCGCGTGCGACGCGGGCGTTACCTGACGGCGGTCGCACGTCTCAAGCCGGGCGTATCGCAAGCTCAAGCACAGGTGGAGATGAACGCCATCGGAAGTCGTCTGGAACAGCAAGTGGATTTCAACAAAGGCTGGGGCATTGAGGTTGTGCCTTTGCGCGAGCAGTTCGTTGGAGACATACGCCCAGCGCTCTGGATACTGCTTGGCGCAGTCGGATTTGTGTTGCTGATCGCTTGCGCTAATGTCGCAAACCTGCTGCTGTCCCGCGCTGCCACGCGTCATAAAGAGATCGCTATCAGAACGGCGCTCGGGGCGGGCCGCGGGCGCATTGTTCGTCAATTGCTGACGGAGAGTGTGCTGCTCTCTGCGCTCGGCGGCGGGCTGGGATTGCTCTTAGCTTGGTGGGGCATAGGAACGCTGATTGCGCTCAGCCCGAGCGATATAGTCAATCTTGAAAAAGTCAGTATCAATCTTCCTGTGCTCGGCTTCACGATTCTTGTTTCGCTTGTGACGGGTATTATCTTTGGCCTTGCCCCGGCGTTTGAGTCGACGCGCCTTAACATGTCGGAATCATTAAAGGAAGGCGACAAGGGCTCGTCGGGTAGCGTGCGCAGCCGCCGTTTGCGTAGTACTTTTGTGATTGCACAGGTCGCCCTGTCATTGGTGCTGCTTGTTAGCGCGGGGCTGATGATCAAGAGTTTCGTACGCCTTCAAAAGGTCAATCCAGGCTTCGAGGCAGATAACCTGTTGACGATGCGCGTGGCAATACCTGTTCGCAAGTATCAGGAGGAGTACAAGCGTATCGCCTTCTTCAAGCAGGCAATCGAGCGCATTCAAAATCTGCCGGGAGTGAAATCTGCCGGAGCAATCAGTTTTCTACCATTTGCAGGGATGGGCGCAGCAACCAGAATCGAGATCGAAGGGCAACCAATACCGACTGCTGCCGACAGGCCCGCCGCGGACGTGCGCGTGACCGATGCCAACTATTTTCGCACGATGGAAATCCCACTTCTTAGTGGTCGAAGTTTCACCGAACAAGAAGCTACGGAGAAAAGGCACGTCGTCATTATTAATGAGACGATGGCCCGGAAGCATTGGCCGGGTGAAGACCCTATTGGGAAACGCGTAACCGTAAGCATGGGCGATCAGCCCGTCCCGACGGAGATCATAGGCGTCGTTGGCGATGTCAAGCATCTTGATCTGAGAAGCGATGTCAAAGCGATGGTGTACTGGCCGCACCCTGAACTTACCTATCCTTCTATGACATTTGTGGTGCGCACACAGGGTGATCCTTTGAGCGTCGCCTCGGCTGCTCAACATGAGATTCAAGCGATTGACCCGGATCAACCTGTCTCTGACATACGTACCATGGAGCAGGTACTCGCCTCCTCCGTCGCCCGCGCCCGCTTTAACACTCTACTGCTCGGTCTGTTCGCTTCTCTGGCGCTGGTCCTTGCCTCGGTGGGCATCTACGGAGTGATGGCTTATTCGGTCACCCAGCGCACCAGGGAGATCGGCATCCGTATCGCGCTCGGCGCTCAGGCGCGTGATGTTCTCAAAATGGTGGTGGGACAGGGAATGATCCTGACACTGATCGGCATCGGCATCGGTCTTATCGGAGCGTTTGCCCTCACGCGACTTATGTCTAGCTTGTTATTCGGAGTGAGCGCCACAGATCCGCTAACCTTCTTCGGCGTCACGTTGTTGCTTAGCACTGTCGCGTTCCTGGCCTGTTACGTTCCTGCACATAAAGCGACGAAAGTAGATCCCATGATTGCGCTGCGGTATGAGTAGCAATTTCTGAAAGGATAATAGATAAGGGGTCTCTAGGTAAGTACATAAAAACAGGCGGCGGGCCATGATGACATGGAACTCGCCGCTTTTTTTACTTATTCTTACTTGATTATCTATTATCGCCCGAATCTCATTCTGTACTCCCGCGAGTTGATAAATCCGTTCGTCACGTTCCGCTTTGTCTCCCTTCTTAATCAGGATAAAAATCCAGTCCTTATGAAATGCATCGGACAGCTGGAAAACCGGCTTTCACAGGAAGCCCGTGACCCACTCGTCCGAGGGATTCGGGTGCGGCAATGTAACCACTAACACACTGCTTTAGGGCACTATGAATTTTGGTTGATGTGTAATACATTCAAAAGCGCACACACCTAGACCGCGTATCCAGTAGCCAGTCCATTATGGTCTTTAGTGCAGGCACTCTTTTTGGTCGCTACGAGATTCGCTCCGCCCTTGGCGCGGGCGGGATGGGCGAGGTCTATCTGGCACGGGACACACAACTCGAACGCCCCGTCGCGCTCAAGCTCTTGCCCGCTAAATTCACCAGCGATGAGGATCGCCTGCGCCGCTTTAAGCAGGAGGCGCGCGCCACCTCGGCCCTTAATCATCCGAGTATCATTACCATCTTCGAGATCGGAGAGGCGAACGGCGCGCACTACATCGCGACAGAGTTTATAGACGGCGTGAACCTGCGCCAGCACATGGCGCGCAACAGATTCGAGACCAATGATGCGCTTGAGATCGCACTGCAAGTCTCAAGCGCGTTAATGGCCGCGCACGCCGCAGGGATTATTCATCGCGACATCAAGCCGGAAAACATCATGGTCAGGCCCGACGGTTACATCAAAGTTCTGGACTTCGGACTGGCTAAGCTCACAGAGCGCGGCGACAGCAGCAGCGATACGGACACGCAGATGTTGGCACGGACAGAGCCGGGAATAGTGATGGGCACGGTCGCATACATGTCGCCGGAGCAGGCGCGCGGTCTCGCGGTGGATGAACGCACGGACATCTTCAGCCTCGGCGTAGTGCTCTACGAGATGATCACAGATCATGCGCCGTTCGCCGGGGATACTCCGAGCGATATGATTGTCTCGATTCTGGACAGAGAGCCACAGCCTCTGGCGCGTCATCTACCTGCCGTCTCGCCGGAGATTCAGCGCATCATCTCAAAGGCGTTGGCTAAAAATAGAGATGCGCGTTACCAGTCTGTCGTGGAGATGATGGCGGATTTGCGCCGCCTCAAGCAGCGTGCTGCGTTCGAGGCGGAGATGGGGCGCACAACTGAGCCGGTCGAAGCATCTCCAGCCTTTATGAACCAGACCTTGCCGCAAAGGGACGAGCAGGGTCTTCAGACAAGGATTGACGGTGAAGGGAGCGGCCCACCCGCAGGTGTCGAAACGACCCTTGGAGTTTCAGACCGTGATTCGACGCCGGAAATCGCGCATGTGCTTTTTATGGATCTCGTCGGATACTCGAAACAGGTATCGGGACGCCAGCGACAGATGCTTCAACAACTGAATCTGATCGTGCGCAGCACGGAGGATTTTCGGCGCGCGCAGGCCGCCAATCAGTTGATCAGCCGCGCTACGGGAGACGGCATGGCGCTCGTCTTCTTCGGCGACCCGGAAGCTCCCGTGCGTTGCGCGATAGAGATTGGCCACGCGCTGCGCGCTCATCCTCAAATAGAGTTGCGAATGGGCATTCACAGCGGGATTGTTTATCGCGACACAAACATCGCCGGGGAAAAGGATGTGACGGGCAAAGGCATCAACTACGCGCAGCGAGTGATGGATTGTGGAGATGCCGGACACATCCTCCTCTCAAAGGAGATGGCCGAGCTACTGTGCGAGGTTGGCGATTGGCAAGAGCGGCTTCATGATCTGGGCGAGGCGGAAGTCAAACACGGCGTGCTCATCCACCTTTACAATCTGCACACGGACGAGGCCGGAAACCAGGAGCTGCCGCAAAAATTTACTCCGGCGGAGAAAAATGCGACTCGCCATCTCAAGCAGATCAGAAAGACGACCACAGGTGAAGGACCCAAAAGAGAGACGCCCTCATCCTTCGCCGAGACCGTACCACGTAAGCCGACACCGGAGGTCGGGAGCGGGCCAATAGATTCTCTCGCCGTACTGCCGCTCGTCAACGCGGGCAACGATCCGAACACGGAATATCTCTCCGATGGAATTACGGAGAGCATCATCAACACGCTCTCTCAATTGCCGCAGCTCAAGGTACTGGCTCGCAGTACGGTCTTTCGCTACAAGGGGCGCGAGGTGGACGCGCAGGAGGTGGGCAACGAACTCGGTGTGCGTGCCGTATTGATGGGCAGGGTCCTGCAACTCGGCGACACTCTGGTGATCAAGGCCGAGCTGGTTGATGTGGCGGAGGGCACGCACCTGTGGGGTGAGCAATACAGGCGCAAGCCCGCTGACATCTTTGAAGTGCAGGAAGAGATCGCGCGCGAAATTTCCACCAACCTGCAAATCAAGCTGACGGGCGCGGAGAAGCGTCTGCTCGCCAAGCGTTACACGGACAACGCCGAAGCCTACAAGCTTTATCTCAAGGGTCGCTACTGCCTGAGCAAATTGACCAAAGAGGGATTAGAGAGTGGCATCAATTTTTTTAATCAGGCCATCGAGATTGATCCCAGCTATGCGCTCGCGTATGCGGGATTGGCCGATGCTTATTACGGTCTGTCGGGCGCGTACCTCCCGCCTAAAGAGGCTATGCCGCAGGCAAAGGCGGCGGCGATGAAGGCCCTTGAGATTGACGACGGCCTGGCCGAAGCTCATGCCTCGCTCGCCGTCATCAAAGCCTTTTACGACTGGCAATGGGCCGAGGCCGAATCGGAATACAAACGAGCCATAGAGCTAAATCCCGGCTACGCGTCGGCTCATCACTGGTACGGCTGGTATCTGGCGCTGATGGGTCGTCTCGATCAAGCCATCAGCGAGATTACACAGGCTTACGAGTTGGATCCGCGCTCATTGGAAATCAATACCGATCTGGGGCTCTCTTTCTTCCTCGCGCGCCAGTACGACCAGGCGATAGAACAGTTCCGCAAGTCAATCGAGATGGACGGGAGCTTTATCAACGGACACTTTTTCCTGGGCTGGGCTTACGAGCAAAAAGGGGACGCGGCGCGCGCCATCGCGGAGTTTCAAAAGGTGTTGCAACTGAGCGACGCTCCCTTTTTCCGTGCGGCGCTCGGTCATGCCTATGCCTCTTCGGGCCAGCGCGAAGAGGCCGCGCGCGTGCTCGATGAATTGCAGGAGAGACAAAAGCACGGGCACGTCTCGCCCTACGATTTTACGATCATCTACACGGCGCTGGGCGAGCGCGAGCAGGCGTTTGCGTATCTCGAAAAGGCATTCGAGACGCGCTCGGAAGCGCTCGTCTGGCTCAAGGTTGATCCGCGCCTCGACCAGATTCGCACAGACCCGCGATTTATTGATATACAACGGCGCGTCGGCCTCGCCCTCTGAAAAGCATATTGGAAAGAAAGCGAGACTGCAGGTGATCCTCGTACGACGCGATATAATTTTCCCTTCGATCAGGAGAAAAACATGCGTAGAACTTTAGCCCTCTTTGTCCTTCTCACCATCGTAGCCTTCTGTGCCGGTTGCTCTTCATCGAGCGATACGAACATCGCCAGTAATGCTAATGCCAACGTTAAGACCAGCACCGCGCCGCCCGCGACCGCCCCGGCAGCGGCAAATTCGGCTCCGGCCGTTGGCGGCGCAGCGCCACCCCAAGCCAGGCCCACTCCGTCAACCGCTGTGGGCATCAAGCCGCCCACGAAAAATCAGTGAGATAATTTCCGGCCCTGCTCCGATAACTATTTCGCCGGCTGCGGCGTAGTTGATTTGGCGGCCTGCGCCAGAGCGCGCTCAAGGCCTGCGCGCAAGCCTTCCGGGCTCAGGTCGCGCTGTCGCACGCCGTTGATGAAGACCGTCGGCGTGCTATCAATCCCGTACTCATCAGCGTCCGAGACGTCCTTCTGTACTTCGGCGGCGTATGTTCCGCCATCGAGCGCGGCGTTAAATCGCGCCTGATCGAGTCCCAGATCGGCGGCGTATTTTTTGAGCGCCGGCACATCAAGCGCCTCCTGATTCTTAAAGAGCGTTGCTGCGTATTCAAAGAACTTGCCCTGCGCGTTGGCGGCCGCCGCCGCTTCGGCTGCTTTGCGCGCCTGCGGGTGCTGGTCCAGCGGGTAGTCTCGCACAACGAAGCGCACGCGATTGCTGTGGGTTTTCAACAACTCGTCGAGGATGGGATGAATCGTCTTGCACGCAGGGCACTGAAAATCCGTGAACTCGTTGACGGTGACGGGTGCGGCGGCCGCGCCGCGCGACGGGTCATCATCCGTACTGATCTTCTCGATAAGCGGCTCAGGCTCCGGGGTCAGCAGGCGAATCTGCGCGCCCGTGCGCAGCTTTTCAGCAAACCCCTGTTCGAGTTTCTGGCGCTCCGGCTGTTCGAGGTAAGCAATAATTTCGGAGCGCGCGGTCGCCAGATCAGCGCCGTTCATGCGCGCCTTATTCTCTTCATAAAACTTCGTCACGTCCGCCTCGGTCGGATGCTTTATCTTGTCCGTGATCTCTGCCTTTAACAGAGCCTCTGTTGTCGTATTGCGTCGTTTGGCTTCCGCTTCGAGCAGGATATTGTTGATCTTGACATTGACGGCCAGCGCTTGCGTCTCGTATGTTTGCATGCGCATTTCAAAGATGTAGCGCTTGATGCGCATGTCATCGTTGATGGTGTTGGCGGTGATGTTGCGACCGGCGACGGTCGCGAGCAGGGCCGCCGGTGCGAGGTTCGGCGCGTTTACGTCCGTCCCCATCACGACCGGGTAGGATTTGCGCAAAGTCGTGACATATTCATCCAGAAGCTGTTGCCCGCGACGATTGCGTAACTGTTGCCGGATAGTGGGGCGTGCCTGCTCCAGGTCTGTGGCCCCAAAGTAATTGCGGTTGGCGTCGTAAAGAGTCTTGATCTCCGCTTCGGTCGGGTCTGCGACCTTGCTCGATATTTCCGTTTTGACCAGTTGCTCGTATGTCGTATTGCGTTTTTTTGCTTCGGCCTCCAAAAGCATCTTCGCGATCTCCAGGTCGAGGATGCGACGCCGCACATCCGCCACATCCTTGTCCAGATTTTCGATGCTGGCGCGAATCTGCGGATCAATATCGGCCAGAGTAATCTGCTGATTATTGACGACAGCCAGCGGCTTGGAGGAAGCGGAATTCTGCGCGGTGGCGGGCGTCGCTGTGGGCGACTGCGCCAGCGCGACCGGGGCGAAAGCAAACGTGATCAAAAAGGCAGCGAAAAGGTTTCGGTAGCTCATTAAAATCTCTTTCTGTAGCAAGCCTTGAATGTTTTGATTGACCGGGGGAATGATATTTGATCCCTGCTTTGGATACAAACGGCGATCCGGCTGTTGCCTTGGATTATGAGGAGCGCGAGAGGGATAAAGGAAAGGTGACAAAGCTGAAATTGAGTAGCGGCGAGTGAAAAGCATTCAAGCGTCGCCGCAATGAGCAAGCATGAAAGAGATCTGTCGAGGCGTCGGGCTTAATGAGCTGTTGGATTGCGCCTAAAGCTCATTCGGTCTTTTCAGCATCTGAGATTAACTTCGCCCTACGCGGTGAAATCAAATTGTTTTCCAGGTCGCTTGCTATCTCAGCGTGACCCGCCATCCTGATATGCTGACCATCACGATTAACTTTACGCAACCCAAAGTACAGGTCGCAGAAGGTGAGAATCAGACATGATAAAGCAATCGTTTGCTGTAACCTGAAGGCTTGCGCATAATCAGTATGGTTGATGACCAGCATCCTGATTGCCGCGCTAAACAGAATGAGGCCGAAGATGATCTGTGCAACCAGACTGGCTCCGAAACGCAGCTTGATAACCAGTTGATAACCCAAACCGGCAAGTAGCCAACCGCTGAAAAAGCCGACCAGTACATCCGTGGGCCAATGAATACCCACGGCAATGCGCGAAAGACCGATCATTACGGCCAGGGGGATTGCCACACCATATATCCATTTGTTCATGAAAAACAGGCAGAGGATAGCGGCAAACATCGAAGCCGTCGCGGCATGACCGGAAGGAAAAGATTTAGATTTGTATAACGCTCCGATGATATGGAAATCGCCGGGCGATAGTGTCGCCAAAGGGCGCGGAGTGTTGATGAGAAATTTCAGTCCCTGTACCCAGAGCGTCACGAGCAGCCAGGATAAAAGCATCGCCCAGACCAGTTCCGGCTTGCGTCGAATAAACGGTAGAATCAGAACACAAACGACCAGCCCATCGCCGAAAGTCGTCAGACTTATCCAGAACATGTCCCCTGCAATTTGGCAGGCACGATTTAGCCACAGGAAGACCTGCATATCGCCGCCTGCAAGTTGAACTAAAACGATTAGCAGTAAAGCGACGACCGGAGGCAAGAAAAACCAGCGTTGAAATCCGGCAGGAAAACGCTTGCTCACCGAATCTCCTCTGCAACACGGCATGTAGCCTTGCTGGAATATTTTATTCGCATAACATCTCTGTCTCTTTCAAGAATGCCGGGCGGCTTTTCCTGTTCACCTCTTATGCTGATAACAGGAAGCGATCCAACGCCACAATTAACCCTCCGCCCGATGAGATTATACAAGCAGCCCGAAGCAGCACAAGGTTGATGAGAGGCAAGCTGAGGGCGGTCGGGTAGAGCGAATTGTTGGGATGCTTGGGGATTTATTGCATAAATGGTCGCGGGTACATGGCTTCGAGGACTTGCGGAACTTGAAGTTTCAACTCACCAGCAAGTTCGCGATGGCCTCGGCTATAGGATGACCCGTGGCCTCCTCGTACCAGGGGAATCCGGGGGACGGGTTGACCTCGAAACAGACCCATGAACCGTCGGGCGTGCGGCGTAGATCCACCCCCGCCACCAGAAGGTTCATTCCATGAACGAGCGCCACGAGTTGTCTGCCCACTTGCTCCGGCAACTCGAACGCGGACAACTCCGCAGTCGCGCCCGTCGCTCCTGCGTAGCGATAATCAGCCGCCGCCGATTCCACCGAACATGCGAACCAACGCTCTCCGACAATATGCACGCGCACATCAAGACCATGCACATAGGCCTGTAGTTGTACCGGGCCGGTGCGGACATTGTCGAGGCGCGCCTCGCCGCTCGCGTCCAGGGTTGCGACGATGCTGCGAATCCCGCTCAGCGACTTGTAGACGAGACGACCGTGCTTGCGTAGGAAGGCCCTGGCAGCGGCTGGATCGGTGGTGACCAGAGTATCGGGCACCTGGAAGCCCGCTTGGGCGATGAGGCCGAGTTGGTATGGCTTCGACCCGTTGGAGCGACCCGCCGCAGGACGATTGACGACTACGCCCCGCAGGCTGGACGCGAGCGCGAGAAGAATCATGGCGGCGTTTCGCGCGACGCCGACAACGGGCTCGCCGGGGCGAAGGTAGATGCCGCTAAAATAATCCACCGCGATTCGTCGTCCCGCCGCTTCAATCCAACCGCTGGGAGACGACGACCCGAAGATGAGATCGTACCGCAACGTCGTCAGGGCGCTCTCATCTATGTAATAGATATCAGCGCCTCGCAATTCGAGCGCCTCAAGCACCCTCTCGACCGGCGTATCGGTTCGCGATCCCCAGACGAGAATCATGAGCGCACCGCTTTGAGTAAGGAGGCGAGCGCCGCCGCCGCCGCGTCGCTGGGCCGGCGCGCGCCGGTAACGGTAATCAGCCGGTGACGCGCGTCGAACAGAAGCACTCCCCATGCAAGACCCAGCGCGCCAGCCAAGCGGCGCGCGCCCTCAAGAATCCGTGCGGGCGCATCGCCGAACACCTCGCCCCCGACCACTTCGACTTCATATGTGCGATATCTGGTTCGTCGCCGCGGTTGGCTAGTGACGCGTAGGGGACGGACGGAGATTCCTACCTCCGACGCGACCTCTGACCAACGATCCGGGCGCAGTGCTTCCTCGCCGAACGCACCGTCGCACACCGGATTGACGACGCGTGCCGACGTGGTCGCGAGGACGAACATTAGAAATGCATGGACTTCGGAGGCGAGGAAAGCTCTGTCGGCGGGATGAGTCGTCGCCAGCTCTTCTGCATAGACCGTGGGCCGACGGATGAAGACGCCCGTGACTTCCTCGTCGCGGACCTGTTTCGTGTTGACGATCCAGGTCCGCGACGCAGGTTGACTGTGAGGCCACACCCAGCCCGGGCTAACAATGTCCTCAGCCGAGCAAAGCGCGGCACGCGGCCAGGACGCGACGAGGTCTGTAGCCACAGAGTCGTGGCGGCTCCCAACCACAACAATCATCGCGCCCGCTTACTTGCGGCCTCGCTTACTACCGACCTTGCGCCTGGCCTTGTCGCCGCCCTTCTTCGTTACTTTCTCGACGACGGCCTGCCCTGAGAGGTTATGCACTACCTGGCGGATCGCGTCGGCCTCTTTTGTGAGCGATTGCTCCTTGCGACCGTCGTTGAAGGCGCGCTTGATCTGTCCGATTCGTCCCTCTTCGGCGCTGATCTTGCGCGGCACGACCGGCTCGATCTCAGGCGGAGGCGGGCCGCCAACCTCAGGGCGCTCCTCTGGTTTGATGAAACTACGCGTCATTTCCTGTTGTACCTCATCGAGCTGCGTGGACATCGAGCGCACGGTTTGCAACCACTCCTCCTCGTATCGCTCGAAAAGTTCGAACTCTTCGCGAACCATCTTGAGGTCGAATTCCTGAGGGAGCTTCTGGGCATCCAGCAGCCGCTTATGGACCTCGACGATCTCAATCTTTTCCTTGATTTCGTACTTCAATTCCTTGAACCGCTTACTCGTTACGGTCACACGGCACGGCGCGGAAGGAATTCCGTTGGCTATGACGACGAGACGATAATTCCCGGTCGGCGTTGACGCCGGTACTGTAAAGCGACAGGTGTGAACCACCGTCCCGGTCTGAAGCCCCATCGTAGAAAAGTCGAACGTTCGACAATAGACGACAGCCGAGCCCGGCGTGGATTCGAGGCGGACTATTGGGTAGTTGGTTGCCTGCGTGGCATCGTTCCCGTAATAGACACACTGCGAAAGCCCGTTGATCTGCCTGCCTGAGAGCGTGTGCGTGCGACCGCGCCGGAGCGTGGTCGGACATCTGGTAATGGTCGGACGCCACACCGGGTCGTAAGTTCCGTCCGGCGTGTACAACTCGACCGTGGTGGTGCCGTGCGTATACAAGACCTGTCCGGTCGGGAGCATGAGCATCCTACCGAAGTAAGGCACTTCGTTCGAGTTGATCGGATTCGAACTCGGAACCGCACTTATGGAGTTAGTGTCCGGGTCGTATTCAAAGAAGTAGGTGGGCTTTTGGAACGTGGCCGGGATGGTGATTGGGCCGACGGAGAAAAGCACGCGACCATTGGGCAGGAGCGCGGCGGGTGCGTCTACTGTGCCAAGCGCTTCACCGGGATTGATCTGTGGAATGGTCGGCCCGTCCACCCATGTGCCGGGCTGGTTGGAGATTGGAGGGACGGTGTAGAGAGCAGTGAAGCCGGTCGCACCGATGACGAACAGTCGGCCATCCGGGAGCAACACTGATGCTCCAATCTCCGAGATGGTGTCCACCAGGACGTGCGGGGTTACGCCCGCTGCGACCCAGGCGTTTGCGGCGATGACATACTTTTCCGCATTGGGCGGATTGGAGCAGTCAACCGCGTGGATGCTGCCGTCGAAAATGAGTGACCAACTCTCCTCACTCACATTGTTAATCTTGTTTGCCGCGGCTGTCCAGGCGTTGGTCGCGGGGTCGTAGATTGCTGTGCGCTTCGTCGTCACTTCGCCGAGGAAAAAACGCCCGTCGGGAAGAACGCAACCGGGCGCATCACCGATGATATTCCAGCCCGCCGGGGTGGGTAGAGTCGTCCACGTGTTAGCGACCGGGTTATACATTTCGGCTGCTTTAAGCCAGACCGCAGCGCCGAAGTTGTATTCGCCGCCTGCGTAAATCAGTCGCCCGTCACGCAGGATGCCGGAGGCGTAGTAGAGAGGCCCGTTGACGCTGTCGGCCATCGTGGCCCAGGTACCGTTGGAGTAACTTCCGTTGGCATCGGGCGTCAGCCGATACCACTTGTTTGTACTCACTCCCTGTGCCAGCACGGTGCCGTCAGTGAGTAGGAAAGTCGTGCACACCGTAGCGGGCGGCGCATTCGTAAGGTTGTTCCAGGTTCCAGCCATGGTAGCGTCCTCCGTGAGTTGAGTGTCCCGCTTGTTCCCATAAGCTTGTCAGCGCGAATCTTCTGCTAAAAGCCGGCACATGTCAATGGCGAATAATTCTCAAAGTCCACACCACGCTCATACGCGATATTGCCAGAGAGCAAGATGCGCAATTTCGTATCACTCCGCTCAAATTCTGCCGACTCGTTCTTCAAAGCAGCATATTCGTCAGCCACATTATGCCGGGCATCATCTACTGCATACTCGCGGAGTCCTTTACGTTCATGCCGGCGAGGAACGCTTTCGCCTCCTCGATCTCAGGCCTGCTGCTGTCGGCCTGGCGGCACAGCGCCATGAGCTTCCCGTAGTAAGTCTTCGCCCTCTTGTGATCTGAAGCGAGCTTGGCCGCACGCGCCGCGCCATAAAGCCCATTGAACCGATTGGGTGCGTTGCGAAGCGAGGTCTCGAACTCCTGCAAGGCCGCCGGCGGTTGCTTCAGTTCCAGCAGTAGCTCGCCGAGTTGCTCGCGCGCCGGAAGAACTGTCCCCGGCGTCACGGGGTGTTTTTCAGTGGCGTCGTCCAACTCGGCCGCCGCGCGCATCAGCCGGAGCGATTCTTCGTGCTTGCCTTCGGCGTACGCCAGCCAGGCCGATGCAACCTGACGCTTGATATCAACCTGCTTGGCCCAATCGTAATCACCTTTAACTTTAACGAGCGCCTGCCGGATGGCAGTCAACTTCTCGACCTCCTGACGAGCCGAGGCCGTGTCGCCCGTGCGCGCAGCCCCAATCGCACGCGCAAAGTGAATATGAGCTTCGGCCCAACCGAAGCGCTGCCAGGGAAACGCTCCCAAAGTACCAGGGTGCAATGTCAGTTTGGCCGCCTCACTCCACTGTCGCCGTTCGAGCGCATAGCGTGCGGGGATAGCGGTCGAAGCATAGGCCACCTTGAAATTCTCCGGCTCGGCTCTCTGAATCTTGTTCAGTTCATCGAGCACGCCCCAAGCCTGTTTGTCCTGCGCGCCTTGCAGGTAGGCATAAGCGAGATAGTCCATCGCGTGAAACTGCTCGTCCCACACGCCGGGCATACGGTTTCTGACGGCATAAGCCTTCGCCGCCGCCTTGGCATCGAGGTTCGCGCGTATCGCTTCTTGCCACAAACCCAGCCGCGTGAAAATGTGTGAGGGCATGTGCTGTGCGTGGGCCGACGCGGGCGCGATCTTCGCATAACTGCGCGCGGCGGGCAGCGCCAGATGCGCCAGGGCCGGATAGTCGTAGCCATGAATGAGGTAGTGGGTGACCCCTGGATGCTGCGGCTCACGCGCCAGAATGCGATTCAAAATCTGCGCGCCCTTCTTTTCGTTGGCGTAGCTCTTGTCATTCGCCATCATCCCCGTCGCGATGAGAGTCAGCGCATAGAAGACGCCCGCCTCACGGTCTGATGGATTGCGCCTGTAAAGCTGCTCCATCGCTTCACTGTAGGCGGACGCGCGCGTCCGATGATCGAGCTTGTCAGAGTCTTTGTAAAAAACTTCTATCGCCGCGATGTAATCTTGCTCGCGCCGAGTTCGTGCGCCGGCCACCTTTGCCTTTTCGATGGCGCTCGATCCCTTCTTCAACTCTGCCGCGGTCGGCGGCGCCCAGATGGGATGATAGTTGCTCATCGCGATGCCCCAATAAGCCATACCGCATCGCGGGTCAGTGACGGTAACTGCGGTGAACACCTTTTCAGCCTCTTCATACTCGAAAGAATGGAGCCAGGCGACTGCGCGATTGAATTCCCTTCGGGCCCGGGGGTTACAAGAGATGGGGAAGTTGACCTGCCCGAGCTTTTCTGAAGGGTCGTGTATATGCTGCTGCTGCTGGTGTGCCTCTTGCGCTCTGACAAAGGAGGGATGGCAAAACAAGGCCACGACAAGGATCACGGTTAATAATTCGACGACCGGAAGAGTGCGTTTCACGAGTTCTCCTTTGTCCGGGGGAAGCAGAAGCTCCAAGGGGCGGTGGAGTGTTTACTATCCACAACGGTGCGAGGGGCAGGTGTGCTTTTATGCTAAAGATGGCGGCCCTGTCAATGGATACCGCCGGGACTGTTTAGCTCGTGCTGAAGGTTTGGACGGGCAAGCTTTCTTCGGCCAGGCGGCGCACGGCTTCGAGCGTGTCTATCTCGGCCACCGTCTTATCGTCGCGCAGGCGAAGGATGCGCGGGAAGCGCAGGGCGTAGCCGCTCTTGTGCCTTTTGGATTCCTGCACGCGATCAAAGGTCACTTCGATAATGATGAGCGGCTCGACGACGCGGACTTTGCCGTGCGCGTACTCCTGAAGGGTATGCGCGCGAAACCATTCGGTCAGGTGGGCCAACTCAGCATCCGTCAAACCTGAATAAGCCTTGCCGACGTTGAGCAGCTCATCGTCCTCTTCAGAGCGCCGCACGGCGAAGGTGTAATCGGAGAGCAGATGGCGACGCTTACCGTGCCCGACCTCAACAGAGGTCACGACTACGTCGAGCGTGGCGATGGCGCGCTTCAGCTTTAGCCACTCGCGCCCGCGACGGCCCGGCTTGTAAAAAGAGCGCGGGTCTTTGATCATCAATCCCTCGTTGCCGCGCGCTCGCGCCGCGTCGAACTCAGCATCGAGCGTCGCTACATCCGTCATCCGCTTCGTGGCAGACAATCGAAGCGTTCCGGCTTCCGGCACAAGCCTTTCCAGACGGCTGCGGCGCTCCGCGAGCGATTCGTCAATCAGCACGCGCCCGCCCTCGTACAGGAGATCATATGCGACGAGCGCCACGGGCGTGGCGGCCAGCAGGTCTTCACTGACAGTCTTACGGCCCAGACGCTTTTGTAGATCGGCAAAGGGCAGAATCAGATCGCCGCGCACGGGAACAATCTCGCCGTCAATGATCGCACCGGTCGGTAAATCTTTGAGGGGTGCGACGAGTTCCGGGAAGCGATGCGTTATCTCATCCATCGTCCGCGAATAGAGCGCGACGCGCCCGCCCTCGACGTGCGCCTGCGCGCGTATCCCGTCGAACTTATCTTCGACGTAAAACTCCGCTGCCATCGTCCGCGCGATGTCGGCCACGTCGGCGGCGGCTGTGGCGAGCATAAACTTGAGCGGATGGAACAGGCGCATCTTGACACCATCAAGCTCACTCAAGCGTGCGCGGACAGCCGTCTCGCCGATGTCGCCCATGAGCATATTGGCCTGCGCCACACTCGCCAGCGATTTCTCGAAGACGCGCGCGATGGCGTCTTCGACAAGCCCTTCTTTGAGACCTATGCGCAGGTCGCCCAACAGAAGTTTGACGAGGTATTTGGCTTCGAGCGGTGTGGCGCGCGCCAGTACTGTTGCCAGCAGCTCCTTCTTATTTTTCGTGCCGCGCATCTCGCTCAGACGCTCGATCAGTGACTGGGTTTCCGCGAGCGTAAAGGTCTGCGCTCTTTCGTGGTCGCGTCTGGCTTCACGGATCGCCTCAAAGGCCACCTCGCCCGCATCACCCAGACGAACGTATCGCGGGCGCAGTTCTTCGACGCTGACGCCTGTGGCCTCGCTCAGGGCATCGCGCAGCACGCTATTGCCGACGTTGGTTGTTCGCATGTCGTTTAAGGCGAACTGTTGACCGGCAAAGTAGCGCGCGGCGCGCTGGAGGTCTGCGTCGCTTAAAGCATGCAGGTACGCGCCGACGAGCGCGGCCTTCTCAAGCTTCTTCGTCGTCGCCGCCACAGCCTCCGCCGTCTGCGCGAAGCGTTCCAGCATGTCGGACGGGATTTCCTCCTCCGGCGACGGGATTACTGCGGCGTGCTGTGTCGTTGTTTTCTCTCTTCGTGCCATCTTCGATTATGACAATTTTCAGTAGTGGAATGATTTAGAATTGGGTTTGCAGTAAGTTGCAAGCTCACCACAGAGGCACAGAGAAGGAGATTCAAGCCTCTGTGCGTCCTCCGTGTCCTCTGTGCCTCTGTGGTGAATTACCTTGCTCCATAAATTCAATCTGACACCACACAAAATTTCATAAGGAATGCTCTCGTCGCCTATGACTTCATCAAATCCGGATGCACGCGCACGGCCTCTTGCGGAGAGGGCTCTCCGAATATTTCCGGGTGAAGTATGCGCGCGAGTATCTCTACACCACGGACGACGCGCGGGCCTGGGCGGCTAAAATAGGATGTGGCATCCACGGCCCACACCTGGTTGGCACGGACTGCCGGCAGATCGCTCCAGCCCGAAGGCAGATGAGAGCGCGGTAATTGCCGCAGAATGTCTTCCTTGTAGTAACCGCAGGGAATCATTACGATCACTTCCGGGGCATACGCGCTTATCTCTTCCGCAGTGGTTCGGATGGATGGCTGCCCCGCGCGTCCGAAGCCGTGATCGCCCCCGGCAGCCTGTACCTGTTCGGGAACCCAGTGGCCGGGCGCAAATACCGGCTCCAACCATTCGAGCATCAGCGTACGCGGGCGATGTCGCGTATCTGCAAGTGCGCTGTTGACTCTCTCAAGGCGCGCTCGCAGCCCTTCGACAACCTCCGAGGTTTGCGCTTCTCTTCCCGTCAACTCGCCGACAGTGCGTATGTTAGCAAAGATGTCCTCAATGGTATTCGGCTCAAGCGAGACGACACGCACCCCGGTTTCAAACATTCGCGCGGCTTGCTCGACGGTTTTGTAGCTGACGGCGCACACGTCGCATAACTCCTGCGTAATGATGAGGTCTGGATGAAGAGCGCGCAGACGTTCTTCATCCAGATCATAGATCGAGCCGTGCCCGTTAAGTTGCGAGTGCACGGCCTTGTCTATCTCGACGCTCGACATCGTTTCGTGTGAAATCTTGCTCGCCGTCAAACGCGGCTTTCCCGCGACTGTCGAAGGATAGTCGCATTCATGCGTAATGCCCACGAGCGTCTCTTCCAATCCGAGCGCGCAGACTATCTCTGTGGCCGAAGGCAGCAAAGAGACGATGCGCAGGTTAAGGCTTCCCATAAAGTTATTTGTCCACTTCGGTCGTTTGCGCCCCAGTTTATACAAAGAGAAGGTCGCGCGCATCATGCGCGCCTGTCAAGAATCTTTCACACAAACCAGTCAAGCCTTACCGCGCGCGCTTTTCTTCTTCGGTCTGATTGCGGCCTTTTTCCTTTTAACCGGATGCGCGTTACAATCATCGGACTACAGAACCAGATAATCAGTCCAGGGGAAAATCGAAGATGCAGGATAAGCCGACCAATCTACCTGACCGGCAGCCCAACGGCGAGCCGCTCAAATCTTTCACAGAGGTGGTGCTCGACCGCCGCGCGACCATTCATTTCACGGATGAAGAAGTCCCTGAAGAAACTTTGCGCGCGATTCTACAACTCGGAGCGCAAGCGCCCTCCGGCTATAATCTGCAACCGTGGCGCTTTATCGTCGTGCGCGGGGCGGAGAATCGCAAGCGCCTTCAAGCGGTGGCCTTCAACCAGCCGAAGATCGCCGAAGCACCCATTGTCATCATCTGTCTGGGGATGACGGAAGAATGGATTGAGCGCGCCGACGAGGTTTTTGAAGAGGGCGCGAGGCGAGGTGCGGGCAATCCTGAGACGTGGAAGCAGGCTAGGGACGGAGCCATAAAATTTGTTTCCAGCCACTCGCTGCCCCTGTGGGTCAATCGTCATACGATGATCGCCGTCACTACCATCATGCTTGCCGCCGAAGCTTACGGCTTCGACACAGCGCCGATGGAGGGCTTCGACGCAGCCGGGGTCAGACGCGAATTCGGCATTCCCGATGAAGCGGAGGTCGTCGCGCTCTTGGCCATCGGTCGCGGCGTCGAACCAGACAAGCCCTATACAGGACGTTTCGAGCTGGATCGTATCGTCTTCAGCGAACGCTACAATGAAGCGTGGCTGGAGGATAAAGGATAAATCTCGCAACCCAGGAGTAAAGTCTTTGCTTTATTCACGGTTGTGATGTTCTGTATTTTGAGTTAAGGAGAACGTAAGTGATGCCGGACGAGAGCGATAGCGAGCAGCGTTTTCAAGGCGTGATGGATCACATCGCGATTGAATCTGAAGACCTCAAACGCGATGTCGAAGAATATAAGAGGATAGGCTTTCGTCTGGAAACCATGTACGAGGACTGGGCGATGCTGCGCGACGCGCGCGGCTTCGGCATCGCTTTGCTTCCGCCGAACTCGAAACATCCGCAGCATCTGGGCCTGCGCGTGGAGACGCGCGAGGCGCTGGAAGCAGCAGCCGCGCGCGAAGGCCGCCCCGTCAAAGAACACCGCGACCGCTCCGTCTCTTTCTACACCAGAGGCGTCGGCGGTCGCGCCGTCGAAGTTATCTATTACCCGCCGGAGTACGGCGCTTGACCCCAGTAGTCGAGGCTAATTTTTGACTCGCGCGAGCAAGCCGCGAATCTTTTTCCCGGTCGCCTCGGCACTGGGCGGATCATAGTTGGACATCACGATTACGGTGTAGCCCTTAGCGGCTGCACCTACCACTAACAGGGCGTTGATTCCGGGAGCGCCGCCAGCGATACCAAGACCGTTAAAGACGGCCGCGTTTCCGGGATGCGAGTTTTTAGCCTCACCGGCGGCAGGCTTTCTAAAATCCGGTTGGCGAAGCTTTCCGGCCTGCAAGGCGAGAGCAAACTTGAACAAGTCTTCGGCGGTCGAATAACCGCCTCCGGCGGGACTCCCCTTCGCCGGACGTGTATAAAGATTATTCTTTCGACCCTGCTTTCCTCCCATTCCTTCCCGCGTATAACCGCTGGCCATATTAGGGACGGGAAGATCAGCTTCGTACCAGTCAGTGTTCTGCATTCCGGCAGGCTTAAAGATAGCGGCGCGCACATAATCGTAATAGTCCTGCCCGGAGACTTTTTCGACGATTGCCCCAAGCACTATATAGCCGCCGTTTGAGTATTGCTGTTTCGTGCCCGGCTCGAACTCCAATTGCTTGCCGGCGAAGAGCGGAAGAAAATCCTTGATTGTTCGCAGCCTGTCCTTGGGCATGGCATCGAACTCAGGCCCAAAAAAATCTCCTATGCCGGAGGCCATATCGAGAAGATGACGAATCGTTACCTTTTCAGCGGCCGCGCGATTCGGATAATCAGGCAGATGCTTGCCCAGGGTGTCGTCAAAAGAGAGTTTCCCCTGCTCAATGAGTTGGCCGATGGCGACCTGCGTAAAGACTTTGTTGATCGAGCCGAGGTTGAACTTCGTGTCAATACGGTTCGGGACATTGTACTCAAGGCTAGCCAGTCCATAGGCTTTTTGTAAAACCGGCGCGCCGCCTTTAGCGATTATGATAGCGCCAGAGAATTCGTCTGCGGCAACCAGTTCATTGAGAAGTTTTTCGATAAGCGCCAGCGCCTCGCCTTCGGTCAAAGGAGTAGCCGGTGCTTCCGTGTTTACTTGAGCGCCCGTGGGCGGCGCTTCCCTGTCTTCGACACGCAGGCCGAGCAGTTTGTGCGGCGACTCAGCCTCGAATTGAAAGCCGATCTCGAACCATTGACCTTTCCTTGTCTGGATCAGCACGGTGATAGCCGCATCGTTCGCCTCCAACACTCGCCGCAGCTCCATCGTCTCCATGTTGCCGCGCATCTGTTTATAAATTCCCACACGCTCGTCAAGTGAGCGTCGCTCGAGCGCAGGCGTAGAAACATTTTCGGCAAAAAAGTTTCGCATTACTTGCTCATCGCCGGTATTAAAAGCCTTGATATAGGCGGCAACGCGCTGGCCCGCCGCAGTGCTCGGCAAGGTCGGCGTGTCGGCATTTTGCGCCACGACTGGCGATATCAATAAGAGAAAGGCTAAACAGGCGGGCGAAATTACATTCATTAACATGCTCTATCCTCAGCATCGAAGAGTTTGAAAGATATGGTTTAACTATCGGACGGCGGCGGCTACTACTATTATAGCTTTCCCCTCATAATTGCATGTTCGGGCAACATTAGTTCCAAAAACTCTATAACCTGAACCGGGGCCGGGCCATATTCGCCGGGTGATGCTTTTTTGAGCCTTAAGCGGTGTAGATCATCCACGTGAGCGCTCCACTTGCTTGACGCATCACGGAAGCGACGCGTAGAATTTTTATGCACTTCTCTTTTTCTCCTCCTGATCGTCGCGCGTAGAGAGATGCGCCGTAGATAGCGCGCCGAGGTCTCTAAAGAAAGCTGGTAAGCATGATGTTGGCGTTTATTCTGGAAGGTCTGGGGACGACCGAGTTGCTCGTGATTCTGGTCGTTGCGTTGATCCTTTTCGGCCCGCGCAAGCTGCCTCAACTGACCCGCTCGTTCAGCAAGAGCCTGGGCGAGTTCAAACGCAGCTCGGAAGATTTCAAACGACAGTGGGAGAAAGAAGTAACGCTGGAGGAGCGTGAGAAGGAGGCGCGCATCGAGAACGCGATGCTGCCCGAAGACAATTCCATTCTAGGCAATACGGTCGAGCGCAACAGGGCCGTTCATGCGGCGGCCGACGCCGACGCCCACACACAAGCTCCGGAGAAGGCGGGCGTCCGAGCCTCTTCGACACCTCAAACAGCCGACTCCGCACCGCAGCAAGAAGCAGCGGACAGCAGCGCCCCCGCCGTGGATGCACACACAGAGGCCGTCGCCCCGGTCGGCAAACGCGATTGGCTCTGAAAGCTTAACCTCGATAGGCAAGCAATCTCTTCATGTCCACTCTTTTAGAATCAGGTTCAAAGCGGAGCCGCGAGGACGAAGAAATCGGCGGGCAGATGTCTTTCCTTGAGCATCTGGACGAGCTGCGAAGCCGCCTGATTCGATCAATCCTTTTTATCTTCGTCGTGCTGATCGGCTGCTGGTTTGTCTCTGATCACATCTACAATTTTCTGGCCGTGCCGGTCAAACACGCCCTCGCCGAAGCTCAGCGCCGCCAGTTGCCCATCGGCGGGCTCACCGGACAGGAGAAGATTCTCCCCTTAAGCGCGCTCAAGGAGAATGATACGGGCCGCTACGTCTTTGGCGAAGCGACCAAGCTCGGAGAGAGCATGATTCCGCCGGGCGCAAGTGTGATGGCGAAAGTGGCGCGCGACGGCCAGGGTCAATTGGGATTATTCACGGATGAAACGGTGCTGGCCGGCAACACAGTTATTCCAAAGGGTGTGCGCCTGCCACTGGATTTTAACGCGACCCCGAAGGCGCTCGCCGGGATTGACGATAAGCTGATCGTGACGACGGCCCTCGAGCCCTTTTCGCTTTACATCAAGGTCTCGCTCTATACGGCTGTCGCTTTGGCCGTGCCATTTCTGCTCTGGCAAATCTGGGCCTTTATCTCGCCCGGCCTCTACCCGCACGAGCGCGCCTATGCCTGGCCCTTTATCATCCTTTCGTCCACGTCTTTCATCATCGGCTCGGCCTTCGCCTACTACATTATCTTTCCTCCGGCGGCCAAATACCTGCTCGGTCTTGGACAGGATTTTCGGCTACTGCTCAAGGCCGACGATTATTTTGATTTTATTATTCTGGTCATGCTGGCGATGGGACTGGTCTTTCAGATGCCTGCGATTACCTACGTGCTTTCAAGGATCGGCATCGTCACGGCGCGTCTCCTGCTGCGCGTCTGGAAAACCGCACTGATCGTTATTCTCATCGCGGCGGCGGTGCTCTCGCCGACCAACGATATTCCGAACATGATGCTTTTTGCCGCGCCGATGGTTGTGCTCTACATAGTCTCGATCTTCATCGCCTGGATATTCGGCAGGCCGCGCACCGCTACCTAAAAACAATGAAAAGTGGCGAGTGATAAGCAAAACGATCTTTAACCTGTCACTTGTCACTCGTCACTTTTCACTGTTTTGCAGGCAACTTTTGACCCTTTTTCGCGCATCTTGACTCTGTTCCGGGCGAGGCTCTAGAATTACGACTTATTCGGTCGGTCACCGCGCCCAAAGCTGTGATCTTTTAGCCTGATGTTTTAACCCTGGCGACACGCTCTCTATTATCTTGTTAAAAGTTGGCAAGCCTTGTGGTTGTGATGAGCGTCGCTGCCTTCCCTGCGATTTTTACAGGAGTCGTTTCTGTTATGTCTGATAGCAAATTGATATGCCGATTGCTGCTGGCGCTCTCGATTTTCGTCCTGTCCTCGACGCCCATCTGGGCACAGCCCAGACAGACGAGCCAGGACCCGATGAGCAATCCGCGCAACGTCAAGCCCGAATTGAAGAGAGCCTACAAGGACTGGCTCGAAAAAGATGTCGCCTACATCATCACGGATAATGAGCGCAAGGCATTCAAAAAGCTCCAGACGGACGAGGAGCGCGAGCAGTTTATCGAACAGTTCTGGCGGCGTCGCGATCCGGTCCCGGATACGGACGAAAACGAGTTTCGCGAAGAGTATTACGAGCGCATCGCATACGCCAATGAACACTTCGCTTCTGGCATTCCGGGGTGGAAGACGGATCGCGGCCGCATCTATATCATGTACGGCAAGGCGGACAGCGTTGAGGCGCATCCGACCGGCGGCGGTTATGACCGCCCGTCCTATCATGGCGGAGGCCACACGACGACCTATCCCTTTGAAGTCTGGTTCTATCGCTATCTTCCGGGCGTCGGCTCCGGTATCGAGATTGAGTTCGTTGACCCATCGGGCTCCGGCGAATATCGCATCGCGCGCTCACCTGAAGAGAAGGATGCGCTGCTGATGATTCCCGGCGCTGGATTGACGCTGGCCGAATCCCTCGGGCTTGAGAGCAAGTCAAACAGAATCCTGGGTTATGCGGGCGGAATGAACCCCTATGGACGTCAACAGGATTCGCCGTTTGACCGCTTACAGCTTTATGCCAACCTACAGCGCCCCCCACAGGTGCAATTCAAGGATTTAGAGACCGCGCTCGGCGTGACCAGCTCTGGTGTCCTCGAAGACAATCCGCTGACCTTCGATATGCGCGTTGATTTCTTCCGGCAGTCGGATGAGCGCGTCATCACAGCCTTTACCATACAGACGGATAACAACGCGCTGACTTTCGCCGACAGCGGCGGCGTGCAAACGGCGCGCATCAATATCTTCGGTCGCATCACGGCTGTTTCGGGCCGTCGCGCCGGACTCTTTGAAGACCCTGTCATTACCACCGCCTCGGTCTCGGAGCTGACGCAGGCGAAAGGCCGCAAGTCTGCTTATCAAAAAGCGGTCGCGCTTGCGCCCGGCACCTACAAGGTTGACGTGATCGTGCGCGATGTCCAGTCGGGCGCGACGGGCGTCCGCCACCTTGGCTTTACGGTTCCCAAATACGACACGAAGCAACTCTCGACCTCGACGCTGGTGCTCGCCGCCCGCCTCGAAGGGCTCGGCGATCAACCGGCGGTCGGGCAGTTCGTTATCGGTCAGGTGAAGGTGATTCCGAACATCTCCGGGTCCTATCGCCGGGGTGTTCCGGTCGGCCTCTACATGCAGGTTTACAACGCCGGGATTGATCAGACCACGCTTCGTCCTTCGGTTGACGTGGAATATGTCTTTACGCAGAACGGCAAGGAGATCAGTAAGATTCCTGAGACGTGGCAGGGCTTGAGCGATGCCGGTCAAAGACTGACGCTGGCGAAGCTTTTCAGCACGGACAAGCTTACGCCCGGCAAGTACAAGATCGAAGTCCGCATCCGCGACCGCGTTTCGAGCCAGACGCTTTCGCCTTCGGCGGAGTTCACTATCACCGAATAAGAGCGATCACCATAATGAAAAAAAGAGAAGGGTTGAGCATTGTGCTCAACCCTTCTCTTTTTGTCCTGGCAGAGCTTTACGACGGCTCGCGTTCGCCGCGCCTGAGCGCGTTGACCAGATGATGCGCGAGGCGCGTCGGCTCAGGCTGGCGATAACCGCCGTCGCACTCAAGCGTCAGGCTGATAGCGCCCTCCAGATCAATCAGGTGGCCGGGCGAAACGAAGATCGGCTGCACATTGTTTTTGGTGCGAAGCGCTGCGCCGACCGTCTCTCCTTTATCAATCATCGGCGACCACGCCCCGCGCTCACTCTCTGGCTCTTCATATTTTCCGACGAGCACGGATTTCGCGCAGCCGAGCGTGGGCCGCTCGATCAGCAATCCGACGTGACAGGCGATGCCGACGCGACGAGGATGCGCCAGCCCCTGCCCGTCAAACATCACCGCGTCAGGCTCACTCTTCAGCCTTGCCCATGCCTCCAGTACGGGCGGCGTCTCGCGAAAAGAGAGCAGCCCCGGCACATAGGGAAAACTGCTCTCGCTCACTACCCCTGCCTCTTCTATTACTTCAAGCGAAGGCAGACTGAGCACGACGATCCCCGCATACAGAGTCGTCGAAAATTTATTGAAAGAGATGTCCGTTCCGGCGATTGTTCGGATGGGACGCGTGAGCGGCTTGAGATGAACGCGCTCGCGCAAAGATTTCTGTAGCTCTATGGCCTCGCGTGGGCTGACATTCCAATCGTGTAACTGTTGATATGCTGCCATAAGAATTAGAGGTGAAAGATCAGAAAAGAGAGCCTGTGAAAGAGCAGAAGGGTTTGCTAACCTCCGACCTCTAACTTTTGTCTTTCTATCTTAACGCTCGAAGAGATGTCCGCCGCCCCGGCGCGTAAAACGGAATGAACGCGCCAGTGCTCGTCATCAGTCAAGGGATAATCTGTGCGGAAATGAGCGCCGCGCGACTCTTCGCGCCAGAGCGCAGAGCGCGCAATCAGCGTGGCGACGTTCAGAAAGTTGCGCGAGGCGAGCGAGAGCGGCGCGCGAGCGATTTGATCAAACTCAAAGAGGGCTCGCCTTATCGTATCGCGTCCGCGCAGTATGCCGACGCGCTCCCACATC
>JBKKAL010000261.1:0-4023 GCA_046714695.1 Pyrinomonadaceae bacterium
AACTTGCTGGCCGGACTGATCGCTTACACCTACAGGGAGAAGAAGCCATCTTTGAATATCCGTGTCAAAGAGCAGTTGCAGCTTCCGGCACTTGTCTTATAGTTCGGCTTACGTCGAACTCACGTTATACTTATACATTTCAACAACTTAGGGGCCTTTGATCCTTTGCACTCTTCACCCCTGAAGTGCCACTGTAGTAAAAAGTGTAGTAACTCTTTGCACCTTTTTCATGGGAAACGTGTAGCTATCGCACTCATTCGGCGTGCTTTTGAGTTGCTTGTTTCTAAGCGGCCTTTAGCGCGTTAGAGTTGAGGAGCACGCTATAACCAACGGACATAGACAAGAAAAACGTTTCTAGACGTCTTTCTGACGTAGAAATGACGTTTCTATAGTGGTGTTTAATGAGTTGTTAGTCGCTGAGGTCTCTTCGATGAGCAGCAACGGCAGCAGCAGTATCCATATATTCGTGGAATCTTACGACTTTACTATCACCTACTGTGAACACATGGGCAAAGTCCCCACCGTACTCCCTACCAGTAGATTTAACACGCCAGGCATAATGACCCAGTGCCACGACCTTATCACCTTGAGCGATAAACTCTCGTGGATCAAATTGCTGAACCTCTTGAGTATCAACTAGCGATGCGAAGAACTGCCCCATCTGTTCCTGACCTCGACGTTTACCTGAAAATGGCACATTCTCTATTTCAGGTAATTGCCATTCAATGTTAACTGAAAGCAAATTGAGTAGGGCCTTAATGTCTCCACTCTTGAAATTCTCGTAGACTTGTTGCACGAGTGTCGTGTTCTCTTGCTCGCTCATAATGTGCTCCTTTCTCTCCATCTGCTAGAGATGTATAAGCGAGGTGCTTTTATATCCAATTTGTCGATAAGTCAATTGGTGGAGCAGGCGTTTGATGCCCGAATTATCCCGCACCGAGCATTAAGCTTTCAAGATGAAGAAACCAGACAACCATTAAAGGCGCTGCTTTGCGTTGGCCCAAACTCATTCCTGGAACCGACTACTCCGTCTCTTAGCTCGCCTCCTCATTAGGCGTTGAGCATCGTACACCGAACTCTTTGGCTTGTTTCATTACCTGTTGGACGGCGGTTTGATATTTAACCTTAAGTTAATCTAGTGCTTGATATCTATCACTAACCTTTTCGGATGAGAGAGTTCGAGCAAACGATACCGATTAGGGGATGATACCCCAATGATCCACTCCACCTCCGCTTCAAAGTCACAGGTCGATTGGAGTTCTTTGATAACGGGGAGACGTAGACCCCGCTCACGATAGTTTATCGTTGGTCTCCCACTATCAGTATGGGCTTGAGCGGGAGTGAAACGAACCTGTAGCCAGCCATCTCCAGCTACTCTTACAGTATCGCCCGAACCGCACTCACGTATGGGGCGATCAACGTATTCGATTTTATAACCGGGGACGGCCCCTTGGAACTCAAACACCACGCGATCAAAGTTCTTGTGACGGGCAGTACGAATTGCCCTTAGTATAGCTGACGGTTGATTTGGCCTTCGCTTCTCTACCACACCAGCGGTCCACTGCTGATTATGAGGCCGCAAATTGTTGGCAGGAGATAACCCTGTCAAGGAAGTAAGGCCCAGGACAATGGAAAAGAATCTAATCACGAATATGCTCATCTCTGATGGAATCTTTTTCTGTACCATTCAATTTTTGTAGCATTCAAATGCTTCTGATGCAACAAGTATAACAGCGGCATAACATCGAAATTAGGCCAGAGCTATGATAGGAAAGCTATCGAGGCGTCGGGTTCAATGAGCTGTTAGACCGCGTAAGGCGGCATCCGGCGCAATTCATTTCTTGTTTCCGAGACGCTTAATCTCTCCTTCTTCTGCCATGAACAATCTCCCGTCTTCGCCGTCAATCTCGTACCCTATTATTTCGCCCGAATCATAACCCTGGCGAATGCGCCCTCTCCCGCGTTTGGTAGTAACCCGTTCGCCCTTCCTGAACTTGAATATCGTCACAGCGTCTGGACTATCCAACGTCTTCAGACTGTCCCGCCAGTTAGTCCCGGCACGCCAGTGAATGTGGAACGGGCCGACGCCGTGAACTTGGACAATCGCTGCCTCAGGCGTGTAGCCGAACATCGTGCTCCCTTTAGGAATGAATGCATAACTGCCGGCCTTCATCTCCTTTAAAGCCGCGCGGTCAAATTTATCCCCCACGCCGAAATATAATGTCCCTTGCACCACAGTAATATGCTCATCGACAGGGTGTTTGTGGGGAGGGATGATGCCGCCGGGAAGCTCCCGAATTCGCATCACGAAGGGCTCACCCACCTTTTCAGGGTCGCCATAAAGAATTTCGACGTCTTGCGACATCTGCCTGATGGGGATAATGCGGTGCCCTTCAGTCTTCGTGGACTGGCCCAACCCAACACTCGAAGCGTTGCAGATTATAAGGAAACTCAGGGCCAGCACGGACAAAACCCTCTTCAACATTTTGGCACCTCCGATGGCAGCGTTCGTTAGAGCACAGTCTCACAAAACTATAACCGTTCGCACTCAATGACGCTCATCGGCGACTCTGTCGGAATGATACCCGTCAGATTAAAGCCGGATGCTTCTAGCAGCGTTCGATATTCATTTTCCGTGCGCTCACGTCCGCCCGTCATCACCAGCATGTTGAGATCTATGAACTTACTGAAGTGAGGCTCGCTGCCACGGGGGACTATAGCTTCGACGAGCAAAAGCTTGCCATTCCCTGTCATGGCACGATGACAGTTTTTAAGAATCGTAATGGAGCGTTCATCATCCCAATCGTGAATGATCCACTTGAGAATATAAGCGTCACCGCCGCCCGGCACTGACTGGAAGAAGTCACCGGCCACTACTTCACAACGATTAGCGATCCCTTCAACCTCAATGCGACTGTGCGCGCCCTCGGCAACAGACGGCGCATCGAATAGCACGCCACTCATCTGTGGGTTCGCCTTGAGGATGGAGCCGATCAGGCTACCATGCCCGCCCCCCACATCAACTATTTTGCTGATGTATGAGAAGTCATAACGGGACAGAACGGCATCGTTCACGGCGAGCGTCATGCCTGTCATCGCATCATTGAAAGTTTCCGCGTTTTCGGGATTCTGTTCAAAGAATTTCCAGACAGGCATACCAAAAGCGCGATCAAAGGCAATCTCGCCGGTTTTTACGCTATGCAGCAACTCACCCCATGCCGGGTAGTGTTCCTCTCCTAATTCGACGGTGGCGAAAGCGCGCAACGAGCCGGGTACGTCGGTTCGTAAAGTCTCAGCCAGAGGTGTCAATGCAAATCCTATCTTTTCATCTTCAGTGAAGACACCTACGCTAGCGAGCGCACGCATCACTCGATAAAGTGATGGTGAGTGAGTTCCGGTAGCGGTGGCAAGCTCGTCGATAGTTCGATGCCCATCACGCAGGTGGTCGGCGATGCCGAGCTTCGCCGCGATGTAAATAGCGCGCGAAATCCAGAAACCAGAAATCATCTGCAACATGGCTACGGGTGGCGGGACATCCGCACTGCCAGTTTGGTTACGTTCAGTCATGTTTTGTACCTCGTCTGGATACTAAATTTGAACCCCCCCGATGTACATATCACATCATTTCATTACAAGCGAGCCATCTAACGCCCGGCATCTCCCGCCGCGCGGACGACGCATCATGCACGGCGTCTTGCGCATGAAGGCAACGCTATTCGCGGTCGGGTGCATGCCATTGTTAGATTGCGTGGGGCCCAGAGGTACTTCTACTCTTTGAACCTCATTTTACGCATCAGCTCTTGGAAACGCGCGTCGGTGCGGAGCGTGTCCATGACAGGATCAACCTTGAGGTTATTCATCCACCCGCCCCGTCGGTTGTATTCGACTCTCAGCCACTTGATAGCTTCGTCACTTTCGCCCAGAGCTAGATAAACGGCTGCCATGCGGTAAGGCACAATCAGCTTACCGCCCTCAAGCCCCTTCACTTCCGCGACCAGCTTTAGTGCTTCGCCCCTTTTACCC
>JBKKAL010000262.1:0-13791 GCA_046714695.1 Pyrinomonadaceae bacterium
GTCTGGTGATGCGCGTGCGTGTAGAGGATTCGCAGGCCGAGCGGAATCAGAGCCTGCGGTGGCGCGGCGTTGCCCTCGATGAATTTAGTGGGCGTGGCTGGCGCAGGTCGCGTGGCCTTAGTTCCTACGAGCAGACCAACAGCGAACGGAATCTTTTCCAGTTCGGAACCATTGATAGCCTGCATCGCATCACGACGCAAACATTTTTCGTCGAGCCGATTGATACGCCCGTTCTGTTTGCCGCGCCGCGCGCTGTCGCCATACAGGGAATGTTTCCCTACGTACGGCGCGACACGGAGGGCTCTCTCTCAACGCGGCAGCATGATCTGGAACGCATCACCTACAAAGCTTACTCGGACACGACGGAGCCCGAGGCGGAAATCTTGCGCGTTGACTTCGAGCCATATCCACAGTTACATCCAGCAGACACACGACTGGCATTTACGCGTTACCTCCAACTGCCGGGTGATATAGACCCGCGCATCGCGCAACTTGCCCGCGAGTGGATTGTGCGCGCGGGCGCACGCAACCGCTATGATGCGGCGCGAGTTATCGAACAACACCTGCAAAGAGATTTCGGTTATACGCTCGACTTGAAAGCGGGCGGCACAGACCCGCTGGCAGATTTTCTCTTCCGCGTGCGCGAGGGGCATTGTGAATACTTCTCGACGGCGATGGCGGTGATGCTGCGTACTCAGGGTGTGGCCGCGCGCATCGTCAATGGTTTTCAGATGGGCGAGTATAACGATGCGGCGGACGCTTACAGTGTGACGCAGCGCGACGCGCACTCCTGGGTCGAGGTCTATTTTCCGGAGACGGATTCATGGGTGACTTTCGATCCGACGCCTGCCGCCGGAAGGCCTGCCCGCACACACACGGGAGGACTGAGGGGCAGTCTCACCAAGTACGCCGAAGCGTTGGAGTTGATGTGGGTTCAATATGTCGTCAGTTACGACAAACAGGAGCAGCGAACGCTTGCGACCACCTTACGCAATCGGCTCTACGCTTATCGTCGGGCGTTAAGCGCAGGGTTCGATAATTTAACGGCATCGGCGACCCGGTGGTGGAATTCTTTGACGGGCGCGAATCTGTCTGCCGGGCCATGGCTCGGCGCGACGAGCCTGGTCTTGTTAATCCTCCCGTTGCTCTTGCTGATCTTTTTTTTGACGGTGCTGTTCAAAAGAGCAAGAAGATTGGGTCTCCGGCGGGGTTTGAAGTTCTGGCGAAGAGAGGCGGAGGGGCGCTCCGTGATAAACTTCTACGAGCGTATGACGGCTGTGCTGGCGGCACGCGGCCTTAAGCGCGCCGCAGACGAGACGCCCTTGGAGTTTGCCGCCACGACCGGAATGATTGAGGCCACCAGGGTCACACACGCATATAATCGCGTGCGGTTCGGCGAGCAAAGACTTTCGGCGACCGAAGCCTCGGAAATCGAAGAATGGCTGACCCGTTTAGAAGAAAATGAAAAGGTCGCTGGTAAATAATAGATAGTGTTAAGAGACGCAGCCCTTTATTTAACATGCGCTGCTTACTTGAATTTTAAAGAGCTTTATATTATGAAAAAAGTCGGGTTTATAAGTTTAGGCTGTCCTAAGAATCTGGTTGACAGCGAGGTGATGATGGGCCAGCTCAAAGGGGCTGGTTATGAGATCACGACTGATGCGAGCGAGGCAGATACCGTGGTTGTCAATACCTGCGGCTTTATTGAGTCGGCCAAGCAAGAGTCTATTGATGCCATCCTCGAAGCGGCGCGCCTCAAGGCCGAAGGCAAAGCCCAGCGCCTCGTCGTGGCCGGATGCCTGGTCGAGCGTTATCGCGACCAGTTGCGTGCAGAGATGCCGGAGGTGGATGCCTTCATCGGCACAAGCCAGATCACGGAAATCATCAACGTGTGTGATGAGAAGACGAACACGCGTACGCTTCCTGTCCTGCCCATAGGTAACCAGAGCGCCACATATCTTTACGACGAATCCACCCCGCGCGTGCTGGCCACGCCCGGCTACAGCGCGTTTATCAAGATCGCTGAAGGATGCGACCGTCCGTGTGCCTTCTGTTTTATTCCGCAGATGCGCGGCCATTTTCGCAGCCGCCGCTTCGGCTCGATTATTGTCGAGGCGCAGCAATTAGCGGACGAGGGCGTCAAAGAGATAGTCCTCGTCGCTCAGGATTCATCTCGTTACGGTGAAGACCTCGGACAGCCGGATGCGTTGGCACATCTGCTGCGCGAGTTGTCGCATCTGGACCGTGTCGAATGGGTGAGAGTGATGTACACCTACCCGACTCACATCAGCGACGGCTTTCTGGATGTGCTGGCGACCGAGCCGAAGGCAGTCAAGTATCTTGACATGCCTTTGCAGCATGCTTCGGCAAACGTCCTCAAGCTGATGCGGCGCGGCGGAACGCGCGCCAGTCTCGAACGCCTGATCAAACGCGTACGCGCGCGCGTGCCCGACATCGCAATACGCACGACATTCATCACGGGCTTTCCCGGAGAGATGGAAGAAGATTTTGCAGAGCTGCTCGCATTTGTCCGTGAGATGGAGTTTGACCGCGTCGGCGTCTTTACTTATTCGGATGAGGAAGGGACGCCCGCTTTCGAGTTGCCGAATAAGGTCGCTGCGCGCACTGCAAAACGTCGCCGTGACCGCTTGATGTCAGAACAAAAGCGTATCTCTCGCCGTCGCAACAAGTCGCGCATCGGTTCCACCGCGCGAGTGCTCTTCGAGGGTGTCTCGAAAGAGACCGAACTGCTGTGGCAGGGGCGCATAGAGACGCAGGCCGCAGACATAGACGGCTGCGTGCTTATCAATGATGCGCCGGAGGATTTCGTTCCCGTGCCGGGACAGTTCGTCAATGTGCTTATCACAGAAGCCCACGACTACGATCTCGTCGGAAAAATAGTTTAAGTAGTCGGCAGTCAGTAATCAGTAGTCAGTAAAAGCTGATTACTGATTACTGATTACTGATTACTGATCACTACTTTGCAAATCAAAGAATCAAGCGACGAGTTGAATCCGCCCGTGGTAACGAAGGGCGTCCTCTTGGGTCGTGCGGCGGGAAAACGGACGGCGGGCGACTGGCTGGCGCTCGCGGTTGCGACGTGCGGCGTCGGATACCTGCCGCTTGCGCCCGGCACATGGGGCTCGGCGGTCGGCGTCGGTCTGTACTTGTTGTTTGATTCGGCCAGCGTACTGCTCATGACGGACGGAGCAATGCGTGGCTGGGATGCTTTGGCGCTCGTATCCCTTAGGACATCCAGCCTGCTTTTGATCGTGATCGTTCTTTCGCTCGCTGGCATCTGGGCCGCAACGCGTACAGAAGGGTTGCTCGGACGTAAAGACCCGGGCAAAGTCGTCATAGACGAGGTCGCCGGTCAGTTGATGGCGTTTTTATTCGTTCCTTTCAATACGGGTAAGTGGACGGTCGTGGTAGGATTCCTGGCATTTCGCGTATTTGACATCTGGAAGCCGTACCCTATCCGTCGTCTTGAAGCTCTCGAATCAGGGTTGGGGATTATGGCCGACGACCTTTTGGCGGGAGCTTATGCGGCGACGCTTCTTTCTTTATTCATCACCATTCAACTCTGGCTATAAAAGGAGAATCAGTAGTGCAGGAAGCTAAAGACCCGAAATCAACCGGAACATCCGGCGACGACTATAACACGAGCACAGAGAGTAAAGACCCTAAGTCGGATGCGACGAGTAGTGAGACTTTAAGCGATCTGGAAAAGACGGAAAAGGTCTCAGGTACTGAGAGCAAAGAGGGAGGCGCACCTTCATCTTCGCCTTCGCCTGACGGCGCGTTCGATGAAGGCGGCGGTAGAGGGCCACGTGAAGACCCCGGCCCGATGTAAGAAATGATAAAGATCGAAGGGATGACAGAAAGAGAGGCCTTACCCAGTCAACCTCTCTTCCTTCATCCTTTCGTCTCTATTTTTTTGCCGCTGCCAATCCAGCCCTTCCGCCAGAAAAATACTACTAACGAGATTGCTACGACAGCCATAAGCCCTAAAACAGCAAAGTAACCATAGGTTGTGCTGAGTTCCGGCATATTCTCAAAGTTCATGCCATAAACACCCGCAATCACGGTCAGCGGCAACATGATGGCCGAAAAGATCGTCAGCACTTTCATAATATCGTTCGTCCGGTTGGAGACGACCGACAGGTAAGAATCGAGCGCGCCGCCGATCAGATCGCGATAGTTTTCCGCGAGGTCTGTGATGCGCGTCAGGTGATCGTGTATGTCGCGGAAGAAGGGCAGCATTTCAGGCCCGATCAACCTGAATTCGCCGTGACTCATGCGGTACAGAATGTTTAATTGCTTGCCGGAGTTGCGTCGCAGGCGCAGGATGCTGCGCTTCATCTGTTGAATTCTTTCAAGAATAGTTTTGTCAGGGTTGGTGATGTTGAATATCTCGTCCTCGATCTCAACAAGTCGCTCATCGAAATCATCAAGGACGGGCATATAGAAGTCCACGAGTTGATCCAGAATCTGGTAAAGCAGATAGGCCGGGCCGCGCTGGCAAGTGATCGGGCTTGTGTGCACCAACTGTTTGACGTTGTTGATGCTGCGGAACATATCGTGGTGATATGTGACGACGAAGTTGCGGCCTAAAAATCCGTCAAGCTCGATGGTGTTAAAATGAACCGAGTCGGTGCTTGCCGTCACGCCGTGAAGGATGAAATAAATATAGTCGGGAAATTCTTCAACCTTCGGATGGTGCCGATCCGCTCGACAATCTTCGACCGAGAGCGGGTGGAAGTGGAAAACGTCAAGGAGAATCTGGTCATCGGCTTCCGTAGGCTTGTGCATGTCTACCCAGATAGTTAGATTCTGATCCTTGAGCAGTTCAGGCAAGTGCTCAACCGTGTATCCCTCCTCGACCTTATCTGATCCGGGGCGATAAACGAAAATATCCACGTCGTTTCTCCTGCGTTAATGTGAAATTGCACTGCGCATGTAAATAGCAGACTTGTGCGGCGCGAGAGTTTACCACTATGCTGTCCCATCGCGCCACACAAGTTTTTGACGACTCGACGCTTAACCCTGCGCGTTGATATTATCTGGAGTTATCAGCAATCAGTAGTTAGTTACCAGCAAAGAACTGACTGCTCAAACTGAAAACTGCTGGCTGATTACTGATTGCCGATAACTGATTACTACTTATGAATGAGATAAAAATATTCGTTGCCGATGATGTCAGCGAGAGCGGTCTTGAGCCGTTGCGCGCGGCGGGCTTTATGGTGGAAAAGAGAACAGGGCTCTCGCCGGATGAACTGCGCGAGGCCGTGCGCGATTGTGAAGGGCTGGTGGTGCGCAGCGAAACGAAGGTGACCGCCGAATTGATGGACGCAGGTTTACGTCTGCGGGCCGTGGGTCGCGCGGGCGTCGGCGTTGATAATATAGATGTTCAGGCTGCGACTGTGCGCGGGGTCGTCGTCATGAATGCGCCGGATGGGAATACAATTACCACCGCCGAGCATACAATCGCGATGCTCATCGCGCTCGCCCGGCGCGTGCCGCAGGCCAACGCCAGTCTGAAATCTGGGCGTTGGGAGCGAAAACGTTTTATCGGAGTCGAGCTTCGCGGCAAAACGCTTGGCATCATCGGCCTCGGACGTATTGGCCGAGTTGTCGCCAGCCGCGCGCGCAGCTTCGGCATGAACATTATCGCCTTTGATCCCTTTATCGCGCCCGAACAGGCGCGCGACCTGGAGCTTGAAACCGCTGCTCTCGATGAGGTCTTCGCCCGTGCCGACTTTCTTACCGTTCACACGCCGCTCACTACCGAGACGCGCGGCATCATAGGCCCTGCCGCATTCGCTCGCATGAAGCAGGGAGTGCGCATCATCAACTGCGCGCGTGGCGGCCTGGTTGATGAGCGCGCTCTGCTGGCCGCTATCCGAGAGGGCACGGTCGCGGGCGCAGCGCTGGATGTTTTTGAAGAAGAACCGCCTCCTCCCTCTCATCCGTTGCTCGCTTTAGACGAGGTGATCGTCACGCCTCACCTGGGCGCATCCACGGCGGAGGCGCAGGAGGGCGTCGCGCTGACGGTGGCCGAACAGATGCGCGATTATCTTTTGACGGGAGCCCTGCGCGGGGCCGTCAACGTGCCCGCGCTCGACGCGCAGGAACTAAATGTTCTCCAGCCCTTCATCGCGCTCGCGGAAAGTCTGGGAAGATTCCACGCTCAATTGCTCGACGAAGCCGTGCGAGAGGTGCGCATCGAATATGCCGGCGAAGTGGCTGAGATGGATGCCGCGCCGGTGACGCGCGCTTTTCTGGCGGGGTTGCTGCGCAATGTGAGCGCACGCGTCAATGTCGTCAACGCTTTTCTGATCACCGAAGAACGAGGCATTGCGGTGATGGCCAGTTACGTCCGCTCTTTGGGAATCAGCGATGGAGCGCCGGCAATTCGCACGCGCGTGGTGACCACTAGCGGCGAGCAGACTGTCGCGGGCACACTCTTCGGCTCAGGAAGAGACGGGCGGATTACGGAGATAAATGGATTCCGCATCGAGGCGATTCCGCACGGTTACATGCTCGTCACACGCAATCTGGATGTGCCGGGCGTGATCGGCCACATCGGAACAGTGCTGGGCCAACACGGCGTCAATATCAGCCGCTTTCATCTCGGAAGGCGCGAGCGTGGCGGCGAGGCGATGGCCGTTATCGAAACGGACGCACCGCTTCATGAGCATACTCTCAAAGAACTGCGCTCATACGAGCCTGTAATCTCGGCTCTACAGATTGAGCTTTAGAGCGTCTGGCTTTTGCAGGCTCAAGCGCGACCGTCATTTTTCCAACTCCGGGTAAACCGCAAAGGAAAATTAGTCTCAATTTATTGAACCTGCAAACGCAAGTGCGATTAGTCGTCGGGCAAATTTCTTAAATGACTTCAAAGTTAATCTGCTGCGAGGTTGTGGTTTTGGATGTGCGGTCAATGGCCGTCACTTGCAAGACGTAACGGCCCATGGGTAGCTGGCTAACGTTGACCTCTGCGGCGTAGGGGATACGCTTGAGATCGGTATTTGCATCGGTCTTTACCCTTCGTAGGGGAATTGTGATGACCGGTTGATCGGCTCGAAAGACTTGAACCTGAAGCGCAACGTCCGGCCCCTGTGTGCCCGATGTCGCGTTGTAAATGTAGGTGACAAAGCCCAGCCGCGACCCGCGCGCCAACAGGCGGCGCGGCTGAAATAGCATTGACTCGGCCACGCTCGATGCACTTTTATCAAGACCTGCGCCCTCACGCTCGCCTATGAAAAGACTGCTCATGGAGAAGCGCCCGCGCTTGAGGTCTGGTATCTCTACCCATTCGATGGCGCTGCCGGTGCGCCCCGTGCGGGCGTCGCGTGCCGCCACTCGCACTTGATACAGGCCGGGCGTGAGATTAAACTGCTGGCTATAAGAGGCGCGCGCCGGTTGCCTTGAATTCTCAGACGATTGATTGACGACAAGTTGCTGCTTGAACCCGGAAATGTATTTGGCTTTGTCATCGAAGACGGCGATCACGGCATCTATGCTGCGTCGCGGCGCTCCTGGCTCGCCCTCGGTGTCCGCCCCTTCGCCGTTTACCTCCATCAGAGCCGCCAGCACCATCCCTTTATCAGGATCGTTGATATAACCGACGTTGAGTGAAACCGCCAAGGTGCGTCTGGGGTAAAAAGATCGCAGCGCAGAGAGAAGCTCATCATCCGATGTCCGAGGGCGAGACGCATCTTTGCCGCGACGCCTCGTCGTCGTTAAGGCTGAAGCTTCTTCAAAGAAGCCTTTACGCATGCGCACGCTCAAGTCCGGGCGTCCCTTGATACGGGCTTCAATGCGCCTGAATTTTGTCGCGCGCGCTCCCTCGACAGATGGACGCCAGGCGAGCAGATAGTAAACCGATGTCTCTTCCAAAATCCTGTCGAGCCCCAGTTCGAGCGCGTTGGTATTGACCAGGGCGCGGCCACCCGTTTCAGCCGCAAGCGTTTTGAGCGGCTCTTGCGAAGCGTAAATTTGACCTGCCGTGGCGGCCGAGCGCGAACCGCCGATGTCAATACCCAAAGCTCTGCTCGCATCCGGCATCCCCGAAAACAACCCACGCGCGTCCATCGTATAGATGACGACGTTGGCGCGCGCCGCAGCATCCGTGATACGCCGCATCCTCTCCGAGACACCAATGGTTTGCGTATTGGTCAGGTAAAAACCATCTGAAATGAAAAACACCAGCTTACGGCCAGGAACCTGCTCCGCGGATCGAGCGAAAAACTCCAGCGAAGAAAGCGTATTCAAAGTCTGAATACTGGATTTCTGAAGAATTGTGCGAGCGCGTTCCCTGACCATTGCTGCCGCGACACCCGGGATGATGTGGTATTCGCGCATCGTCATTTCCATGAAATATGAGAGGGTAGCGCCATGGTTGCGCTCGATTATGTTGTAGGCTTGAAACTCACTCATCGCCGGCAGCTCAATGTCCGTCATGTAACGCGAGCGAAAGTTGATGCGAGCGACTGCTGAACGAAGGATGTTCTTATCGCCGGTCAGTTGTTCAAGTAAGCCTATATCCCCACTGGTCGAGAAGATCGCCACCTGATCGTTCTGCGCCATCTCTGTGTCAATAAAATTAAGCAGCAGCTTGCGTGTGCTCTCTGTATTTTCCATGGCGAGATGCAGATCGTCCACGACGAAAAAGATAGTGCGGCCGGGAGCAATAGGTCCGGCGCTTCCAGCATCCCTTACTGTAACAGCGCGAGCGACACCGCGCGCAGCGGCAATCTGTGCCTCCTCGCTGGCGCTTCCCGCTTTGACGAGATCAAAGAAAGAGATTGGTTGTGGCTTTCCATCCACGAATAACTCGAACTGCTCTTTTTGCAATCCATCAACAAAACGGCCGGCTTTGTCAAAGACCGCCGCATCCGTTTGCACCAGCTCGGTATTGACCCGTACTACGTCGTCCACTTGCTCCGATGATTGTGGATTATTCTGCGCCCGCGCCGTAATCATTAAAACAGCACAATATAATATTGCCAAACAAAGAGTTCGCGCTGAAGGAGAGATGTTGCGTTTCATAAAACTAAGCACAGACAAATTGACGCAGCGCCACAAAGGCGAAAGCTTTACGATGGTGAATGAGCGCAACGACGACCGCTTTTTTGCAGGAAGACACGCTCTGCCAGCCTAGATGCTACGCCGCACGCAGAAGTTGGCCGTCGCTGCCTAAAGAGAGAAGGCGCGGAGCGGATTGAAGGCAACCGCGCTGATACGAAATTTTGATTCCAAATCCGAAATCTCGAATTCAGTGATGCATGATCGAGGCTGTTCTTCAAACAATCTCAAAACTGATCTCACGCGAGGCACTGGTTTTGGCGATGCGATCTATGGCCGACACACGCAGCACATAGTGACCGGCGGGAAGATTGTTGAGAAGAATTTCCGCCGCGTAGGGAATCCGCGATAAGTCAGTCAGACCTTCTGTCGAGACTTTACGTAAGGCTGTTGTTATCACCGGCTGATCGTCACGAAAAACCTGTACCTGAATCGCTACATCGGGCGTGGCACTGGCAGTCGTGCCTTGTGTGGCGTTGTAGATTTCGGTCAGGAAACGGAGCTTTGAATTGTGCGGTAAGCGACGGTCAACGCTGATGATCACAGGATTCTCAAACGCATTGCCCTCAGTTCCGGAAACCTGGGCGGGGCGTCCGCCGACGAGCAGACTGCTCATGGTCAGGCTGCGCTTTGCCAGATCTGGTATCTCTATCCACTGCGATGCGCTGCCGGTACGCCCGCTTTTCTCATCTCTCGAAGCAACGCGGACTTGATAAAGTCCTGGCTTGATGCGAATTTGATGATTATAATAAAGACCTTTGCCGAACGCGCTTGCAATATCTGAAGGCGCAGTGTTGATTCGTATCTGGTCTTTGAAATTAGCGCCTATCTTACCCTCTTCGTTGAACACAAAACCCCCGACATCAATCGCTCCCGTATGTTTGCCGTCTTTCATCTCCAGCGTGACGGCCTCGGGCGCGACAGACATGATAACCGACAGCAGTGGCCCGTGATCCTTTGTTTCAGTGTAATAAGCGAACAGCGAGGTGGGCACTGCCGTTTTGGGAAAGATGGAATTGATCGCCGCGCGCAGTTCCATTTCCGTGGTTTTGGCAGCCGTGCTCCGGGGGTTACCCGGCGCGTCGTTCTTGCCACGCCGGGAAGGCGTTTCCGGTTCGGTCGTGAAGAAGCCGTTGCGCACGCGCACAGAGAGGTTTGGGCGACCAATCACCTTGGCTTCGATACGACGAAACTTGCCGGGCTTTTGCAGTTCGCCGTCAGGACGCCACGCCAGCAGATAGTAAACCGAGGTCTCACGCAAAGTCCGTTCAACACTGGCATCGAGCGCATTGGTGTTGAGCAAAGCCCGCCCGCCCGTATTTTCCGCGATCACACGCAGCGGTTTTTGCTTGGCTCGTATTTCTGAAGAGCCGGTCGGCAAACGGCCATTCGGATCGAACCCGCCTGGAGTGGCCGCATCAATGCCGGTTTCGAGCCCCAGCGGGCTCATCGTATAGACGACCGTGCCGGAGCGGGCCGCCGCGTCCGTAGCGCGCCGCATCTTGTCAAGAACATCGGAATCCCGCACGTTCATGACAAACCCTTCCGAGAGGAAAAAGACCAGCTTACGTCCGGGCAACTGGGCCGCCGAGCGCATCAGGCTCGAAAGTGTGAGCAGTAGGTTGGTGTTTATCGAATCGGATCGTTGTAGAAGCATGCGCGCGCGGCCACGGACGAGATTGGCAGCCATATCAGGTCTCATGCCCTGATTTTCCCTCAGCAATATTTCCACGAAATAGGCGAGCACATTCGAATTATTTTGTTCGATCTCAAGGGCCTGGACGGCGGTCATCGGCGGATTTTCGATGTCGCGCAGGTTAAAGCCACGAAAGCTTATGCGCTCGACGGCTTTCTGCAAGACAGTCTTGTTATCGGTCAACTGTTGCAGGAAGCCTATCTGCCCGCTCGCGGATGTGATCGCCACCTGATCGTTCTGCCCCATCTCTTTATCAATGAAGTTCAGGAGCGACTTGCGTATGCGCGGTACACTCTCGGCGGAGAGGTGCAGATCGTCTATGAAGAAAAAGATGGTTCGCCCGCGATCCAGCGGGCGGGGAGGCGCGCTCCCTCCGGCGTTGGCGCGAGCGACGCCGCGAGCCGCCGCTATCTGCGCCTCTTCATTGGCGCTTCCGGCCATGATGCGCTCGAAAAAGGAGATCGCCTGCGGCTTTCCATCAACGCGCAGCTCAAATTGCTCGGGCCTCAGGTTGTCAACAAAATTTCCCTGCTTATCAAAGACCATGATATCTGTTTGCACCAGCTCGGTGCTGATGCGCAGCACATCATCGTCGGATGAAGATTCGCGCGGCGTCTGAACAGTCAGCGGTGTTGGCGAAGGCATGGGTTGCTGGCCATATGCGGCAGACCCGAATGCGCTCGCACACAATAGAGCGGCCCACAGAAATCGCTCGATAAAAGTATTGAGAGGTTGCATAACGGTTAAATCTAAAGAGTGGACCATGAGACTCGACAGCGCTTTTGATAGAATTACGGATAAGGAACCGAACGCGAGCCCCGCTGCGGAAAACTTTAGCGCCGTGATGCCCGTATCACAAAGCTCAAGAGTTCACCGGCGACTGATTTTGAATGCTTGTACTTAGCCGTACTGAGATTCACTATGAACAATAAAGGATGCACGCTGCGGCTCTCGAACGTGACCAAGCGCTTCGATGAGTTCACAGCCGTGGATGACCTGAGCTTTGAGGTGCGCCCCCGTAGCGTGTTCGGACTGATCGGGCCGAACGGCGCGGGCAAAACCACGACGATTCGCATGATCGTCAATATCACCGCGCCGGATTCAGGCCGAATAGAGCTTTTCGGACAGCACATCTCTCCGCAGTTACAAGACCTTATCGGCTACCTGCCCGAAGAACGCGGCCTCTACAAAAAGATGAAGGTCGGCGATCAGCTACGGTTTTTCGCAGAGTTGAAAAGCTTCAGCGGTCGCCCTGCCGAAGAGGCGATTGATCGCTGGCTGCAAAGATTAGGGCTCGTTGAATGGAAGAATAAAAAGGCATCGGAATTATCCAAAGGCATGCAGCAGAAGGTACAGTTCATCAGCGCCGTTTCACACGACCCTCAGTTGGTCATCCTTGACGAACCCTTCTCCGGCCTTGATCCCGTTAACGTCGAGCTGCTGAAGGAGATCGTCCTTGAACTCAAGGCCGCCGAGAAAACGATCATTTTCTCGACGCACCAGATGGCGCTGGCCGAGGAGGTCTGCGATGAAATTTGTCTCCTTAACCGGTCAAAAAAAATACTGTCGGGGAACTTGCGCGAAGTCAGGCGGAGCTTCGGGCGTAACGTGATCGCGCTGCGGATCGAAGGCGGTGATGAAGTGCTGGAGGATCATGGATTGGTGGCGAAAGTCGAGCGCCATGGCGATGAGATAAAGGCTCTGCTTGCCGAGGGCGCGGACGCACAGAATTTACTCGCACGTCTTATCGCTACGGGCGCGCGCATCTACAAGTTCGAACTGGTCGAGCCGAGGTTGCATGACATCTTTATCGAGAAGGTGACGGAATCGAATGAGTAAACTCCGGGCCATTATCAAGCGCGAATACTTACAGCGCGTGCGAAGCCGCATGTTCGTCGTGTGGACTATTCTTGGGCCGCTGATGATGGTCGCCTTCACGGTTGTTCCGGCCTTTATCTTCCAGATCAAGACAGGCGAAGCGACACGCCTCGCCGTCCTTGACCAGAGCGGGAGGATGTACGAGCGCGTGCGGGATTCCATATTGCGCGGGAGCACGGCCGCGGCTGCGAAGGGCCAAAGCGGCGCTGGCGATGCGATGAACCAGAATGCACGGGAGCGTGTGCAGAAGGCCGGAGATTTAATGGAAGCGAGCTATAGGATTGAGCAGGTCGCATCGGGGGAGCGTTCGTTGGATGAGATCAAGCGGAGCTTGAGCGAGCGCGTGAGCAGCAATCAATTGGACGGCTATATCGTCATCCCTCCGGATATTCTGGAAAGCGGCGAGGCGCAGTATTACGGGCGTAATGTCGGGGACGTAATCACCAGTGAGCAGCTTGAGGAGAGCCTCAGTCGCGCCGTGACGGAGGAGCGAATGGTGGCGGCCAACATTGACCCGAACCGCGTGCGCCAAATGTCGGAGCCGGTCAGGATGAATACCATCAAGATCAGCGAGGGCGGGGAAGAGCGTGATTCAGGCGGTCTCTTCTATCTGGTTTTTCTCGTCGGCTTTCTCATCTACGTGACGTTAATCATGTACGGGCAGGTGATTCTCTCCGCCGTGATCGAAGAGAAAGAGACGCGCATCGCCGAAGTCTTATTTTCATCCGTAAGCTCTTTCAACCTGATGATGGGCAAGCTGATAGGCGTTTCTCTCGTCGCCCTGACCCAGTACGCCGTCTGGGCGATGGCCTTTGCGATCTTCGCTCTCTACGGCGTATCGGTGCTTGCGGCGCGCGGCCTTGATGTCTCGCTGCCGCAGATTCCGCCTCTTTTGATCCTTTATTTCTTCCTCTTTTTCCTGCTCGGCTATTTCATTTACGCGACCGTCTATGCGCTCGTCGGCTCGATGGTGACGACGACGCAGGAGGGAGGACAGATCGCGCTGCCCGTGATGTTTATGCTGGTCATCGGTTTTTATCTTGCTTTCCCGGTGCTGCGCAGCCCCAATTCGTCTTTCGCTTTCTGGGTCTCGATGATTCCGTTTTTCTCTCCGATCACGATGATGG
>JBKKAL010000263.1:0-5926 GCA_046714695.1 Pyrinomonadaceae bacterium
TCTGGATCATGGGTCGCATCGACGATGTGATTAATGTCTCCGGTCATCGTCTCGGCACAATGGAGATTGAAAGCGCGCTCGTCTCGCACGAGGCGGTGGCGGAAGCGGCGGTCGTCGGGCGCCCCGATGATTTGAAAGGTCAAGGCATTGTCGCCTTCGTGACGCTCGAAGGCGCGCGGCGAGCGTCGGATGAACTGCACGACTCTTTGCGCGCTCACGTGGTGAAAGAGATCGGCGCGCTCGCTCGCCCCGACGAGATACGCTTTAGTGATATGCTGCCGAAGACAAGATCAGGAAAGATCATGCGCCGCCTTCTGCGCGAGATCGCGACGAGCGGGTCTGTGGCAGGCGATGTGACGACGCTCGAAGACTTCTCCGTCCTTGAGAAACTCCGCGCGGAAGAGGAATAGTGAGAGCAGTGCTAAGTGATAGATAAAAGTTTACCAAAGGGCTCGTCCCTTGTTACTTATCACTCAGTTTTTAAGGATTCGATTGAAATTAGTCGTTTACCCATACTGAAAGTAGTCTGTCGCTGGTGCGTTATTTGGTAGCTTGTGCTTTGCAAGGGAGAGTGAGTTTATGCCCAGACATATTGAGGCGGATAACAGAACAGGCCCGCGTTATCTCACGTCGCTGATAGTGCAGGCGGAGTGGGACAGGGAAGACGGCGCACACGTCGTCGCCGAAGGGACAACGGAGAATGTCGGCCCCGAAGGCGCGCTGGTACACTTGCAGCGCGAGCTGCCCGATGTCGGCAGCCGCGTTCAATTAAGCGTGCTCGGCGAAGAGGGCCGGAAGCTGAAGGTCGTCACCGAGGTCTTGCGGCTCGAACGTAATGCGGCGCACCCTCTGGCCGCGCTCCAACTGCTGGACGCGACCGATGAATGGCGCGGGCTGGTCTGGGAGCCCGCCGCGCCGCGCGTCCGCGAGCAGCCCGTCGAGGTCGATGAAGAGATAGAAGAAGAGGACGAAGTAGAGCACTAAATGCCAAGCGCCGCCGTTCGGGGCAAAGGCGGGTCGCCGTCTGCTCGTAATAATCAGCCTGTCTGTGATTTCCTGGAAAGCAGTGGTTGATTTGTGTTAGATAGAAGAGGAGCCGCTCTCATGTCGGATGCTCAACTCAATGCCGATCTCTCCTGGGCAGAGAGGCGCAGGTTTCCGCGCTATGAAGTGACGCCGCGCATGAGGCTTGGCGTTCAGGATCTGAGCCTCGATGAATCAATCGGATTCGGCGAGGCGAGCGACATCAGCATGGGCGGCTTGCGCGTTCGCTCTCTTCCGGCCCATAGCAATGTGCGGCTCGGAGACCGCCTCGGCCTCCTTCTCGTGGGGACGGAACACGCCCTGTCTTTAAATGGCGAGGTCGTCCATCACGGCACACAAGACAGCTTCGGTATAGAGTTTCGCGACCTGTCCTCCATCGAACAACAGCAGGTTAAAAATTTCGTCGAACGCCTGTAATAATATATCGGGAGCTATTTTGCGCGATCAAACAGAAGCCAAAGAGGTAGCGGAGACAGCGGCGGTGGCCGCCGCCGAAGCAACCTGGCCCCAGACCCGCGCCATCCTGCGCATCATCTTCATCGTGCTGGCGGTGATCGCGGGGCTCTGGATTTTGCGCGCCATCACGGGCGTCATCCTACTCATCGTACTGGCGGTCTTTTTCGCCTATTTGATTTCGCCGCTGATCGAGTTCGTGCATCGTCCTTTTAATTTGCGCGGACGCGAGCGCCTCATGCCGCGCGTGGCGGCAATCGCCATTGTCTATGTGCTCATCTTCGGCTCGCTTGGCCTGGTGATCTATTTTTTACTGCCGCAGCTCGGCACTCAAATCACAGAGTTTGCGAACCAGGCCCCGGCCTATTTCACCTCGGCGCGCGCGCGCGCAGAGAGCCTTAAGGATTTCTATGAGCGTTACCAGATCCCCATCACCGCACGCGAGGCGATCAATAAAAACATCACGCATGTCATCGAGACCGTGGGCGCTTATACGACCGATGGGATGGGGAGTTTCTTCATCGGGTTGTTGACCTATTTGCCCTGGCTCGTACTGATTCCGGTGCTGGCCTTTTTTCTCCTGAAGGATGCTGACAGCTTTCGCCGCTCGGCCTTGCAGATGCTTCCGCGCGGGCGCTGGCGCTGGCGCGGCGACGAATTTTTTCAGGACGTGAACAGCACGCTCGCCGCATACATCCGCGCGCAGTTGATAGCATGTCTGCTGATCGGCGTTATCTGCGCAATCGCGTTCTTCCTGATGGGTGTGCCTTACTCGCTGGTGCTGGGCATCATGGCAGGTCTGTTGGAATTTATTCCGCTGGTCGGCCCGCTCTCGGTGGCGATCATCGCGGCGTTGATCTCAAGTTTCTACTCGCTCAACCTGGCGCTCGGAGTGCTGGTGTTTCTCGGTGTCCTTCGCATCGCTCAGGACTACGTGATTTATCCGCGTATCATCGGACAGGGGATACACCTGCACCCGCTGTCTGTTATCCTGGCGATTCTGGCCGGGGCGGAACTGGCCGGTATGGCCGGGATATTCCTCGCCATTCCGGTGATTGCCATTGCGACCGTCAGTTATAGGCATTGGCTCGAACACAGGGGCAGCGAGGGCCTTGTGGCCGATCTGTTGAAACCGGCGGAGGAGGCCATCGTCGCTCCCGCTTCCTCAGACGAACCAGCGCCTACAGATGCCCTTCAGGAAGAGCCGGATTATCCGACCAGCAACACTACCCCCGAAGAGATGGTTCGCGCGCGCCCAGACCTCACCTCCGGCGAACTCAAGCTGGAGAGAACTGATTGATATCGTGCGGACAATAGATTCAATAGAGATGAGCGAGCAAAGTCTTCAAGAAAAGTATGCTCCACAAAATAGCTGCTTCGGCTGCGGCCCGGTCAATGAGCGGGGCCTTCGCATCCGAAGTTTTGCGCGCGGCGAAGAAGTCGTCTGTGAGTGGAAGCCGGAGCCTTACCATGAAGCGTTTCCCGGCATGCTCAACGGCGGCATCATCGGCACACTGCTCGATTGCCATTCAAACTGGGCGGCCACATGGCATCTCATGCAGTGCACGGGCGCAAGCGTCCCGCCCTGCACCGTGACGGCTGATTACTCAATCAAGCTCCTGCGACCGACGCCCATAGATGCGCCTCTCCAACTCGTCGCCAGAGTTGTCGAATCCACCGAGACACGCGCCATAGTCGAAGCGGAACTGATCGCCCACGGAAAAATCTGCGCGACGTGTCGCGGCACCTTCATCGCCGTCAAGCCCGGTCATCCCGCATATAATCGCTGGTAGCCAAGGCTGAATCTTAAGACCCTAAACTAATTGCCACGAACGCTTTGTCGTGGCTTCCCCAGAAATTTACAATTTCACTTTCATGATTATGGGCTCGCGTAGTTTATCTGCGGACGCAAGCTGGCCCTTTTCATTTACGGCTCCCCACTGGCTGTTGGCGATGTAATAGAAAGTATCTTGAACGCGCACACCGAGCGTCGGCTCATCAAACAGTGGATTGTTGGCTTCGAGGATTTCAACACGCTCGACGCCTTTGTAGTTCTTTTCCAGGTGAAGCTTGACGATGCGGTGCGGGTTTGTGCCGTTTTGCACGCCGATCAGGCTGCGCTTGTAGAAATAGAGGCCGTCTATGCCGAGCAGAATCATATTTGGCGCATGAGCGAGGGCGAAATATTTTTTGGTGCTGAGATCAATAACGTAAATGCCTTTGGAATAGTCGGCCACAAAAAGATGCTTCTCATCCGTGGAGAAATCAAGCCCCTGAGCCGAGATGAAAGGCTCGCCTTTGATAAAAATCTCAAGCTCGTCTTTCGCGTGATTGATCGTATAGAGGGCCGGGGTCAGGGTGTCGGTCGCAAACAAATCGCCCTGCGAGTTTATAACCAGATCGCCAAGGAGATGCTTTTCGGCACGCCCCGGCAGTTGGTATTTTTTTAGTAACTTGCCCGTCGTGAGGTCGAATTTGAGAATAGCTGCGCTGCCGTTTTCTTCTTCCCTGTAATTCGTCATCTGCGGAAGCGCCGCGCTCGCAACCCACAGGTGGCGGCGCTTGGCATCCACTTTCATTCCGAGGACGCTCCACAAACCGTCCGCCTCTGTGGCGAAATCCTTCACCGTGCCATCAAGGCCTCTGCTCAGGATTTTTCGTTTATGCACGCTGCTGATATAAAAGGTTTCCCTCAACGGATCATAAGCGATGCCTTCTGTCACGAGACCCTTTTCTTTAAGCGTGAAGGCGGTGGAGCTATGATTGATCGGAGCTTTGTTGTTCTCAAATCTTTTCAGGATCGCCTTAAACTCCGCCGTCTCTTTGACGGAATCGAAATCACTGTCCTTGCTCGCCGCATAGATCATACCCATCTCGGCTACGCGCGCCAGCAGCGTCAAAGCTTCCGCCTTGTTTCCGACAAGAGCCTGAGCGCTCGCCAGGTTATACATGAGCCTCGAATTGTTGGGCCTTAACTGGAGCGCCATCTTCATATTTTCCAGATAGGCCGTGTAATTTTTCGCTTCGTAAGCTTTAATCGCCTGTTGTGAATAGTACCTGACATCCTTCGGCTGCTCTGTTTGAGCCAGTGAGGGCGGCACAAGAGATGGATTGGTTTTGAAGAAGCCGGGCGTAAGTAAGAAGGCGAATGACAGGAGAAATACCAGGAATCTTTTCATTAAAACTCCTCAGGAGGTCGAAGCGGTGCGTTGCATGAGTTTGATAAAGCGTTGGAAGTGATGTTGGGCATCGTGCGGGCCGGGCGCGGCTTCCGGGTGATACTGGACGGAGAAGATGGGGAGCGTGCGATGACGCATCCCTTCGACGCAGTTGTCGTTGAGATTGATATGCGTCACCTCGACCTCCGGCGGCAGGCTCTCCTGCCGAACGGCGAAGCCGTGATTGTGCGAAGTGATCTCGACAGAGCCCTCGATCAAATCCTTGACCGGCTGGTTGCCGCCGCGATGGCCGAACATGAGCTTGTAGGTCGTGCCGCCGAACGCGCGGCCCAACAACTGATGGCCGAAGCAGATGCCGAAGGTAGGCACACCCGACTCGGCGACGCGGCGCACTTCTTCAACGACATTCGTCATCGAGGCCGGATCGCCCGGCCCGTTCGAGAGGTATATGCCGTCCGGTCGGAGCGCCAGGACTTCTGCGGCGGCTGTCCCGGCCGGAACGACCGTGATGCGGCATCCGGCTCGCGCCAATTCCCGCAGGCTGTTCATCTTGACGCCGAAGTCGTAACAGACGACGTGAAAACGCTCCTCGCCTTCTGCCGGGACAGTGTAGGGCTTCGAGCATGTCACGACGCTCGCCAGTTCCCTGAATTCCATCGCCTGTGCGCGGCGCGCTTTCTCCGCCACGCTCTTTTCGTCCGCATCAGTGGTTGAAAGACAGGCGCGCATCGCTCCCTTGTCTCGGATGTGACGCACCAGAGAGCGCGTGTCTATGTGATCAATGGCGACGATATTCCATCTCTTCAAATACGCATCGAGCGTCTCTTCGGCGCGCCAGTTAGACATCGTGCGGCTCGCCTCGCGCACTACGAAGCCTTCGACCCACGGGCGCGCTGATTCCGCGTCCTCATGATTGACGCCGTAGTTGCCGATCAGCGGGTAAGTCATACACACAATCTGTCCCGCGTAGGACGGGTCGGTCAAGACCTCCTGGTAGCCCGACATTGAAGTGTTGAAGACCATCTCGCCGCAGGCTTCACCCTCCGCGCCCCACGAGCGCCCGCGAAACGAGCGGCCATCTTCCAGCGCAAGCAAAGCAGATTTGGATTCGTTGATAGACATATCGAAATCAGCAGCAAGTGATGAGTGACAGGATAAAAAGCTTGTCGTCCGCCTCATCGGCTCGTCACCAGTCGCTCTATTAATAGCTCGTAACGGTTTTAAGAAACTGTTGCGCCTCGCTCATCCAG
>JBKKAL010000264.1:0-5002 GCA_046714695.1 Pyrinomonadaceae bacterium
GGAGCAGACACGACAACAACATTTGAAGAGATCGCTGGCGTTGAGGAGCGTTACCAACTGGCGACTTATAAGAAGATGCCTCTGGCTGCCGAGCGGTGTTTGGGCGCATGTATTTATACGAGTGAGAATGATCGTTACCTTGATCTATACGGCGGGCATGCGGTCGCCGCCACGGGGCATTGCCACCCGCACGTCGTCGCCTCGATAAGGTCGCAGGCCGAGCGGCTGCTCTTTTATTCAAACCTCGTTTATTCGGAGGTGCGAGCGAGGGCGGCGGAAAAGCTTATCTCTATTGCCCCGTCTTCAATCACTAAGGCGTTCTTCTGTAATTCTGGAACGGAGGCGAACGAGAATGCTATGCGTATGGCGCGCATGGCGACGGGCAGGGAGAAGGTCATCACCTTCTCAGGCGGCTTTCACGGGCGGACTGCGGATGCTATCAGCGCCACATTTCTTGGAAAATACAGAGAGCTTGGGCGACCGAACGTGCCCGGGCATCTGAGCGCGGAGTTTGGCGATATAGAGTCCCTGCGCGAGATGGCAGACGAAACCGTGGCGGCCATTATGCTTGAGCCGATACAGTCAATGGCGGGCGTTCGTATGGCTGAGAGCGCTTTCTACCGTCAGTTAAGAGAGGTGGCGAACGAGCGCGGGATTATTCTGATTTACGATGAAGTGCAGACGGGCATAGGGCGCACGGGCGAATGGTTCTTTGCGGGCAGTGAAGGGAGCGATCACGCCCAGCCGGACATTATCACACTGGCGAAGGCATTAGGCAGCGGCGTCCCCGTCGGCGCGTGCATAGTCAACGACCGCGTCTCTTCGGCGATCAAGGAGAATGACCTGGGCACGACCTTTGGCGGCGGGATGCTGGCGATGGCGGCGGTCACGGCGACGCTCGAAGCGATTGAGATGGACGCGATGCTCGAAAATGTCAGGGCAATAGAAAGCCATCTGCGCGAGCGCCTATCTGACATTCCGCAAGTCGCGCGCGTGCGCGGGTTAGGATTGCTTCTCGGCATCGAGTTCAAAGAAAGGGCCGCGCCCATTCATCAAGCCCTGCTTGAGTGCCGCATCATCACCGGCACGTCGAGCGATCCGAATGTTCTGAGACTGCTGCCGCCGCTCTGTTTGAAACGTGAAGAGGCAGATTTGTTCATTGAGACGTTGAAAGAAGTATCACCTCTAAGGTGAAGTGTCTTAGCGGCTGAAGCCGCAGGGAAAGTTCCAGGTTAGTATTACACATCAATGCCAAGAGATTTTCTGACAACAGGGGATTGGACGCGCGCGGAGCTTGAGGAATTGATCGAATCGGCTCTGCGTTTCAAGCGGGGCGATGATCGAACAAAACCGCTTGGGGGACGCTCCGTCGCGCTCGTCTTCTTTAACCCGTCCTTGCGCACGCGAGCTTCGATGCAGGTCGGCGTCTATGAGCTTGGCGGCAATTCGGTGGTGCTTGAGCCGGGCGGGACGAGCTGGACTCTGGAGCATCGTGACGGTGTTGTGATGGATGGCGATAAGACGGAGCATGTCGCGGAGTTTGTGCGCGTGCTCGGAAGATATTGCGCGGGGCTCGGTGTCAGAACCTTTGCGGCGCTCAAAGATTGGGAAGAAGAGCGACGCGATCCCGTCTTGAATGCTTTCGCGCGTTACAGCGAAGTGCCCGTCATTAATCTCGAATCGGCGATGCATCATCCGTGTCAATCAATGGCCGACATGATGACCGTGCGCGAAAAGCTGGGCGCAGGAAAGAAGCGTGTGCTTCTCACATGGGCTTGGCATCCAAAGCCGCTGCCGATGGCCGTGCCGAACAGTTTTGCGCTCGCAGCCGCGCAGATGGGCCATGATCTTATTGTCGCTCACCCGCGCGGGTACGAGCTGGATGACGAGCTTATGTGTGAGGTCAAACGCGAGGCCGAGGGCGCGGGCGGAAGCCTGCACCTGACGAATGTGATGGATGAAGCATTCGAGGGCGCAGAGGTCGTCTATGCGAAGAGCTGGGGGAGTCGCAGGTTCTACGGAGCAACGGAAAAAGATATAGTGGAGCGCGCCCAGTACCGCGGGCGCTGGATTGTTGATGAGAGACGGATGGCGCGCACCAGTGACGCGCTCTTTATGCATTGCCTGCCCGTGCGGCGCAACGTGATCGTCACAGACGGCGTGATAGATTCCGCCCGATCAGTTGTCATAGACGAAGCGGAGAATCGCTTACACATCCAGAAAGCTATCATGGCCCGCCTTCTGGGAGGTGAAGAAGGATGACTGAGGCGCGTCCAGACAACATGAACCAACAGTTGCGACTAGATCTCCTGCGCGAGGCTCTGCCTTACATTCAGCGCTTCAAGGGCAAGACTTTCGTCGTCAAAATCTCTGGCAAGGTGACGGAGGATCGCGCCGTTCTGATGTCGCTCGCAGAAGAACTGGCGCTTATTCATCAGGTCGGCATACGCGTGTGCGTGGTGCATGGCGGCGGCAAGCAGTTGAGCGATCTGGCCTCGCGCATGGGCGTCGAGCAGACGATCATCAATGGCAGGCGCGTGACCGACGACGCCACGCTTGAGATGGCGAAGATGATCTTCGCGGGCAAGATCAATACGGATATTCTCGCCGCACTGCACCAGCGCAATGTTGAGGCGGTCGGCCTGTCAGGCATTGACGGCCAGCTCGTGCACGCCGAGCGCAGACCGCCACGCGAGATTCTAAACCGCGAGACGGGCGAGCGCGCCAGCGTTGACTTCGGCCATGTCGGCGATGTGATCAGCATCAACTCGCGCCTCTTGTGCGTGCTTATGGATCAGGGTTATCTGCCCGTGGTCTCTTCGCTCGGCGCGGATTCCGAAGGGATGATCTTCAACATCAACGCCGATACCATCGCCTCGGAGATCGCCGTCCGCCTCGAAGCCGAGAAGCTGATCCTGTTGTCTGATGTTGACGGAATCTTTCTGAGGGCGGGAGCACCGGAGACCAAGTTATCGCGGCTCACAAACAAAGAGGCAGAAGCGCTAGTGCAAAATGGGGCGGCGACGGGTGGGATGATTCCGAAGCTTCAATCAATCATATCGCTCCTGGAACGCGGTGTCAGGAGCGCACACATCATCAATGGAACGACACGCAACGCCTTGCTTTCCGAAATCTTCACCGATGAAGGAACGGGCACGATGATCGTCGCGCAAAGCAAGGAGGGACGAACGAAGGGATGAGGAATGAAAGTATGGCTATTCAAGTCGAATGATCTCTTAATCATCCCTCACCCTTCATCCTTCATCCCTTACTCATTCCTCTCCGTCGCCGCGATCGCGTAGCCTGACCAGCTCTTCAATCGAGAGATTTCCGAGGCCGCGCTCTTTCATTCGCTGGATGAAGGCCGCCGTCACGCCGTGATCGCGCATGAGAATCAGTTGAGCGGGCGTCGGACGCTCGTAGCCATGCTGCCTGATCTCCTTGATAAAGTTGATGCTCACGCCGTGATCCTTCATCCTGACCAGTTCATCAACGTCGAGCCGTGTATAGCCGAGCACCGACAACTCTCTGATAAATTCAGTGCTTACGCCGTGGTCTTTCATCCTGACCAATTGTTCGAGCGCGAGGCGGTCGTATCCCTGTGTCTTTAGCTCCTTGATAAACGACGAGCTCACGCCGTGGTCTTTGAGTCTGATCAGTCCTTCGGGGGAAGAACGTTCGTAGCCGAGCGCGGACAACTCCCTGATAAAGCTCAGCGTCACGCCGTGATCGCGCATCTTGATCAGATTTTCAACCGAGCGCAAAGTATAGCCCAGGGCTTTGAGCCCTTTGACGTATTCGAGTCGCACTCCGTGATTGCCCATGTCAACCAGTTGATTGAGGGACGGTCGCTCGTAGCCCTGCGCCTTTAGCTCTTCGACGAGGGCGAGGCTGACGTCACTCATCGCCATGGTAAACAGTTGCCTGGCCGAGGGAGTATCGTAACCCCTGTTTTTCAACTCGGCGGCAAAACCCTGCGACGGACTGAATGTGTAATGTCCTGCGCCCTCGCCATTCTTAAACCAGCCCTCGCAATTGAATACGCCCGCATCCCTCTTGAACTGGAATTGAACGTGAGAGCCGCCCGACATAGCCTGCTCGCGCGTGAGTCCCTGCAATTGATCCGGTGTGATCTCAAAGGATGTGTTGTGGTTGTACTCATTACCGTTTTTGTCCGATTGATAACGCAATGTCATCTGAATGCCGGGGTCTCCTGTGCGGAACTCGATCAACCACTGGCCCGTGAATGAATCCTGCGCGACCGCGTTGTTCGTATATGACACGGGGACTGTAAAGCCAAGGATAAGGGCAAGCGATGCTACGGCGGCCAGAAGCCATATTCTGTAATCTGCAAACAATCGCCGCCAGAGCTGTCGGCTTGCGTGTGAGCCTAGAATGGTCTTCATTGAATGTCTCCTATAATTTTTCGTGATATGTGCGGACAGGGTTGTTCAAAAGCGCGCGGCCAATTCCCATTTCCGTAAAAGATAAACACCGCCCGCGCTCGTTTTGTGGCGTCAATCTGTTGATTTCAAGCCCCCATGTTCATAAAGAGCTTATACCGCTGCAAAGAGCGTGCCTGTAAATATAGTGATACGTGACGGATGAGAAGTTGCAAGAAAGCAGGTTCCTTTCCCGGCACTCGTCACTAACTTTAATGTTGACCGTTTGACTCTCCACACCTGACAATCCTCTTCCAATGGTTGTTGTGGAAAAAGGTGATGCGCGAAGCAGCGAGCGGCAAGAGCGAAGAAGGAGCATCTTCGCACGAAGACTGTTTGCCGAGTGGAAACGCCTCGAATTGCCGACGAAAAATGAGCGTATCGTCGTCGCTGTATCGGGCGGGGCGGACTCGATGGCGCTGCTGCTGGGGCTCGATGAGCTATCTAAGGCGGGACGGCTTGCGCTCGAAGTGACGGTTGCGCATCTGGATCACGGGCTGCGTGGGGAGGCTGGCGAAAGGGACGCGCAGTGGGTGGAGGAAATAACGACACGTTTAGGA
>JBKKAL010000265.1:0-58622 GCA_046714695.1 Pyrinomonadaceae bacterium
AAGCCGCCGTTGGACATGATGGCGACGACATCGCCCGCGCGTAGTTCGGGCGCGAGGCGGCGCACAATCTCATCTGCGCCTTCTATGCCGAATGCGGGCTTGCCCTGCGCACTGATATCGCCGATCAATTGATTGGTATCGAGCACGCGCCCTTTTTCCGTCGCCTTGCTGCTGTCGAAGACGCTGGCGATGACGACGTAGTCAGCCGATTTGAAGGCGTTGGCATAGTCTTCCTGAAAGACCGCGAGGCGCGACGACCACGAACGCGGCTCGAAGACGGCGACGAGGCGATTCTCTTTATATTTTGTCCTGAGCGCCAGCAAAGTCTCGCGCACAGCCGTAGGGTGATGCGCGAAGTCATCAATCACTGTCACGCCGCGCTCCGTGCCCCGCACCTGCATACGACGGCGCACGCTCTTGAAAGAGCGGAGCGCATCGTTGATGGCCTTTTGTTCAATACCCCAGGCGTCGGCGGCGACGATCACCGCCAGGCAGTTGCGGATATTGAAATCGCCGATCATCGTCGTTTGGAACTGTCCCCACTCGCGCCCCTCGCGAAAGACGCGGAAGCTCGCCAGATCATTCGTGTAATCAAGGTCGCGCGCCTGCCACATGGCATCATCGCATGTGCCGAAGGTTTCGAGCCGCGTATAGAGCCGCTCGCCCATCTCCGCGACCACTTCGCGCACGTGCGGGCTATCCCATCCGGCGATCAGCCGGCCATTACCGGGCACAAGATTCATCAGGCGGCGAAAAGCCGTCTTGACCGCCGCGAGATCTGCGTAGATGTCCGCGTGATCGAACTCTATGTTGCCGACGATGGCCAGCTCCGGCAGGTAGTGCATAAACTTCGGCCCCTTGTCGAAATAGGCCGTGTCGTACTCGTCGCCCTCTATGAGAAAAAAGTCGCTCTCCGTGACGCGAAAGCTCGAGTCGAAATTCTGCACCACTCCGCCGACCAGAAAAGTCGGATCGAGGCCGCCCTGTTCCATCACCCAGGCGGCGATGCTCGTCGTCGTCGTCTTGCCGTGCGTTCCGGCGACCACAAGCGAGCGGCGACCGCGTATAAACTCCTCCTTGACCGTCTCGGCCTGCGAGCGATAACGCAGCTTGCGGTTCAACGTCTCTTCGACTTCCGCATTGCCGCGCGGGATGGCATTGCCGATGATGACGATGTCGGGCACAGGCGCGAGATGCTCGGCTTTGTATCCCTGCATGACGGGAATGCCCAAGGATTCAAGCATCGTTGACATCGGCGGGTAAACGTTTTCATCCGAGCCGGTGACGCGATGTCCGCGAGCCTGTAGCATTCCGGCCAAGGAAGCCATCGCCGTTCCGCAGATTCCGATCAGGTGATAGTGCATAGATTTGAAAGATGCGGCCCAAGAGCAGCCGTACTCTGTTTTAAGATGGTGATAGGACTTGTTGCATTAACGTCACTTTTTTAACAGAGCATAGAAGGGAAGCTCCGTTGTTTTCATGTAAACCGGGATGGCCTTCGCCTCAAGTGTGGCCGCATCGCCGCAGGGCTTGACCTGACTCGTCTCGAAATTAAAGCACCTGGAGAAGTCGCGTATCAGGATGGCGAAAGTCTTCGGATCATAACTGCGGTCGCGTATGGCCTCCATATTGCCCGCCTTGATGAACATCTCTGAATGAATCTTCGCCAGCGTCCCGTTATCGCGAAAATAGTAGGTGACTTTCTGGCTTGATTCCATTGCCTGGCTTGAAAGAAGCGCGATCACAGCCTTGTCCTTCTTCATCCAGACGACGGCTGAAGCTTTGTTCTCGATCTCTTTTTCGCCTGCGACCTCCTGCCAGTTGCCCGTTTGTGTCTCCGATGTATTGACGAAGAAGCGCCGCGACTGCGGATTGAGCCTGGCGTAGCCGTCCAGTTCGTCCGTGTACTTTTCAACGGCCACGATGCGCGGCGCGGTTTGCGTCGGCTTCGGTAAGGTGCGCCGCTGCGTCGGCGTTTGCGCTTCCGCTGTTCCATACATGATCAGAGGCATGAGTGCCAGCAGCGTTAGCCGACAGATGATAAATGGAAGTTTACGCATCAGGATGCTCCTATCTCTCCGCTGCTCCTCATACTACTGCTACTGCGCCCGTTGGCGATGGGCAGCGTGAAAGAGAAAGTCGAGCCACGACCGACCTCCGAAGTGACCTTGATCTCGCCGCCATGAAGCTCGACCAGTTGTTTGGTGATGTAGAGACCTAAGCCTGTGCCCTTCTCGCCGCGCGTGGCGCGGCTGCGGGCCTGCTCGTATTTGTCAAAGAGACGTTCCACGTCTTCGGGCGCAATTCCGACCCCCGTATCCGAAACGGAGATGCGAACATGACCATCAAGCGGCTCGGCCTTTAATTGTACCGTGCCGCCCTTGCCCGTAAACTTCACTGCATTGGAGAGCAGGTTGACGATGATGCGCCGCAGCTTTGGACGGTCGGCCTCGACGGGGGGAAGCTCCGGCCCGATATGCTCTTCCATCGTGATGCCTTTCTCGCGCGCCAGCGGCTCCATCGTTTCGCGCAACTCATCAACGAGGCCGCGCAGGTCAATAGATGCGATGTCCAGACGCAGCGCCCCGGATTCCAGCTTCGAGGCATCGAGCAGATCATTAACCAGCTCGATCAGACTCTGCGCGTTACGCTCCATCATCGCGACCATGTTCTGCTGTTCGGGCGAGAGCTTGCCTAAGCGGCCCGATGTAAAGAAACTGATGACGCCGCTGATGACGGTCAGGGGCGAGCGCAGATCGTGCGTGGTGAGCGCCAGAAATTCCTCTTTCATATCCGCCAGCTCGCGCAGCTTGGCGTTGGCTTCGTTCAACTCGCGGTTGGTCTCGTTGAGCTGCCGGTTAAGATGCTCAAGCTCCTCGCGCTTTTCTTCCAGCTCGGCCAGCACGGCCACGAAGTCGCGGTTCTGTTGTTGAAGCTCTTCGATGGCGGAATCATCCGCCTCGACGCTGAACAGGGCGCGCAACTCCTCGTTGCGTCTCTTAATACCTTCGGCTGCGGCTCTCGGCATCCACTTGACGACCGCGACGCGCGTGCCCTCTCCCTGGGCCGTCTTGATGTCGAATTCGTCCATCAGCTTGCGCGTGCCCGACAGCCCGACGCCCAATCCCGAAGACGAGCGATAAGTCCCGCGCATGATAGCGCGTAAGGTCGCCTCTTCTATGCCCGGCCCGTCGTCGCGCGCCGTCACCAAAAGGCCGATGTCCGCCCCGCGCTCGGCCACCGACAAAGTGATCGCACCTGATTTGGCGTACTCGTAGATATTGCGCGTAATCTCGGAAACGGCCGTCGTGATTTTGATCTGCGTCGTCGAGTCGAAACCCATCTCGCGCGCCAACTGCCGGACACGCTCGCGCACCTTCACAATATCGGCCTCGCGCCGGACATACACATCGCCGAGCCGGGTGGAAGTTATATCATTCATAAAAAAGTAGTCAGTAGTCAGTAGTCAGTTTTCAGTAAAAAGCCAAAAGCTGATTACTGATTGCTGATTACTGACTGCTTATCTTGCCACCAGCACCGTCGCGTCATCCGAGGCGCGCCCGTAATCGCGCATCAGGATGCCGGCCAGCATTTGCGGACTTCTCTTCAAGAGCCCGGGATAAGATTGTATGTCCCAGGACTCGCTCAATCCGTCGCTCGCCATCGAGACGGTCGCGCCCTCTGACCATGGGTATTTCCAGAGGCGCAGGCTTCCCATGCGTAACCCGAGCGTCCCGTTGGCAGAGATCGGAGAGATGGGCTCGGGCGAGCCGAACACGCGCACCGCGATATTTCCGATACCCGCGTACTGGAATACTTCGGCCTCATGATCAATGACGACCACGCCCATCACCGCGCCCCGCGTTGTGCGCAGAGCATCATGCGCGGCCTGCAAGAGTTCGTCCGGGCGCTCGCCCATCCAATCGTCCAGCAAATCGAGCGCGACGTCCGATGCCTCTTTTGCGCCTTGCCCGTGGCCGAGCCCATCAACCACCGCCAGCAGCGTGCGCTCGTTGCGTTTCTTGATACAGTAGGCGTCCCCGTTGACGATTTCACCCGGATGAGGCTGAGTCCAGACGCCGAACCGCCGTGCCTCTTCTCTACCCGGCGCATGTCCGTCTTTTTGCCCCACCCATTTGCGCGCCAGCAGAGCCGTCCCGTGCGAGGTACGACGCATGGCCCTGGGCGAGAGTCTTCCGGTTGTCGGCACGGTAGAGTAAATGTCGAACTCGTCCGTCAAACGCTGAATCGCGCCGAGTCCCGCGCCGAGACTGCCGCTCGTCGAGACGCCGTCGCGAATCGCTCGATCCATATTATAGATGCCGGGGCCACTGTCCCAATAAAAAAGTTCGAGCCCCGGATCAGCACTCAGCGCGCTGGTGAAATGAATGCAGCCGGCCCCCGCCGCATAGGTCGCAGCGTTGGTGCCGATCTCCTGCACGACGATGTCTATCTCGGCCAGCTCAGTCTCACTGAAACCGAGACCGCTCGCATAATCATGCACCGCGCGTCGCACGGTGCCGACCTGCGCCTCGTGGTTGATCTCTATGGAAGTGATTTCGCGCAACTAATTAAGGGATGAGGGCCGCAGGGATATGGGATGAATGATCGAATCAGTAACTCACTTGAATCAATCGCTCGCCCCTTTTCATCCCTCATTCCTCATCCCATTATCCCTTTCTTATGTGAGCCAGCGCACGATTGTGACGCGCGTGCCTTCGCCTAAGGTTGATTCTATCTCGAATTCATGAACCAATCTTTTCGCGCCTGGAAGACCTTTGCCCAAACTCCGACCGGTCGAAAAGCCGTCGCGCATGGCTGCCTCAAGATTGGGGATGCCGGGGCCTTCGTCCTCAAAAATAAGGCGCAGGCCCACGCCCCGCACGGCTTCTGTCGGCTGCGCGATCAGTCGCCCGCGCTTTGCATACTTGACTACGTTGCGTGCCAGTTCGGAGGTGACGGTCGCGAGCCGTGTTTGATCCATCAGGCGAAAGCCGAGGGCGGCAGCCAGGCGGCGCACTTCGCTGCGCGCGATAATGATGTCATGCTCGCTCTCAAGAGAGATTGACTTGGTGTCCAAACGTGGTGAACTCTCCGTCTGCTTGTTCTTCTTCGTCACCGGCGTTGAATTCGGAGCGCAGGAGCTTGAATCCCTCGTCCACATTCAAGACTGTCTCAACACCATTCAATTCAAGGCCAAGCTCAACGAGCGTAATGGCGACCGCGGGCTGCATCCCGACGACGACCGTGCGCGCGTCCATAATGCGGGCCATCGCCGCAATATCGGAGAGCATGCGACCGATAAAGGAATCAACCATCTCCAGAAGCGAGATGTCTATAAGAACCCCGCGTGCGCCCGTAACTTCCAGCTCGGAAAGGATACGCTCCTGTAGCTGAATGACCATCTGATCATCCATATCAACCTGAATGGGCACGATCAACACGCGGCCAAGCTTGAGAATGGGTATGCGCGCACCGTTCATATGAATTTTACTCCGTAAAAATTCAAGATGTCAGATGCTAGATGTTAGATGTCAGTTAAAAAGAGAGCCGTTCTCAACTCACATCCAGCATCTAACATCTTCGCTTATCGTTCTTCGCGACGCTTCTGATCTTCTGAAATGCTTGCCCCGTGGGCGGCGAGCTGAGCGGTCGTTGCGGCCGCGGCAGCCGTCCCGTTCGATAGATGAGCGAGGGCTTTGGCGGGAACGACGGTGCGACCGATCATCTCAAAGGCGAGCTTGATGCCGTCGGACATCTGCGCGCGCGTCGTGATCTGCGTCAGATCAATGCCGAGTTGAACCATCGTCTGCGCAATCGCCGGAGACACGCCCGTCAGAATACAGCGCGCGCCCATCAAGCGGGCCGCCGTGACGGTCTTGATGAGGTGGTTGGCGACCAGCGTGTCCATCGTCTTAACGCCCGTGATGTCGAGGATGGCGATGGTCGAGCCCGTCTGCACGATCTTTTCCAGCAGCGATTCCATCATCATCTGCGCGCGGCGCGAATCCAGAGTGCCGATGATCGGCAGCGTCAGAATCTTGTCCCATACTTTGATGACGGGCGTGGACAATTCCAACATGTCCTGGCGCTGCTGGCGGATGATCTCTTCGCGCGAGCGGATGTAGTTCTCGACCATGACGAGACCCATCTTGTCCAGCACCTTGGTGAAATACATCATCTCGCTGACCATCGCATCGGAGTTTCCCTCAAGCTCTTCGGCCATCAGCGGCAGCAGCGTGTTACGCAGGGAGAGAATGTAGGTCGCATTCTCAAGCGGCGTGTAGCCTTTGACGGCGCGCGCGTGCGAAATCTGGTTGAGGAAAGCGCGCAGATCGTCGAAGGCCGCAGACTCAAAATCGCCGTAATCGGAATTCCTGATCGAGTGTGCCAGCATGTCCACGATCTGCTGCGACTGCCGGCGGAGTTCCTTCTTCGGAATCAACTCGTCGCGAAACTCGCCAGACTCAAGGCGATCCTTGATCCAGAGACTGATAATCTCGTCGTGCCGCTTTTCGAGTAAGCTGACGACGTGCGGCGTCTCCCGCGCCGGGGCGCTCGTTTGCTGCGCTCTATCTTCAACGGCCATCTCTAATCCTCACAGGAAGCGCGTTGGAACAAACCCTCTGCGCACCCCATTTCCAATAGGGGGATGATTTATGCCGCAAAACTTTCCGCGCGGCGCGAGTGAGCGGGGTAAAGATGATTATCTTAACATCGCGGCGGGGAAAAGCAACAGTGTACGCTTGGAGGGGACTGTCCCCGTCCTGAAAACTCAAATCCGAATGCCGCGCACCTTCTCAGGCTTCTTTGCCGATTCAGGCTTCATCAGTACGGCATTATCCTATATGCGATATGCACGCTCGTCTTCTTTGTGCTGCGAGCTTATTTGCCGTCGTTTTCATCGCTTTCAAGCCATGCAATATCGCCTTGATCCTTAGGACGGCCCGCGGCTCTTTTGTTCTGAAGCAGATGTGCTCTTCCGATAACGGGAATGGTCAATCCTTCGACCTCAACTTGCTGGCGTTCAGGCCAAGCCTCGTCGAACTTAACGCCGTCAATGGACGTCAAAATATCAATACGACGCGGGGCTAATCCAATTTGAAGCGTGAGGCCGGGCGTCTTGAGTTCGTCTAACGTCAGGTCGAACATCGGAGCGCCGAAACGTGTTAAAGCTCGCCACACGCGCTGAGCATTCTCGTCGGAAGACCGAATCCATATATCTATATCGCCTGTTGCCCTGGGGAATCCGTGAAAGGCCAGCGCATAGGCTCCTACTACCATGAATTCAACCGGCTCGTCGCAAAAGGCGGACAACATGTCTCGGAAGTCTGGGTTCAGCAACGGGTTCTCCTTTGAACGCCCACGCATCCATCGCCAATTGCCACATCATCTCCAATCTCTGCGCAGGTGTTGTGCCTTTGAGGTCGGTTTCCTTTCCCTGCTCGGACAGTTTTCGAATACGAATAGTGCGGACTCGTTCAGTCATAGCAGAAATTTGCCCCAACAATCGCCTCTTCAAATCCGAATGCCGCGCACCTTCTCAGGTTTCTTGTTTGATTCGGGCTTCATGAGCACGGCGTTGTCCTGCGTACGGCGCTCTTTTTCCTCGCCGGTATGCCACTTGGCCCACTCGGCGGGGGCGTCGAAGGTCTCGCCGCCGTGGCGCGTGATGCGTGAGCGGACGCGGCACATGACGGGCGTATTGACGCCGACGCCGGAGATGACGGCCTGGCCCTTGGTCAGGGCGGGCAGTTCGTTCAAAAGCTGTCGGCCCGCGCCCTCGACCGATTTGGCGACAGTGTCCTGGTCAATCGGATTGACGATGCGCATGATGATCTGCGTCATGCACTGCGAGAGCACGTCCTGATCCAGCTTGCCGGGACGCTGCGTGATCAGTCCGATGCCGACGCCGAACTTGCGACCCTCGGAAAGAATCTGTTTGAGAACGTTGGTGGAGACGACGGTTTGCCCCGCGGGCGCGAATCGGTGAGCCTCTTCGAGGAGGGTGAAAACGGGATAGGGAAGATACTGATCCGAGGTCGGCTCTGCTTCCTCGCGCACGGTCGAGACGCGCGCCTTGTTGACACGGCGCAACAGTGTAGCGACGACGACCTGCTGCTCGTTCTGCTCTATGTCGGAGAGCTGTAGAACCGTACAGCGGCCGGGCTGAAACAGCTCGCTCAAAGGGATATGTTCTGTGTCCGAGAAGATCGAGTCGGGACGGTCAAAGCGTGAATCCAGCCGCCACAATAATGCGTCAATCGAGCCGACGTTGCCGCTTGAGCCGCCCCGCCCGTCTTCGTCGCCGTATTTCTGTTTCATCACTTCGTCGCGCAAATCCTGATAGCCCCAGAGCCCGCGCTCGCCGCGCTCACCCGCCGTCAGGCCGCGATAGGCCTGCGATAGGTAGTGCAGCATCTTGTCCGAAGTGCCTTCGGGCAGCAGATACTTGATGTCTGCTTCCGTCAGAGAAGAGACGCGCACCTTGATGCGGTCGTGCGTAAAGATTTTGACTTCGGGCTGGTAACCGTCCGTCGAGCCGAAACGCGCGTCACCCTGAATCGAAGTGAGCGTATCGTATTCACCATGCGGATCAACGATGAGGACTGAGGCGCGGTTATAGGGCATCATCAATTCTTCGACGAGCACACCCGCCGTATAGGATTTGCCCGCGCCTGTCGAAGCGAGAATCGCCAGATGCGTCGAGACGACATCCTTGATAGAGAGCACGACGGGCACTTCACCATCGCTTCGGGTCAGGAGGCTGCCGACATGCGCCGAACCCACATCCGTAAGGCGTCTTGGTGAAAGCACGCCGGAGAGCGTCTCGGACGAAGCGAGAAAAACGGGGTCGCCCGGATTCGGCGGGATGCGCGGGTTGACGAAATCGCCGAGAGCGCGGCTAAAGTAGCCGATGGTCTCAACCGTGATCTCATACAGCTCTGCGCAATCCGTGCTTAATCCGATGAGCGATGAAACAACGTTGGGAGGCGTTTGCGGGTCGGAGAGAAAAGCATCCGGCAGATTACGCACCAGCCGCCGCGAAGTGATGTTGCCGAGGATGTGCCGCTCCTGATTCGCGTCGCGCCCGACATAATAGACAAACTCGCCGATACGCGCGCGCGCATTGTCCGCGGTAATAAAGAGATATTCGTGCGGGCGCTCGCCAGGCCCTTTGACCGTTCCCGTCACTGAATCTGTCGTGGTTAAATCCGGGGACATAATTTAGAGGGGCACACTACCGCTTGAGTTATGCATTACGTAAAAATGTTCGCTGCGCGCGGTCAGTATAACACGGCGGTCGAGGCACCTATGAGCAGAACCTTTATGGCTTTGATGCGGCATCCTGCTGTCCGTGTAGCGACTTGAGCCAACTGATGGTTCGACCAATCCCTTCCTCTAATCCGATGCGTGGACTCCATCCCGTTTCCGCTCGCAGCCTGGAAGAATCCAGCACGTTGAAGGGCACATCGAAACCGCGATCAGGCTGATGCACGATCTCCGGCATCGAGCCGAGTTGTTCGCGAAGCGCGCCGATGATTTCGAGTACGGAAGAGCCTTTCCCGCTGGAGATGTTGAAGATGCGATGTGAGCCTGTGTAGGCCATCAGGGCCAGGATGGCCGTCGCAAAGTCCTCAACATAAAGATAGTCCCGCTGGCTTTCACCTGTTCCCCAGACCTCCAGCGCCTCGCCGCGCAGGGCGTGATCGGCCAGTACACCGATGACGCCCTGACCAATATTTAATCTCTGGCCCGCACCGTAAACATTCGAGGGGCGCACAAGGCAATAATCAATCTTGAACATCTCTGCATACATCGCGATGTATTTTTCGATTGCAAGCTTCGTGATTCCATAAGAATTGATCGGATCGGTCGGATGATTCTCGTCAATCGGGTTTGTCTGCGGCAGACCATAAACGGTTCCGCCCGAAGAGATATAAAAGATGCGGCGCACGCTTGTTTCGTGAAGACGCGAGAGCCATCTCACAGACGCGATGACGTTGCTTGAAAGATCATAGGCGGGGTCTTTCATCGAAGAGCCGGGAACCGTGGTGTGAACCATGTGAATCACCGTCTCCGCATCGCCTAAGACTGTGAGCACATCGTCGGGGCGGGCAATGTCTCCCTCGATGATCTCAAGGTGGCCCGCAACATCTTCAATCAGAGAGCGCGAGGCATACAGCTTATCAAAGACGCGTACATCAACACCGCGCTTGAGAAGCGCGCGGCACAGGTGGCTGCCCATAAAGCCCAGGCCGCCTAAAACGACAACGCGCCCGTTCGGGAAATCAGTATGGACTGGTGCAATATCGCTCATGCGGGCAGCTCTCGCTCAAGCACGCGCTCGTAATAGTCGCTGAGATTATCAATATACATATTGATATTGAACTCGTCGGTCGCAGTCCGGCGAGCGCCGTCAGAGAGGCGGCGCGTCAAATCTTCGTCGGCAGCCATCTGCGCCGCTCGCTCTATAAATTGATCTGGGCGATCTGGCTCACAAAGAAAACCGTTGACGCCGTCACGTACGGCTTCCGCTTGCCCGCCGACGCGCGAGCTGATAACAGGCACTCCGCAGGAGAGCGCATCCAGGCAGGTCAGCGATAAATTATCCGCCCGTGTCGGGTACAACAATACGTCGCAGAGATTCAGCGCCATTGACAACTCATCATTGCTCTTGAGAAAGGGAAGCGCCGTGACGGGCATCTGCGCCGTTGTGCCCTCCAGAGCGCGTTCGCTCCCGCGCCCGACCACGAGGACTTCAACGCTGCCGGGTATCTGCTCCGCCGCGTGCCGCAGAAGGTCGAGTAACGGTAGCAGCCCCTTGCGTTTCTCGTCCACAGAACTATGAATAAGGCCGACGACGAACCCGCGCATCGGGGCGACGCCGAGCGCGGCAACGCAAGCATCTCGCTGCATCGGGCGAAAGACCTGAGTATCTACGCCGTAATAAATACGGTCAATGGGCAACTGGCCGACGAAGGTGCGGGCGTAATGCTCTGCCAGATAATTTGTATGAACGAGGATGTTAAAACGGGAGCGCGCGACGGCCGTCCTCTTCATCTCAAGTAGAGTGCTCGTCGTATCGCGGCTGATTCCGGGATATGGCAGATCGAGTTGCGGGCATTCTCCACACCCCGACAGATAACGCTCGCAGCCCAGAGTGTATGGACAATACCCGGTCGAGAGAAATTGATCTACGGGAGAGAGGATGATCCTTCGTTTGCGACTCTCGCGCGCCAGAAGCGGGATCGAAACGAAGTGCCCGTGCAGATTATGAAAGTGCCAGATGTCCGCCTTGTTGATCCAATCGTGCAGCGGTAAGGTGAAAGTCGAAGGAAAGAAGATGTTGTTGCGTCCCGACAATTTGCGGATGGTCTGTTCGAGCCGCCGCTCGCCCGTGAAGTAGGGAAATTGGTGAACGTATGGAAGATCGGTCAGGCGATCCATGACGTACAGGCGGGCAGCGACGCCGCGCGCGATGAGTCCCTCGACAGTCTGGCAAATCAATGCTTCCGCCCCGCTCGCACGGTCGGAGGCATTGAAGAACGCCACACGCAATCCCTTCTTTGGGTCGCCATTCACTTGATTAACTTCTTAATCCACTGTTTGGTCCGGGGCGGGACGAGGGATTTTAATCGCGCCATGGCGGCGGGCCTGCGACCTGTTGCTTGCGCCCTTGCACGCCTGATACGAGCGGTCGTTTCGTCCCGCATCGAACGGGAAATCTCATCGCCTCCAAAACATTTTTCATACTCGAAGGCCAGATCAAGCGCGAATCCCAGTTGCTCGTCTAGTAGCGCGAAGACCCAGGATAGAACGTAGTCGCGCCGCTCGAAGCCATTCGCGCTGAGATGTGCGATGGTTCTAAAATACCTCGCCTCGCACCAGCCCGGAGACTTCTTGAGATGAGATTCGACGAATGCGCGGTTGATGTCCGGCTCTCTCTTCGCCACCTCGTCGAGCGTCGTCGCCCGCATCCTGACCGCCCCGCCGACATTGAGATTGGAGAGCCAGAAGCCCTCTCGCACCAGTTCCCTGTGCGCATCGGCAAACAGGTCTTCGCCAATGTAGGCGTCTATCAGGCCGGGCTCTATGTCAACCGCCAAAACGCGCCTGCGCGTCTCATCCCGCAGGCTCTGGAAGATTCGTAAATCAGTTCCCTGCGTGTCCAGCTTGAGCCAGTCTATGACGGTTAGAGAGAGACGATTAAGCGTTGAGTCCAACGTCCCGGCACGCACGCTCTCCTCTCGTTCGACCGTGAAGAGATCAGCGAAGAGAAAATTGGAGAGCGAGTCGAAGTCCGGGCGCAGCGTGCTCGAACAATATGCGAATTTCGTCAGATAGAGTAAGACTTCCGTGCTTGCAGGGTCGCTGGTGATCGCCTCGTTGATGGTGATCGCCTGATGAAAATGGCCTTCAGATGTTTCGTAAATTTCTCTCAGGTCAGGGTCGAAGCCGACGAAGATTGAATGGCGAGCGATGCCCTCCCAAATATCAGGCGTCGCGCCGGATGAGCCGACATCAATCAACACCGGATGAATATCCAGCTTTGATAACAATTGGTTGAAAGCTTGTTCCTTCATATTGGATAACCCCGCCCGCCCGTCAATGATGGCTCATTATCATCAGGCACGTGTTCAAAGCTTCGCCCGGGCGATAAGCAGTTTTACTTGCGCGCCTCCACGTAAAATGAATCGGGCTTGTAGATCGTACCGTCGGGCTCTGTGTCAAGATTGTAATCCGTCCAATCGGCGATCCGGCTCTGCGCTGGCCCCATGACCTGCGGGTCTTGAAAGCCGACCTCTTCGAGGGCCTGCGCCAGCGAGTAGCGGTCATACATCCAGAGATGCGGGTCGCCGCTGCGTCGAAAACGCCCCAGTTGCAGCGACTCATACTCGTCGCCGAGAAGCAGCTTGACGATTGATTCCCGTAGAAAGCGGGGCGCGCGACGAAGACGATCAAGGGTTCGAGCGGGCGAGGAAGAGGGCCGCATCTCCTTGCCGTGCTGCTCGGAGCGCACTTGCTCTCCACTCTCGATGATCTCGCGGGCGGCAACGCCGAGGCGTTCTATGACGAACTCTTTGTCGGGAAGACGGGTCTGTTGCAGGTAAGTGCCCATCTCTCCGCCGGGCCGCTCGCGAACGGTCTGATCCAACAATTCCACGATCATCCATTCGTAACGCTGCCGCCACTGTTCATCGCCGCGCGCTGCCTCTTCCAGAGCCCGTAGATATGTTCTGGCGACGCGCTCAAGGTCGGGCACGGCGATGCGTGTGATGCCGCCGCGCTTGAGGACGCGACCGCATTCGCGCAGGAAAGAGAGCGCGAACGGCCTGGAGAAATGCTCCAGCAGATGCGAGTGATAGACAACATCGAACTGCTCGTCAGGGAAGGGAATCCCCTGGCGCAGGTCGTGGCTCAGGACGGTGTGGTCGCTGGCGGCGAAGTCAACGTTTATCCAGTCGGGATGAAAACGGTTGCCGCAGCCGAGGTTGAGATAGGATTTCATGAACGAAAGGCGAAAATGTTTAGCTGCATATCCATGTCCAGATGCACATTGCGTCGCAGAAACGGCTGCGGGGAAGTGATCGGCGGATGGATGTGCAGGCGAAAGCCTGCGTTTGCCAGTATCTCCATAAGGGTATGCAGCGTCTGCGGCTTTGTGACGAACGAGTGATATTCGACGAAGAGGTTTTCGACATTATGCAGCATATCCGCACAATCCAGCAGCACCTCTGTTTCCGCGCCCTCAATATCCAGTTTTAAAAAGTCCACACGGCGATTCAAATAATCTCTTAGTCTGGCGGTGCGTATGCTTCGGCAATTCGCATCCTGCGCCTGGGCGATACGCCCTCCGTCGGCTCCTTCATGCATAAAGCTCAGTGTCGTTTCAGATGACCACAGCGCCCGGCACAAAAGCTCTATCTCCTGATACCCGTTTTCCTCAACATTCCTTTGTAGGACGGAGAAGACCTCCTCGTCCGGCTCGAAAGCGATGATCCGGCTCTCCGGATACAGCTCTTTGAAATAGATAACGCTGAGCCCGATATTCGCCCCCCCGTCAATGATAAATGGTTGCGGCGTGCTCGCTTGAAAGCAGTAAATTTGTTGTTCGAATATCTCGCCGTGCATGAAAAGAAAAGATGCGGCGTCAACTACTTCAAGCGAGCGGCCCGTTAGCTCAGTGACGGTAGGCTGATAGCGCGGCAGGGAGCTGAGCCTGGCAATCTCGCGATGTTTGGTGCGATAACCGGAATCCAGCGACCATCTGTACCAATGCTTATATTGAGCGGGAATAAGACGACGAATTTTTTGCATTATCTGGAACGATTTTCCCCGTTTGATGTCGCCTGACTATTTCGCCTGGCTGCCGTAAGTCATCAAGAGCCCGTTTGCGGCGCAAAGGCCGTGCATCTATATTACCGGCGTGTCTGCTATACATTATGAGCCCGCTTTACAGCGCACCTCTTGGCCCCGTAATTAGCGCCATGCCCACAGGTAAAGAAGCGGCTTCCGCATCGAATCAAACATGATAACAGAGAGCGTCAGGCGCAGTCATGTTGGACTGAAGCACCCGCAGGCGATGGCAATGCCGGGAGCAAAGGCGATCTCATTGATGCCGATTTAGCGGCGCACCTTGCCGGGCACGGCTGCCGAAAGCCTGCGCCTCAAACGAGGATACAGTCCGGGCCGTTGCCCGGCAAATACGTGCGTAAAGTTGAATTGATCCGCTTCCCTGTTGCGCGACATAAAGGGTGGATGGCGGAGCGGAAAATCCATCTCTTCGACGGGAAGATTGATGACGCCTGTGGAGGCTACTGTGTGCGTCGCATCTTCTCCAAATCCGATATTGGAGACAAGATTGACTTCCGGCGTGATGGCTAGACCGCTTTGTGCCCAGCAGGCAAATAGCCACTGATAATCCCATGCCTTGCTGATACTACCATTCGCTACGCTATCGAAAAGCGAGCGCCAGTATGCGACAGCCGCATCGTCGCCCAGTATGTCCTCTAGCCAAAGGGTCTCTCGCAGCACCGGCCAGAGCTTTATCTCAACGTCAAAGTGCTGCCATGCCCTGCGCCAGGACCCCCAGCCCCAGGAATGTACATAGCGGGAAAAATAGTAGCTATACGGCGTGCGCGTGCGCCCGCCCTGAAAATTATCGCCACTGATCATCATCACCCGCTCGTCATCACGGTATCTCTCCAGCAGTTCACTGCAATAACGAAAAAACGTCGGATGGGGCAGACAATCATCCTCAAAGATGATCGCCTCCTCGACATTCTCGAAGACCCAACTGATGCCGGTGGCCGGTCGTATCTTGCAGCCGAGATTTTGTTCCGAGTAATTAGTTAAAACCTCACAATCCCAATCCACCCCGTCAATCACGGCGCGAGCTGCGGCACACTTTTCCGCATCGGTCGGATGCCCTTCGCGCGGGCCATCGGCAATGACTAATAGTTTCTGTGGTTGAGCCCTGGCGATTTCATTGAACACACGACGGGTCGTCGCCGGGCGGTTGAAAATAATCAGGGCGATAGGAGTTTCCATAACTTTCGAGGCATTGCGAGAGTAATCGGCATCAATTGCGCGGGTCACTCCAAGTAAAAGAGAATTACCGGCAAAGCGCACAGGGCGCAATCATTGCTCAAAGGTTTCGGCGCTTTAATTCGCGCTTTAATCTGACGGGCTGCTTGAGTGCTGAACCAGCTCCCATCTTTCTCCGAGACGATATATCTCCGGCATCATGCACTCATACCAGTAATTTTCCCAGTGTGGAAAACGAGCCCGGTTACGCTGAACAAATGCTTTCGTCCCCTTTGCTCCAACCACTGTAGATGCGCCGCAGAACTGCGCCAGACGTAAAAGCCGGGAGCGTTTTTGCGTCTCCTTATTCCACATTTCATAATCATGGCGACCTTGAGAGAAAGACCGGCGCACCCAGTACCACATGGAAAAACACTCAGGCCGGGTCAGGTGATAGACAACGATACCGGGATGATAAAAGGCTCTGAAGTCGGTCAAAGTTCTTCTGGCGTACAGGATGAGAGATGTTTCATCCCCGCGAGCAAGTCCCCGCTCAGTCAATCCGACGTGCTCGTTAAAGCCTCCGAGCCGCTCGACGACACTGCGCCGCCAGATCATATTCGTCCCGTTGAGGAACTCACTATCGTCAAGATAGCGCGAAGCCTCGCCCTTATAGCTGGAGTTATAACTGTCCAGAAACCAGGCCGGTTTCTCCGTCGTGTAATAGGGAAAGTATGGGCCGCCACAAAGGTCGGGCTGTTCACGCCGGATCACCTCCAGAATGGTTTCTACCCATCGCACATCGGCCTTCGCATCAGCATCTATATGAGCCACGTATTCGGCTCTCGAATGGCTGTAGCCTGCGTTGCGCGCCACGTTCAAGCCCGGCTGCGCTTCATAAACATATTCCAGATTCAGACCGCTGGAATTCTCCTGCACAATCCTTCGTGTGTCATCCTTTGAAGCGTTATCTACAAAAATGACACGGAAGCTTTGAGGATCAACAGACTGAGAGCGCAAGCTTTCGAGGGCGCGCGGGATATGCTGCGCCTCGTTATACCCGCACATGAGAACATCAATTTCCATGATCGTCGCTCAATTCTCTCACCGACCGGCAGTGCGCCCTTGAAACAAACAACCAGAAGCGCGCTCGTCGCTCTAGTACTTAATCCTTCAATTTCTGCAAATGTCTCTTCAATAGGTTCAGGTGATACGTGTCCGGTAATTTAATACTCTTTGCTGCGGCTCTCCATCAACTGCCCCTCTTCGAGAAGAATCCGGCGATAGGCTGCGCAGAACCCTGACCGGGCAAAATGTTGACGGGCATATTCATATGCTCTGTGTGACATCTCCGCCAGCAGCATTCTATCCAGAATAAACTGCTCTATCGCTTTCACCAGTGTCTCGACGATCTTCTCTTCTTCCCCACTTTCGATGAGGATGCCGTTAGCGCCATGCTTGACGTGATGTGAGATGCCTCCCACATCCGTACTGATCGGAACTGCTCCATGGGCCATCGCTTCCATGATGACGAGCGGGAAACCCTCGCTGGCTGAAGTTAACACCAGCGCATCAGCCGCAGCATAGAGTTTATTCAACTCGACCGCGTCGGCGATCTCTCCTTTGAAGATGCAGGCTGAATGATGCTCCGCTTCGACGGCGTCGGCGTTGTCGCCCACCAGTATGAAATCCACTGCCAGCCCCGCACGACGACAGCGATCCGCGACATGGCCGACGAGATGAACGCGCTTCTCCTTTGTTCCGCGTCCGACATACAAGACCTGCAAGCGGTCGTTTGGACGCTTCGGCGGGTAGCTGTCCGGCACTGTCACCTGATTGTCAATAAACTCGATCCGATCAAGGAGGCGCACATCCAAGCCCCGGTCGCGATACTGAGCCTCCAGATCAGCATAAGACTGCCTGCTGAGGATGACGCGCGTATCCAGCCGTGCCGCCAGTGGCAGACTGACATGCTCTATGTCTCCGCCGAAAGCGTGCAGGAGGTCTATGCAGCGGACATCTTTCTCCAGATGCGAAATCAAATGATAAAAGAAAACGTTATTAGAGCCAAACACGACCGCCTTCCCGTGCCTGTTGATAAAAGCCGCGAGGGCTCCGACATACGCATAATAGGCGAGCGAGCCGAGCGTCGGAAAAGAGATGTCGAACAGGCGAGCGCTCTTTTCAAATAAGGACTTGAATTTCGCATCCTTCGATTGATTAGTGAAAAACACCCAGGGGCGGCGGTCTGCGACGCAGGCCACAATGTTGGCATGAACCTTCTCCGCCCCGCCGATTTGATAGAATGGAAAAAAGAAGAAGAGCCCGGACTTGTTGCGACGGCGCGGAAGCAGCCGCCCGGCCAGCCCTCCCGCATCGAGCGAGATGGTTTTCGACCGCTCCCAGGGCAGAAAGTATTTGATGATCTTCTTCATCATTAGCGTCAAGAGGTTGCCGGGTTTTCGCGCGCCGGTGAAGGGAGCGATCCTTCATTCGCTGAAACCAGAGTCGCAGAGAATCTTGAAGGCGCTTTTTCTCAACCTTGATAAATATATACCTTGTGTGCTTCTATAACTGCTTTTGTCGGCGGCAGACGCACCGATTCGGATACTTGCGGGCGCATTCGTAAAAGATCATCCATAGTTGCTACGTTAGCTTGAAGCTTCGTTCTCATGTTGTTCAATTCTCTCACTTTTTTTGTTTTCTTCGCAGTCGTGCTCTCGCTGTATTCTCTACCTTTTGCATGGAAAGCGAAGAAGGTCTTCCTCCTCTTAGCCAGTTACGTATTCTACGCGGCATGGAATCCTCCGCTCGTGTTTCTTTTGCTCCTGACCACTGTTGTTGACTGGCTCTTTGCTGCCAAGATTGATCGAACAGATAATCCTCGCCTGCGCCGTTTGTATCTGGTTATCAGCCTGATCGGGAATCTCGGGATGCTTGGATTTTTCAAGTACGGCGGTTTCCTGCTGGAGAATTTCGTCGCTATCGTTAACGCGTTCGGTCTCAATTATCATCCGGCTAAACCCAGCTTTATTCTTCCACTGGGAATATCTTTCTATACTTTCGAATCGCTTTCCTACGTCATAGATGTTTACAGACGCCATCGCAGGCCCGCCCGCCAGTTTGTGGATTTCGCGCTTTTCGTCACCTTCTTCCCGCACCTGATCGCCGGGCCGATTGTGCGCGCCAAGGATTTCATCCCACAGCTTTCAACTCCGAAGAAGGCCACGCTTCATCAACTGGGGTGGGGATTGAGCCTGCTCATAGTCGGCCTCTTCGAGAAGGTCATCCTGGCGGATATGATCATGTCTCCGCTGGCCGACAAGGTCTATAACAGAGTCGAGTTGGTGGGATTCATCAGCGCGTGGGCGGGGACGCTGGCTTTCTCCGCACAGATATTTTTCGATTTCGCAGGGTATTCAACCTGCGCCCTCGGAGTGGCGATGTGCTTCGGCTTTGCTCTGACAAAGAATTTCCACTATCCATATGCGGCCGTCGGTTTCTCAGACTTCTGGAACAGATGGCACATCTCGCTTTCGACATGGCTGCGCGATTACGTTTACTTCTCCATCGGTGGCCTGCGCAAGCATCCCTTCAATCTTTATCGCAACGTCATGCTGACGATGCTCATCGGGGGCTTGTGGCACGGAGCCTCCTGGCGCTTCGTCGTCTGGGGCGCTTTGCACGGAATATATCTTATCGCGGAGCGCTTTTTACGTGAAGCCTTTGCCAGGAGAAGGCCGCGCGTCAAACCCTTAAAGATAGCGTCCGACCTGCTGCCTTCAAGCGAGAAGGGAGCAATCCTTTTACCCGCCTGGCTGGCGCCGATTTCGCTGATGCTGCTGACCTATCTTTTGGTTTGCGTGACCTGGGTCTTCTTCCGGGCACAGGATTTCACGAGTGCGATAAAGATTTTGACAGCCATGGGCGGCTTTGGTCATGAGCAGTTCAAAATGAAGAGGGAAGCGGCTTTCCTCCTCTTCTTCACCGCGGGCATGCTGACGGTGCATTGGAAGTTAAGAAATACAGACCTCGCCGACGTTGCGAAGTATATACCGTGGTGGGCGCGCTCGGTGTTGCTTTCCGCTATGCTGGTGATCCTGACTTTCGCGTTGCTCTTAGGAGATGATCGTGCGTTCATTTACTTCCAGTTTTGATGAGCATGTGCCCGATGCCTCACGCGTCCTGCATGCCCCGTGGGTGCGCACCCTGATATTGGGCGGTCTGTTGTTTCTGCTGTTCTTTGTTTCGTGGGAAGGACTCTGGCGCGCGCGCGGGTTCGTGCCTTCGTTGATAGATGATGCGGCCCTGTGGGCGAGTGCTCGTCGAAGTGTCGGCAGGGACTCCGTGGTCGTGGCCGGCGCTTCTAAATCGCTGCTCGGCATCAATCCTGAAATATTTGCCGAAGCAAGCGGCGGCGTGCGCCCTGTTCACCTGTCAATAGACGGCAGCCATGCCGCGCCTGTCCTGAAGAATCTGGCAGAGGATAATAGCTTTCGGGGGATAGTCTTATTCGATCTGATGGAATCCGAGATTGACGGCACCACGCCCCCCGGAAAAGAAGATGCGTATCTCCAAAAGTACAGGCAGCAGAATATCTTTGATCGAAGTGAACAATGGTTACGCCATCGCGTACAAGCCACGTTTGTCTTCACCAAGCCCGAAATTAGCCCTAAGCATTTGTGGGAGGGGTTGCGCAGCGGCCAAATGCCCAAACCCTTCTACTTGCGAATGAAGCCTGACAGATACGCCCGTGCGGATTACTCTCAGGTCGACCTGCGATACTTAGATGAAGCCGGTAGTAGTGGTCCAGGCAAACCACTGCCGCCGAAGCTTTCAACGGAAGAGTTTTTGAACAGAGCTGCGAAACTGGAAGAGTTCGTCGCGCGTATTCAGGAGAGAGGCGGCAAGGTTATCTACATCAGAATGCCTTCAAGCGGTAAGTTGTGGGATGCTCAGGAGGCACGATACCCGAAGAGCGTTTACTGGGATGCTCTGGCCGGCAGGACAAAGGCGATGACCATTCATTTCAGGGACTACGCCGAGTTATCGCAATATCAATGCCCCGACTGGTCTCATCTGGACTACAGACAGGCAGAGGATTTCACACGCAACCTTGTCAAAGTGCTTATCGCCAAGGGCGTCTTGCCTGATAACTATGCAAGGTGAAATCTCTTAAGAGAAATCCCCAACTTATAAAGAGTTGCCCCGCAGACTTTCGATCATTAACGCCACAACCTGCTCGCACATATGTTGGGGGCTAAACTCTGTCTCAATGCGTTGACGGTTGGCCGCGCCCAGCGCCGCTCGTCTTTCGGAATCCGTAGCCAGCTTCAAAATTCGATCCGCCAGTCCCTCTGCATCTCCTGCCGGGGCAAGATACTGCCTTGAGTCAACGCCTACGGCTTCGCTAATACCGGGGATGTCCGTCCCTGCAACCGCGAGCCCGGCGGCCATGCATTCCAGCACGCCGTTGGGGCTGCCTTCGGAGCGCGAGCTGAAGACGCCAAGGTCAACGGCCTTCAGCAGCCCGGACAAATCCAGCACCTGATCCAGAAAGCGAACGCTTTGCCCAAGCTCCAGGTCATACGCCAACGCCTTGACCGCATGATGCGTCGAATCGGAACTGCCGAGGCGACCGGCGAGCAGCAGGACAGCCCTGCGTCCCTGTCTCTCTAAAGAATCAACGACCGGCTTCCACGCCCTCAAGAGCGTCTCGTGATCTTTATACTGCGTCAAATTTGCCACCATGCAGGCGGCAAAGCAGTCTTCGTCGAGTCCGAGACGGTCTCGCCATGTACGGCGATCCGACTGCGGGGGAGCGAGTTGGACGCCATTGTGGACGACGCGCACGCGCTCGCGTCCAGCGCCAAGCTTTTCCACCAGAAAGTCTGCGCCCGCCTGAGAATTGGAGATGAACAAGGGCACTTGCTGCGCCGCCCTGCGTTCGGCTCGCGGCATGCGCCCGATCCCCTCATCGCGTTGATTCCAGATGCAGGTCTTCGCGCCCGTCAGTCGCCACACCTGACCGCAAACGACGTTCGGGAAGATGAGATAAGGCAGGATGATGTCGGGGCGCGCGCGACGAAGAGTCCAGGCAAACTTCGCCATGCGCTTCAATCGCTCTGAGCGTTTATCGGCCCACGGCCACGGCACGAGCCGCCAGGGAATGCCGTACTGCTCGCACAGCGAAGCGATTCGACCGGGCTCGCCCAGGCAGCCCCAGACTTCGACCTGCGCCTTTTGCTCCTGTGCGAGAAAGCGTGCCAGGAGCATTGCCTGGCGCTCTGCTCCCCCAAGCTCAAGCTCGGTCAACACGATGATGATGCGCCGTCCTTCGAGTGAAGCCTTCTGAGATTTATTCTGGTCGGCTACTTCCGGTCTGTCGCCCATCAATTATTTCGCCCTTTCAGGGCACAAAGGATAAATTTGCATCTCGTGCCTGTGGCAAGGGCAACAGGTAAAAGCATGGACGCCCTTCGGCGCGCGCGATGACCAGCGCAAAAAGGCAGCTTCAGTTAAAATTGATTTCCCTGTTTTGTTCGAGCCATATTCCAAGCACGAGAAGCAGCCAGAGCGTATCGGAATTGTCGTTCTCTGTGCCGTGAGCCTCTATCTGCGCGCGAACCTCTTCGGGGTTGAAGCACTGGTGCAGCCGGGAGCCGGTATCGAGCAGCACTTGTTCCAAAAGCCCGCGGCCCTGTTGGCCCGGAAGAAACCAGAGATTACGCGGGATCGCGAACCCCTGTTTTTTGCGATGGATAAATTCAGGCGGAAAGGTTCTACCCGTCACCTTTTTCAGGAGATACTTGCGCACAGCCGTTTTTGAGCCGTTACGCCGCATGCGCTGATTGAGCGGCAAGCGCGCAGCCATCTCGACGACGCGCAGATCAATCAGGGGCGTGCGCACTTCCAGCCCATGATACATGCTCGCGACATCAACCTTCGTCAGAATGTCGCATGGCAGATAGGTTTGAAAGTCCATATATTGCGCGTAAGACAGGCGATTCCAGTAACGCGCGCGCCTGTCGGCCTCTTCAAAGACGGCGCTGCCTGCGCTCACAACGTCCTGGTATTCCGAACGCCAGAGCGCGCGCCGACCACCTTCCCTGACATAAAGAATACAGTTCTGCCAGTGCGCCAGCTCATTGCTGGTTCTGTTGGCTATGTACTTACGAACGGCTCGCCGCAGGAGGTAAAATCCATCGCGCGGCGCATCGCGCATGACACGGCCCGCGTGCAGGAATGGAGTGGTCTGCATCCAGTAGTCGTAGCTGCTGTAACCGCCGAATCCCTCATCGCCGCCATCGCCGGAGAGAACCATCGGGACAAAGGAGCGTGCCAGCCGCGAGACATACCATGTCGGAATGGCAGAGCTATCGCCGAACGGCTCGCCGTAATGAGCCACGAGGTCGGGCAGGATGCTCAAGGCATCGTCTTCGACGACCTCGGTATGGAGTTCGACGCCGCAACGCCGCGCTGCTTCCTCGGCGTAAGCAAGCTCGGAATAATCTTTCTCCTTAAAGCCGATGGAGAAGCCCTGAACCGGACGCTCCAGGATGCTGCTCATGTGCGAGGCGACGAGCGATGAATCAATACCGCCGGAGAGAAAGACACCGAAGGGAACATCCGATACCAGGTGAGCATTGACAGATTCGTGTATGACCTGTTCGGCACGCTCCTCCCATTCGCTGTCCGTTAATCCATCCTCTTGTTTGAACTCTATATCCCAGTACCTGACGGGCTCCGTCCTGTGGCCGTCGAAGTCTATCGTCATGTAGCTCGCGGGCGGCAGCTTGAATATCTCCTGGTAGATGGTGTGAGGTGTCGGAATGTACTGGAAACGCAGAAACAGGTCTACGGCCTGAAGGCTGCCTGTGGGCGGCGCGTCGTCCACCCGCCTGAGCGCCGGAAGCTCCGAGGCAAAGGCAAGGTAGCCTTCACCCAGACGGTAGTATAAAGGCTTGATTCCGAAGTGGTCGCGCGCCAGCAGAAGCTTGCGCTGGCGGAAATCGGCGAGACCGAAGGCGAACATCCCGCGAAATCTTTCGACGCAACGCGGCCCCCACTCGCTGTAAGCGTGCAGGACGACCTCTGTATCCGAGCGCGTTAAAAACCGATGACCCTTTTGTTCCAGCTCGCGCTTGAGTTCGCGAAAGTTGTAAAGCTCGCCGTTATAAATAATCCAGAGCGATTCGTCCTCGCTCGCCATCGGCTGGTGGCCGCCCTCCGGGTCAATGATCGCCAGGCGGCGATGACCGAATGCGACTCTCTCGCGTAACATAAAGCCTTCGCCATCAGGGCCGCGATGCTTGATGGCCTCGGTCATCCGCTCGATTTCGAGCCTGCCTGGCGCTTCTCCCGCCCAGCGTAAAATGCCTGCAATTCCGCACATGACTGCTCAGTTCTTAGAATGCTTCGATGAAGTGTTGCTCGTTAGGACCGGAATAAAAGCCGGAGGCTGAATTTTATTCGGGAAGAGAGAAAAGATATTTGGCATTCCCGCCTTCGCCAGCTTCATCTATCTTTTTCAGACGAAAGCCTCTCTCCTGACAGAAACTTGTGATCTCTTCCGTGCTGGCGACCTCATACGGCAAACCGCCCAGCCAATCCACCAGATCGTGATAAGTATCCATCCCGCGCTCGACCTTCTGATTCCATGCCAGAGGATTCTCGCCGTTTTTCCACCTCTGTTGCATGAGCTTTAATATCTCTTTCCTCTCGATCATCTTCTTACCGAGTTTAGAGGCACGGTTGTATGACTGTTTGAGCGCTAGATGCTGCGGGTAATTCGGCCCCTTGACATAAATCGCGATCCAGAAGAGGCCGCCTTTTTTGACCTTCGTGCTGGCGTTGTTGATCGCCTCCCACATAGAGCCCGTGTGATGCAGCACTCCCCACGAATAGACGATCTCGCGCGGCTCGATGGTCGAGAGAAAATCTTTGTCCAGCACAGAGCCGTGAAGAATCTTCCAGTTCGAGGGCTTCTCGGCCTTCTCCCACAGGATTTGTGTGGATTCGACGCTGTAAGGGTCAACGTCCAAGGATACGACCTCTTTCGCGCCCAGCATGTAAAAGCAGAGAGAGTGAATGCCTGAGCCGCAGCCGATGTCCAGTACGGTCTTACCCTCGATGGAGGCGCGTCCCAGCCATTCCTCTATATCCTTCATCGCACGCGAGACGGCGTCCTCCGAGACCGTATCAACAAACGATCTCCAGTTTTGTCCAAACGAAAAGGTGATTACTTCATTTTCCATCATAAACTCCGCCCACAATCAAAACTTTCAAGATAAAAGACCTTATTGAATCTCTTCACGCAGCGAACTGGAAATCTCCGTTGAGCGAGACTGATTTTCAGAGCGCTTCAGTCTCGTCAAAACCGTTATCAATGCGGCTCCGATGAAGATCGCTATAAACGGCTACAAGCATACTAATGAGCTGTTGAAAATCCAAATGCGCCCGACAATACTCGGCCCCTCGCGCACCCATAGCGCGCCCGCGATCAGGCAGCGCGAGAATACGCCGCGCGGCTTCCGCGAGCGCCAGCGCATCGCGCGGGGGAACAAGCAGGCCGTGGCCTGCTTTCCCGATCAGCTCCAGCTCAGCCTCGCTCCCCGTCTCGAAGCCGACGGCGGGCAGCCCCATCGCCATTGCCTGACCGCTGGAAAGATTCTCCGCCTCATAGACAGGCGTGCGGAAGTAGATGTCTGCGGCAGCATAGAAGGGAAGCGGCTCTTGAGCGAATCCCAGAAGGTGCATATGACGCTCGACTCCGAGTTCTCCGGCGCGCTTTTCCAGAGCCGCACGCTCCTCGTCCGTCCCTCCACCGATAACCATCCAATGCAGGTCAGGGAATTGCTCGACGAGAGAGGGCAGGGCTTCGAGCGCATACTGATGCCCTTTCGAGGGATGGAGGCGGCCAACGGAGAGCGCAATCAGAGCGTCCTCACTGATCCCTGCGGCTCGACGCACACGGGCGCGATGATGTGCCCGCTCGGCCGCGACGACCTCAGCCTCCTGAAGGTCAACGGCGACACCTAAACGAACGATCTTTTCCGCCGGTACACCGATCCCCAGCAGTTCATCCGGATAACCTGTGAAGAAGCGATCCACCCCCTCATGAAAGCTCCTGTATTGTCCTGGCAGCCAGCCCACCTCTGCGTCTTCGAGCTGCGAAAAGAGTGCCGGGACGAGGTAGACCATCGGTCGGCGAAACATCAATTTGAGAGAGAGCCCGAGAGAGAATCCGTGAAAAGTATGACCGTGAATTACATCCGGGCGAAAGCGCCTGTACTCTTGCATCAAACGCTCCATCGCTTCTGTATAGACGCGCTCCATGACAAGGTCGTGCGCCGTCGCCTCTTCTTCGGCGTGCGCCGCACACTGCGAATCGGATATGGCCGCAGTCGTTTGCCCGGAGGTCAAAGACTCTCCGGATAAAGCTTGAGAGAAACGATTGCGAGCTGAATGAGCGGCCAAACGGAAAGGTCTGAGCGGGCGTAGAAAGCGCGTCGGAAGTCTGCTTCGGATAAGAGTCTTGATGCTCGCCTCAGCGCCGTTTGCCTTCGCGCCGCTTCCCTGTCCCGGCCCCTCCATGTAAGCGCCCACCGCCCTGAGCCGCTCACTGTAAACGTAAGTTCCATCATCCGGGAAGACGGTGACGACCGCGTGCGAGACTTGCCGCGGGTCGGAGAGGCGAACGATCTCCCAGACATGACGCTCGGAGCCGCCGCCGCCAAGGCCGTCAATGATATGCAACACCCTTATGGGACGGGTACTATGACTCAACCTCTTGCCCCTTCCGTCTTGGATCAACGATCAAGGATGTTCCGCAACGTCTCGGCGACCCTGTCAACATGCTCAAGCGGCATGCCGGGATAGAAGGGGAGCGAGAGGCTGGCGTCGCCGATGCGCTCGCTGATGGGAAAATCACCCGGCTGGAAACCAAAGGTCTCGCGGAAGTACGTGAGCAGGTGAATGGCCCGATAGTTGACCATCACGCTGACGCCGTCCTCCTGCATCTCGTTTACGACGCGGTCGCGCTCGCCCTCGCCGATCCACACGGGGAAGAGATGCCATGCGTGTTCAACGCCCGGCAGTGTTACGGGTCGCGAAAGACGAGGAATATCCCACAATCGCTGCTTGTAATGCTCAGCCAGATCACGTCGCCTGCGCCAGTTCTCTTCCAGACGATCCATTTGCGGCAAAAGCAGCGCGGCCTGAATATTGTCCATATTGTATTTCCAGCCGAGCACAGTCATATCCCAATGCTTGTAGCCCTCCCTGTGACGGTCGTTGGCATTCTTGTTCATGCCGTGCAGGCGCAGCAGGCGCAGTCGCTCCGCCAACGCATCGTCGTTACAGACGAGCGCCCCGCCCTCTCCGCAGGTCAGGTTCTTGGTCGCATAGAAAGAGTAGCAGGCCGTGTCTCCAAGTTGGCCCGTACTTATGCCGTCGCGTTTGCCTTCAACGCAGTGCGCGGCGTCTTCGATGATCTTGAGCCCGTATTGGTCGGCGATTTTTCTGAGCGCCTTCATGTCGCACATCTGCCCGTAGAGATGAACAGGCATGATGGCGCGCGTGCGCTCCGTGATCGCCGCCTCGACCAGGGATGCGTCCATGTTGCCCGTCTCCGGCTCGACATCCACGAAGACGGGACGCGCCCCCGCTTCCATGATGGCCGTCGAGGTGGCGATAAAAGTCATCGGTGTGGTAATCACCTCGTCGCCCGGCCCGATGCCCAGAGCCAGGAGCGAGAGATGCAGCGCGCCGGTGCAACTGGTGACGGCGATTGCATGACGCGCGCCCAGATAATCGGCAAAGCGGCGCTCGAAGCGCGCGACCCATTCGCCGGTCGTCAGGATCGGCCCGGCAAGCACTTCGGCGACCGCCTTCAGCTCGGCCTGTCCAAGGTCGTGCATAAAGAACGGGACTTTCATCCCGGTCGTCCCTCCTGCTGACATCAATGCATCTCCTTCTTGCCTTCGGCGGTCACAATCGCGATGTGGCGCATCCACATCTGCGGTCGCCACCACTCCTCATTATCCTTGTACCAGCGAGCGGTGCGGCTCAAGCCCTCTTCAAAAGAGAGGCTCGGCTGCCAATCGAGCAGGTTCTTAATCTTAGTTGCGTCACAGGTATGACGAAAGACCTGACCGGGACGGTCGCCGATAAACTGTATCTGGCTGTCCGTAGGCTTCATCACTTCGAGTACGGCTTCGGCGACTTCCAACACACTGCGGTGATGGCCCGTACCGATGTTGATGACGTGCCCCTTGATCTTCTCAAGGTCTGTATGCAGCAGGCGATCCAGCGCCTCGCAATGCTCTTCGACGAAAATCCAGTCGCGCGCCGCCGCGCCGTCGCCGTGTACGGTCAGCGGTTCTTTCAGGATACAGCTTGTGACGAAACGCGGGACGGCCTTCTCCAGATGTTGATAAGGGCCATAGTTATTGAATGGGCGCACGATCACCGCCGGAATATCGTAAGTGGCCCAGTAGGAATAGACCAGACGGTCTGCGCCGCACTTGGCCGAAGCGTACGGGCTCATCGGATTCAAGGGATGCTCCTCGTCCATCCTCTCAGTCATGGCCGACCCGTAGACCTCCGATGTCGAGATGTGTATAAAGCGCTCGACGCGGTCGCGATGCTTGACGACGGCGTTGGCGACCGCCTGCGTGCCCAGCACGTCCGTCTCGAAAAACAGTTTGTTGTCGTAAATCGAGCGCGTGACGTGCGACTCGGCTGCCATGTGAACGACTATGTCCGACTGCGAAACGAGCGTATCCATCAGCTCGCCATTACGGACATCGCCGTACCAGAACTCGTAGCGGTCTGAGCCGAGCGCGCCTTTGGGACAGTTCTTGACATTGCCCGCATAAGTCAGTGCATCCACCACCAGCAGACGGTAATCGGGATATTTGTTATATAGATGACGCACGAAGTTGCTGCCGATAAAGCCTGCCCCTCCGGTCACGAGAATAGTTTTCATTATAATCCTCCGTAATCTTTTACCTGTTGCCGATGATAGTCATGCTCTCATCTCCACAGTTAAGCAACAAATCCAACGCGGACAAAAATGGGACGAACTCGCCGTGCTGCTGCGGATAAACCGGATGCTGGTAATTCTGCCATTCGATCTCGATGCCCTGTCTCGCAAAGAGTTCCGTGTCCAGATAGGCTTGCGCCGCGTTCCCGCTCAGATAGCGTCGTGCGCCGCGCGCCAGGCAGATGTTGAGCAGCCGCTCACTTCGCTCTCCCTCTATCCCAAGCTCGGAAGCGCGCAGGATTTCGCGCTTGATGCCGAGCCAGGAGCACAAAAGCTCCATTACGGCCACATCCAGATCAATCAAGCGCTCCCAGCGCCGACCCGCGAGCACGTCTTCAAGCTCCGGCAAATATCGTTTCAAATACGAGGCCTTCGCGTAAAATTGCCTGATCGTTCCCACATGTTTGCGCGCCCAAGGCTGCCGGTCATCAATCTCCGTCTCGAAGATGCGCTGGCTGATGGAGCTGACGCGCACAGGCACAGTCAGCCAGTGCGGCTCCCCGGCGGGCGACTTGATGCGATTGCGATTGCGCCAGCCGTTCTTATCAAACTGAACATCATCATAAAGCACGAAGATGTCGGAGCGGCGCATCTGGTCGAAGAAACCCAGCCACGGCAGATAGCCCGGTTGCAGCACGACCAGAGTTTGAGGCTCATGGCTGCTCAAACCTTTGCGACTCCACGGAAGCGCGGAAGATAATGGTAGTAGCCCTCGAACGTACCGAGATCGAGGGGCTCGCCCTCAAGCACTACGCCGCGATGCTCAATGATGCCAGCGCTCTCGGCAAAAGTCTTCCACAGGTCAACCTCTCCCGTGCGCGGATTTGTGTATTCCTCTCCGAGATAATCGAAAATCTCCGGCGGATAAACAGTCCGGCCAAAGCCGCGCAGCTCATGCGCGGAGTCGCGGTAAGCCTCTCGTGTCTCTTCTTCGGTCTGTAGGCGGCTGATCGCGTATTCTCCGTCATCGCTCTGGCTTTCAATCTCGACGCCGCGCGCTCCCGCAAAAAAGGGAAGCTCATCTTTCGCTAACCGGAGCAAGCTCGAACGGATAAAGGAACCCGGCTGAGCGCCGGCAATCAACTGAAGCGTCGCCGGAATGTTCGAGAGCATCAATTGATCCGGTATCATCATGACGAACGAATCGTCTCCGACAAACCGGCGGGCCTGCAAGAGAGCATCGCCGAGCCCAAGTGGCCTCTGCTGGTAAATAAACGATAGCTCGCAACTCTCAACCAGGCTCTCAAGCTCCTCTATGTTCCGGTCCCGCTTGCCGTGCGAAGGGTGACGCCGGCAAAAGTAATCTCTGATAATCTCTTTGCCTTCGCGGATAACGATGCACACCTGTTTAAGCCCGGACAAGACCGCCTCTTCCACGACGTGCTGAATCATCGGCTTGCGCCCGACGGGAAGCATCTCTTTCGGGATGCTTTTCGTAATCGGAAACATACGCGAGCCCAATCCGGCGGCGGGGATGACGGCCTTTTCTATAATCCTTTTCTTTCCCGAATTATCCATTACTCGAAATTGCGTGCGGCGTAATCTTCGCCTCGCCTTCGCTTAAACCCGTTGGCCCGCACCAGGCATGGATAAAATCCAGATAAAAGAGAATTATCCGGGGCAGGTCATCCAGGTAATAGTGTTCATCAGGGCGGTGTGGATTGTAGCCGTTGCCAGGGCCATACAGCAGGCAGGGAATCCCGGCCTCGGAAAAGTGGCGCATGTCGGATGTTCCCGTTGATGGACCAACATCAATCGGGGCTATGCCGAGACGGGCCGCGCTCTCCTGAAGCACCTGCTCTAACTGTGCGGTGTCGGAGGCGACCGGCTCGGTCGCGAATCCGTTCCAATCAAGCTGCGGCCCGATTGGTAAATCGTGCGCCATGGCAAATTCTCCGGCCTGCGCCTGTAGGAACGCGCGCATCGTCGCCAGGTTATATTGAGGAGGAAAGGTCACATAGCACTGCGCCACGGCCAGCTCCGGCACGGTCAGTTGTGCCCCCTGGCTCTCGATCTTCTGCACCACCAGTTGATAGGGGCTGGGGAATTTATCCCACGGAGAGACGCGCCCCTCGTTGAGAGCGAAGATGGCCTCCCGCAGATGAATAAGCAATCTGGCGATCATCTCTGCGGCATTTGTGCCCATATGCGAGACGCTCACGGAAGCGGGCTTGCCCTTGACAGTAATCTCAAACTGAACCTGACCGGCATGCTGATTGATCGCCTTGTCCATCCGCGTGCCGTCCATGATGAGCGCCGCGTCACCTGTGAATCCCGCTTCCAGGCAGAGCAGCGAGCCGTTGCCTGTGATCTCGTCTTCCAGCACGTATTGAAAAACGAGATCGCCGGGCAGTTCCGTGCCCGATTGAGAAAGGGTTTCGAGGATCGCCAGCGACGCCGTCAGTCCCGCCTTGTCATCCATCGCGCCGCGTCCATAAATGATATTCCGCTCTCTATCAATATGTCCGCTGAATGGAGGATGCGTCCACGCTGCGGGGTCGCCTTCGGGGACGACATCCAGATGGGTGTTGATAACCAGAGAACGACCGCCGCCCGTGCCCGGCAGACGTGCGACGAGACTGCAACGCTCCGACCGCTCACTGATCGGAAATTGTGCGGTCGGCAGTTCCCTCAGGGTTTCCGGGACGTGAGAGACCTTGTTGACCTCTACGCCCAGAGACTCCAGATGTTGCGTCATCCTTTTGACGATCTCATGCTCGCCTTCGAAATAACTTGGAATCCGTATTAATTCCTGAAACAATTGATGCCAGCGCTCAAGGCTCGTCTCAACAAATGCCCGGTAGCCATGTAGAATATCGGTCGCTTCAGCGGAACGCATTAAAGTTCTTCCCTCTCGTTTTGTTTATTCTTCAGGGGATAATCTCTCAGCCAGGGAACGGCCCGCGCGGCGGCGCACGCAACATTTCCCAGCCTCAGCGCCTCACGGTGATAGACGCTGTAGGGATAAGAAAAATTGATGTTTGAATCTTCATCCGCGCGCCGCATCGAGCCGCGCAACTCGATTGATTCCTCGATCAGGACACCGGGCTTGATGAGGCGCACGACCTGCGGCTGTAGCCAGAAACTGTACGTCTCAAGGGAAGTTCCCCCATCATCTATGATGACCCCCTTTTGTGGCTCGTCGGTAAATACCCGCTGTGTATGCCGAGCGCCGAGCCCGTAGTCGGCCACAGGCGCGAGGCTCGTCGTATTGAGCGAAACGCCCAGACCGAGGAGTTTGACTTCGTGAAGCCTCAACAGATCGAATGACGAGCCGGGGCCGTAAGGGTGAACGATCCTCTCCTGATGGGCGGTCAACTCTGCGGCGAGCGCGCCACGAGCGCAGATGGGCCACCAGTAGTTAGTGCTCCTGTGGACGCCCGGCATGCCTCGAAACAGTTCGGGAATCCAACCGATATTGGCGGGCGTGTGTCTGACATCAAATATCGGGCGACTATCGAAATAATCTTGATACCCCTTCCAGGGTCTCTCGGATTTATCCAGGTTCCAGGCGAAGCTGGGCAACACGAGAGTCCCTTGCTCGCCCAGTCTCTCAATTAGAATTTTGATGAATTCTTCTCCCGAGAGGCTTAAATACGCCATCCTCTTAAAGGAGGTATGCAAATAAACTACATCGCCGCGTAAGATATCGAGTTGATCTAAAAGCTGGTTGAATCGTTGATAACCTTGCATGCTTTTCAAAATCGCCCGGCAGCCTTACCTGTTATTTGTCGCCGCTCCGCTTATGGCAGACGGCGTAAATAAACCAGCAATAATCTTCCAACTCATCACCGATCTCTAAAAATGCCCGCAACAACTCATCGTTCCAATCCTGCATTTGTGCGCTTGAGAGTGGTTTGAGGAAGCAGCCTCTGAGCACTTTAACCGCAAACCCACCCTGAAGCAAAAGATGCCGAAACTCATAGCGGTCATAGGAGCGAAGATTACCAACTTCCGTGTCCCTGCTATTAGCTCCCGTGGGCGTCGCCTCCATATTCATGAGCGCGCCGATGCGGCGATGCAGCGAACGGCTATTGGGAATGGTCGCAATCAGGCATCCATCGTCTTTCAGCCAACCCTTGATGCTCATCAAAAAATCTGCTGGGTCGGGCAAATACCTGAGCATATCGCCCGCAATAATTGTGTCGTACAGTGTTTCCGGCTCGAATTCCTGAAAGAGCCTGTGGAAGACTCTCACATCTGCGTTTTGACTATAACGCTCACGGGCGTGCTCGGCGTGACGCGCCGCCCCTTCGACGATGTCTACTTTGCACCCGCCACGGGCCAGCATCTCGTCCGTCCAGAGCCCGTCAACATATCCTAATTCGAGCACTCTGGGCCCATGAATGTATGGCGCGCAGCGCTCCAGCACAAATTGTTTCGTGCGATTATCAATTCCCATCTGAAGCGGCGTGTGGTAATAGTGCTGCGAAGCCCTCTCGACTTCACTGCGAGCTGTTGCCAAAGCATCCTCGTCTGTCCGGTGATTTGTTGTCATGCTTGAGCCTCGCTCCCGTTCATGTACATGTCGAACCATTCCTGAAAGACGATGAGCGCGAAAATCTTATTGACGTGCGTGTAATCGCTCTCCTCTTTGTAGAGCCTGTCCAGCATCCCCTGAACTCTCGATTGATCGAAGATACCGTGACGGGCGAGACGCTGCGGGCTCAAGGTCTCGCGCACGTAGTCCTCCAGGTCGTTCAAGAGCCATTCGGTGACGGGCATCAGGAAGCCCTCCTTTTTCCTGAACACCATCTCTTCGGGGAAATACTTGAGCGCCGCTTTTTTGAGCAGATACTTCGTCTCGCCGTCCCTGATCTTAAGGCGTCCGGGCAGGCCCGTGATGAAGGTCACGAAGTCCGTGTCCAGATACGCGGTGCGGACTTCGAGCGAGTGGGCCATCGAGAGGCGATCAACGAAGGCCAGCACCTGATCGGGAAAGATCGTGTGCCATTCACCTTCCAGAATACGGTTGAGCGGATCCGTGGCCGTGAGCGCTGAGAAATCGCGGCGCAATCTCTCACGCGAGCTGTAGGCTTGCATCTGCGTCGCGACCTCCGGCGCATAGAGCGTCGCTTTCTCTTCGTCGCCATAGACAAAGAGCTTTGATCGCCATTGCCAGTCTTCCGTCTCCGACATGCGCGCCAGAAAATCGGGCTGAGAGTCGAACGGTCGGATCAGTCGCGACTCTCCGGTGCGCAGATACTCTTCATAGCGGGAGAGCGGAAAGGCGAGCCGGTGTGAAAGATAGCTGCCGAAGAGTTCGTCCGCGCCATCGCCGGAGACCGCCACCTTGACGTGCCGGGCGATGAGTCCGGCGAGAAAGTAGGTCGAGACCGTCCCCGAAAACGGCTCGTCGAAACAGCGAATGATGCGGCGTAGGTTTTCCGGAAAATTCGAGAACTCAACCCGTTCCTCGTAATGCTCGGTCGCATACCTTTGAGCAGTCCAGTTGGCCCAGCGCCGATCCTGTTCCTTACCCTCTGTGGTCGAGCCCGTGGCGTAAGTCAGCGTGAATGTTTTGATTCTACTCGCGGACATCTCCGCTGCGAGCGCTGTGGAAAGACTGGAATCAATCCCGCCTGAGAGAAAAAAGCCGATGGGCACATCAGACATCAGACGACGCTCGACCCCTCGTCTCAAGAGCGCAAGCAGGTGCTCGACCAGTTCCTCTTCGGGCCAGTCGGCCATCTCGCCCGTCGCTGCGAAGTCCACGTCCCAATAACGTCTGATTTCGGGCTCTGCTCCGGGGCGATAGACGAGCATGTGCGCCGGAGGCAGCATGCGTATGCCTTCAAAGATCGAAAGCGGGCAGGGCACGTGTTTGAAACTGAGGAAATGATGTAGGGCTTCCATGTTGATGCGCCGAGTGAAGCCGGGAATCTGTAGGAGCGCCTTGATCTCGGAGGCGAAATAGAGCGCATCACCCTGACGATAATAATAGAGCGGCTTTTTGCCCATCCGGTCGCGCGCCAGGAGTCCAACCCTGTTGGTTTTGTCCCAGACGGCAATGGCAAACATGCCGTCAATGTGTTCGACCATACGCGTGCCGTACTCTTCGTAGAGGTGCGGCAGAATCTCCGTGTCGCAGTGCGTATGCAGTTGGTGGCCGCTCGCCAGAAGCTCCTTTCGCACCTGCGGGTAGTTGTAAAGCTCTCCGTTCTGCGCTGCCCAGATAGTTCCGGTCTCATTCGAGAGAGGCTGCCGCCCGTCCTCTACGCCGACGATTGACAAGCGCCGCGCGCCCAAAGAAAAATCTTCGCCGCCGATGACAAAGCCATCGTCCGGCCCTCTATGCACGAGCGTCGCGATCATGCGCTTGACCGTCTCGTCCTCAGGATTTCCAAAAATGCCCGCGATACCACACATATTCAGATACTCTCTTTACTGGCTCGCGCCCGACCGCCGGGCTAAACATCCTAACCTCTATTTCGCGGAGGTAGCATCCGGCGATGCCCTCTTGGTACAGACGACGTTGAAGACAGGGGAGAGCCCGAGCGCGCTCAGCAGATTTAACGAGAGGCCCCTGAAGAAAAAGCCGAGGCGCTTTCCTGCCAGATGAAGGCCATAGCGCACACGCCCGCGCAATGTGCGTATCCCGCGATAGATATTGACCTCGCGCGCCGTGATGTTCGTGTGCGCGGCGTCACCATCCATTAGCAGCGAGAGCCCGCGCATATAAAAGCGACCGGAAAGCGTCGCGAAGGGCGAGTCGCAAAGATGATATATCTGCATCTCCCGACACTCAGGCAGGGCCTTCGCCATCTTCTTGAAATGTCCCGGAGTAGTGAAATTAAGCTCGTCAATATAGTAATCGGGACGGCGAAAAATATTTCTCACATACCACTTGGCCATGCCCTTACGCGCCAGCAGATAAGGGAGCCACAGGATATTGTAATGACCTTCGCGGAACGAGTTGTAGTTGGGCACGTTCATAATTACGAGCCCGTCCGGCTTGACGACGCGCAGCGCCTCTCGCATGCTGCGCTCGACATCTTTGACATGTTCCAGCACAGCGACGCTGAATACTATATCGAACGTATTATCCTCAAACGGCAGTTTCTCGGCGAAGGCATTCAGGAGACGTGACGAGGCCGTTTTGATGCCATTCAGCTCCAGAAGATTGATGGCCCTTTGAAATCTACCGTCGAAGGATAGCTCGCCCGGTTCTATGCCAACGACTTCCAGCCCCTGTTTGAGCAGATAGCAGAGCCCGAACCCGTTACCGCTACCGATCTCAAGGATTTTAGGTTCCGTGTATGAGCCTAAGAATGGCTCGATATGAAAAAACGCCCCCTTGTAGCCGTTGACTAAATTATCTATGGCCTCGCGTGGGTCGCACTTGCGTATCTCCAGACAAAACTGCTGTTCGGAACGCACTATGGCATCAACTATCTCTTCGGAAACTATCAACTCGGATTGAACTTGCGACATAGACAAAAATTCCGCGATCAGGATTATTAACAAGCTCAGGGCTTGCCCGGCCTCTAGGTTTTAAAACAGTCACTTCAAATAATGACAAACTCGCCGCCCGTGCGGTCAGCGCGCCCTAATCTAAAAGCCTGCAGAGGATTCAGGACGGCGCATAGCTGCCCGGACGCGCGCCCGCGAAAACGGGCGAGGCAGCGTGCGCCGCGCGCACAGAGATTTTCTCATCAAGGATTCGTTCCTCTATCGTTTCGGCTGCCGGATCAACCACGTATTCCGCGACTGTGACGTACTCGAAATGATTCTCAGCCTTACAGACACTTACGTACTCAAAATCAAGTACGGAGTCCGGCGGGCAGGCAACCGTGCGGGCATAGCGCAGAAGGCGCTCGCGAAACAATTCGTTGTCGCTCGGATAATACTTAAGCGTCGTAAACAGGCTGGTCACGGTAATGCATTCACCGACGTGGGCGTAGCGCAGGCCGTTCGTCAGACCGTAGCGCGAAAGGAGCATACGCTCTTCGCCCGCGCCTGCTTGCCGTCGTCGGCGGTGAATGCGAATAAAGAAGTTGACGACATCAACGGAGAAGACGCGCCAGATAATAATGCCGAAGAAGTTCGTATAAAGCTCCAGCGCGCTCTGAAGCGGCGCGGGAAGCCGCCGCCGCCCGTAGAAGTTATAAAAGAGCCCTGCGTGCGCGAGCGGCAGAAGGATCAGATAGGCCCAGAGAAAGAGAGCCAGCATCTGATTGACTATGCCCGGCACGCTCACCGCAGCCGTTGACGCCGACAGGACGGAAGCCGCCGCAGTAGAAGTCATAGCCGCAGGCACAATCATGCTCGCCAGTTGATCTCCCATGCTGCCCGGGTGAAAGAAGAGCAGGCAGCAGGCGATCACCATCTCGCACAGTAGGCCGAGACGTATCTGCGTGGCGATGAAGATAAAACTGAAGAGGATCAGCAGAGCGCCGACGAAGCGTGTGGAGGGAATCAGCATCAGGATTCCGGCCACCACTTCCGTGCCCCAAGCCAGTTGATTGAGTATCTTGAATATCCAGTGATGCGGGGAACGCCTGGCGAAGAAACGCCACCAGTATCCCCATTCCGGGTTAACCATCCCGCCTTCCATCCCGTGATTGCGCGCGTACCCGGCAGTCAGCTTGTAGAGACCAGCCGAGAGCATGATGAAGGCGAAATCAACCTGCAAGACCAGCAGCGCAAGCCCGTGCAGCGCGGGCGCGAAAGCGAGTGTGTATTCGAGCAGGAAGAGGGCGGCGGCCATCCAGTAGGTCATGAAACCCGGCGCGCCCATCCCGCGCAATACGCCTCGCCAGCGCATGCGAACGAAAAAGTAGCGGCATAAAAGCAGATTCAGAAGCGCCGCCCACACCGTCACCCACCCCGTTGTGATGAGAACGGCGCACGCGAACCAGACGGCGGCAACCACGGGCGAGATAATCGGGTTTTGAATAAAGTCAACATCGCGCGACGAGCGAGCGTAACCACCCCATCGCTCGCTTATGAAGAAACGCCGCCACTGCGGGAGCGCCCACAAAAGCGTACCTATCAGAAGTACGCCGTAGGCCATGCGGAAGAGTGCCTGAACGTGAACGCTGATTTGCGGATGGAGGAAATCCTGAGATGCGATAATCGAGTTCACTAGCGTACTCACCTAAAGCCGGCGACTTAACTCACCTGCCGCGCCCATCCGTAGTGGGAAGCGCACAGACTTCTGAGCCGCAGCCGAAGCGCGAGCGATTGCGCGCCACCCAACTGTAAACTCGCGGGCCTAAGATGCTCGCGCCCGGAAAATAAAAGAGCGGCAGAAGCGCCCACATCAGTGGGCTCGTCCACAACAAACGGCGGAAGGCGAAAAATCCGCGATAGGGCGGCTCAGTATCGGCCACTGCATACATCGCGTCATCCACATCCGCTCCGCGCAAGACGGGAAAGCGCTCGAAGGTTTCCGGCTGGTGCGCATCGTAAAAGCTGAGCTTGCCGAGAGTGTCGAGCGCCCGAACAATGTTGAGCGCGCGAATACAGAACCCGCAGCGTCCATCATAAATGATAGAGACAGTCTTGAGCTTCATCTCAGCTTTCCTAAAAGATAAACGTCCGTGTAAGCGTCATTCACCCAGCGATCTTCATGAAGCGTTCCTTCAAGCACGAAGCCGGCACGCTCGAATGCATGGCGGGCGCGCTCGTTTATGCCGAGCACGTAAGCATAAACCTTATGGAGATTCAGGCGTTCGAACGCATAGCCGCACAGCAGCGAGATGGCTTCTGTTCCCGCTCCGCGCCCGTGATCGGTATGGCTTCCAATCAGGATGCGAAGCTCGGCGCGACGATGACGCGAGTCTATATTCCACAGCCACACATTGCCGATATGACGCGCATCCTTAACCGTCTCAATCGCAAAATAGACGCAGTCGGTTTTGTCATGCAGCGCGGCGAACCATTTCTCATGCTCGACATCGGAGATGGGGCGCGCGCGATCAAGCAGGCGCATCAGCTCAGGGTCGTTGGCCCAGGCTCGCGTCTCTTCCATATGGCGGCGCTCGAATGGGCGCAGGACAATAGTGTGCCCCGTTATCATCTTGATACGATGGTGGCCGAAGCCTCCGGCGTATAAATCTCCACTTCCATCCCTAAATCTTCGCTCATCACTTGCTTGAGGTGATCGCCGGAGTTCTTCAAAACCTTGAGCCAGCCATGCTCCCAATCGCGAATGCCTGCGAACCAGGCCGAACAGCCGCGGCAGGGAAAACATTCAGCGCCGCGCCCGTCCAGATGCATACTGCGATACCAGTTAAAGACATCGCCCTGCCAGATGTCTTGAATGGATTTGTCGTTGGCATTGGGGAAAAGCTCGGCGGTGCGGAAAGAGATGTCCTGGCCGCAGAGCGCGATGCGCCCGAGCGTGTCCACGTTAAGACGCTCAAAGGGCCAGACGCAGGGCTGCTTCTTTTCCGTCGTCATGCTGGCGTAGAGATGCTTGTCCAGAGCCTTGCCCGGCGGAATCGTCGTGTTGTCGTCCCAGGTGAGAAACTTGCGCGTGATAACTTCGTCAACGCCAACGTCGTGGAGCCAGAAATCAATGGCCTCCTCCAGCTTGCCCTCGATGGCATCCTGGCGGATCACCGAGACGACGACGCGAGTGGGTGCGGCCAATCGTTTGCGCATCTCAATGGCCGCGCGGACATTGCCGACCTGACGATCCCACCACTCCGAGGCGGGCTTGGCGAGTCCTCCTCGCGGCGGACGCAACACCGCGTAAGTCTCCGCGTCACCGGCATCCATCGAAAACTCGATCAGATCAATCTTGGCACGAATAATGCGCTCAAGCTTCTCTCGGTGGCTCGCGGATGGGCCAAACATGCTGCCATTGGTGTTAAGCCAGATGCGAGCGCCGCGCTCCTTGGCATACTCGATCATCTCGACCATCTGCGGGTGCAGCATCGGCTCGCCGCCGCCAGTGCAGCGCATCCATGCATCATATTGCCCGCACTCGTCGGCGATTGAGTTCCAGAGATTGACCGGAAACAGATCGCCGTGGCGTTCACGGTAGTATTGTCTGATTTCGGAGTTGCCGTCCGTGTAAGGGCACATCGGGCAACCGAAATTGCATGGATAAATGATGGACATGACGACCATCAGCGGAAACTGTTCCGCGCCTGGTCTGAGCCCATACTGCTTATCCTGTGGAGACTCCATGCTTATTGCCTTTCACCTTGCGCGCTTTTCGCTCGCTGCTCGCATGTAACGAGCGGCACGGTTAAAAATCGTCTTTGCCGGATTCTATTGTTGAGAGGCCGGAAGTCAAACGAAACTTAAATTTTAACTTTTTACCTGGCCGCTGCCGTGATTGCTGATCAACTTCCAATTCTGCTTCTGGTAGAAGACGCCGTACTTTTCGTCGAGCGCCTGTTGGGGCGAGCTGATATGAAGATCAACCCTTTTCCGGCCCAGTATATAGGTGCGATACTCGAAGTTCTGATCGTAGAAGCTCACATCCATCGTGTAGTATCCGGGCAGCACCAACAGCTCAGGTATCTCCATTTCAATCACGCCGGGCCCGTCCAGTTGCGGGAGCGCGAGCCCTTCGAGCTTGGTACTGGTGCCCATGCAGATGAAGCCGTCTGGACGCCTGATCGCCGCATAAGCGACACCGTCTTCAACCCTCTCGACAGCGTTGTACTCTATCACTACTCTGAGGCTCTCACCAATCTCGAAGGTCTGTTTCTCATGGCCCGCCGCATCCAGAAGCCTGACGGCATTAACCTCGATCTGGCCCAGACCCTTCTCGATATGATTTTGATCCCTGTCCTGGCTGATGCTTTCCAGCATCAGCTTTTCGTAGAGCGGAACGACCGTGTCCGTGTCGCCGGAGGCGACGATTTGTCCGCCCGCGAGCAGCATCACTTTTGAGCAGATGGCCCGCACCGAGATCATGTTATGAGAGACGAGGATGATGGCCTTGATCCGATTTCTCATGTCATTGATCTTGTCAATGCATTTCTGCTGAAAGGCCATATCGCCGACCGATAAGACCTCGTCAACAACCAGAATGTCGGGCTCGAAGTGGGCGGCGACAGAGAAGGCCAGGCGCACGTACATGCCGCTGGAATAATACTTGACCGGCGTGTCTATAAAGCGCTCGACCTCAGCGAAGGCGACGATGTCGTCAAACTTGCGCACTATATCGTCCCTTCTCATGCCGAGGATCGCGCCGTTGAGAAAGACGTTTTCGCGCCCGGTCAATTCGGGATGAAAGCCCGTCCCGACTTCAAGCATACTTCCGATGCGCCCGTAAAGCTCGACCTGCCCGCTGCTCGGTTCCGTGATACGCGACAGAATCTTGAGCAGCGTTGATTTGCCCGCCCCGTTGCAGCCGATGACGCCCAGCACTTCACCCTGTTGAACCTCGAAGCTGATGTCCTTGAGAGCCCACATCGTCTCCGACTCGGAGTGACCGTTGCGGCGCAGGCGCTTGAAGGGAGCGCCGAGTGCTGAGACGAACGATGCGCGCAGAGACGCCGAGCGCTCGCGCAGCTCCCCTATGTGGTACTGCTTGCTTAAATTCTCAACTCTGATAACTGGTTGCATCGGCTTTATCAAACGAGGTCGGCGAAACTCCTTTCCATTCGCCGGAAGGCATAGGCTGAACAGACCAGCACGACCAATGTAAAGACGACCGAGTAGGCGAGCGCCTTGCCGTTGAAGTCCAGACCGAAGAGCGCGGCGCGAAAGCCCTCGATGATGCCCACCATTGGGTTTAGAAGATAGAGACGCCGCCAGCTTTCCGGCACAAAGCTGAGCGGGTAAAGAATCGGTGAGGCGAAAAACCAGAACTGTATGAGAGCCGGAAGCCCGACGCCCACGTCTCTATACCTGACGTTTAAGGCCGCCATCCACATCCCTACGCCGAGCGCCAGCAGCGTGATCAACATAATGAGGGGAGGCAGCATCAAAAGTCCAAAGGTCACGGGAACGCGGTAATAGATCATCATTCCGATGAGGATGACAAAGGCCACGATGAAATCTACAAGACGTCCGCCAATAGTCGCGCCCGGAATAATCATGCGCGGAAAGTAAATCTTGGTGATCAGTTGAGCGTTGGCGATCAGGCTCTGGCTGCTGTTGAGGACGGAGCTGGCAAAAAACGTCCACAGTAAAAGCCCGGCGTAGGCGAAAACCGGATAGGGGATGCCGTCCGAAGGGATTTGCGCCAGCTTGCCGAAAAAAAGCGTGAAGATGATCGTCGTCATGAGCGGCTGCATGATCACCCACGCCACACCCATGATCGTCTGCTTGTAACGCGCTTTAAGTTCTCGCCACGTCAATAAGTAGAGCAGTTCGCGGTAGGCCCACAGATCTCGAAAATCAATCGCCACCCATGCCTTGCTCGGCTTGATCGTAATCAGCGGCTCTTCCGGCAGGGGTTGCGCGGTTGGCTGCGATGAAGGCGAGGCTGAGGATTTTAAAAGGGGTGGCGCGGCCTCGGCGACTGTCCTGAGCGCATCGGCGCGCGCGTTACTGGTGGTCGTGTCCATTAAATCTTTACTGCCCGATTGAATTTGTAGCTTTTCCGAGCTTCAGGCGGCCTCTTGTGCTCGCTATAGTTTGCAGTGCAAAGAATTTAGTCGTCAGGGCAAAAATATCAGTCTAGTCAGACCTGTCTGCCTCGTCAAGCCGTGAGACTTGGTAAGCTCGAGGAGAGGGGCGCCTGCGAGTAAGCCTTTTGCGAGCGCCCGCGCAGTCGAACACGTAAGGGGCACAGGTCGCCCACAGGGTCTTGCTCGGGTGACAAAATGAAGCTTCCGCCAGCTACGACTTTCGGAAGCTGGCGGAAGCCCTCAGACCCGGATACCATTTTTAGCGTAGAGGCAAAGTCGATGTCGAAAACGTCCCGTCCGTAGTGTTTATCGACACGTAGTTGTTACCCCACGAATTGATGCGACCGTTCGCATTCGAGAAAGCTATGCCGACACCGTTGTGGACGATCATGGATTCCGCGACCTGCACGGTGGAGAATGTGATATTGCCACCGGCCTGAATCCCGTTCTGACGGTTCTCGGAGATCAACGAATGCAGGATCTGCGTCACGGCACTGTTTGAGACGTTGATCGCCGCCAGTCCGCTCCCCGTGTTGTTCGAGAGCGAGCTGTCTTTAATCGTCGCGCGCACGCTGTCTTCAACACGTATACCGTCTCCGTTCAGAACAAAAGTGGAATTTTCAATCGAGGCATGAATCAGGTTGACGCCGACACTGTCCAGCTTGAGGCCAGCGCCACCGTTGTTTCTACTCACCGTATCGCGGACAACCAGGTCTCCGCCATTGGCTGCGAAGAGGATGCCGTCGTTAACGAAACTGTCAATGACGACGTCTTGCACCATAACTTTTGGCTGTCCGAGACTGGAAGCCGAGACGTTAATGCCTCGGGAGCCCGACCTTGTTCCGGAACCCGTGCCATTGATTGAGATACCCCGTAAACGCACAGACTTAATAGGATCCGTAACGTCATCAAGGTTGAAGTTAATAATGACGCCCGAGGAGCCGAAGTTTGCCAGAATCCCGGCAAATGTTCCGGTTCCATCAATGGTCATTGATTTAGTGATCGTGACGGCGCCGTAGCCGCCCGGATCGAGGGCATCAATCTCGCCGTTAACCGCCGTCTTGCTAATCGCACCGGCAAAAGTTTTGCACGGAGCGGTGAGGCTGCACGGGTTAGCGTCGTCGCCGGTACCCGATACCCAGGTGCGTGCAGCCTGTGCATGAGCAAGAGAAGTGCCGAAAGCGATACATACCAGTACCGCCAGGATGTGAAATGTAAATTTTTTCATTTAGGGGCTTCCTTGATTTAGTAGGGTTAAGAGTTGACTGAACTGTCCGGCTGAAACATTCGATAGCAGCAGAGCAGGGCGAACAAAACAATAGCAGTAAAACGGCGTTTGTTCAATTGGGGGAGCGCTACTTAAAAAAAGGCCGGAGCCGGGCGGGAGCTTTTCAGTTGCAAGCTGCATTGGAGTTGGAGCCCGTAAACTTGTGCGGGGAATTCTCGTTGACAAAAAAATTGCTCTCGCCAGCTCAAGGTGATGAGCCGGCGAGAGCACGTCTAAAGCCGGGAAGAATCTTTACTGTAGCGTCAGTGTAGGCGCAGTGAATGTGCCGTCCACGCCATTCAAGGAGAGCTGGTTGTTGCCCCATGAATTGATCTTCCCGTTCGCGTTGATCGTCAATCCGGTTGTGTTGTTGGTGATCATGCAATCGGAGAGTTGAACAGTGCCAAAGGTAATGTTGCCGCCCGCGACGACGCCCGACAGCCTGTTATCGGAGATCAACGTATTCTTAATCTGCATGCTGGATGCCTGCGTGACGTTCGCCACCACGGCTCCATTCGACTCGTTGTTGGAGATGTTGCTATCCTTTATGGCTCCGCGCACGTTGTCCTCAAAGAGGATGCCGTCGTTGTTGAGCACTAATGAGGAGTTATCAACGTTGACGTGAACAAGATTAGCGCCGAAGCTATCAACCTTGATGCCAGCGCCGTCGTTGTTTCTGATCACGGAATTGCGGACGGCCAGATCACCGCCGTCGGCGGAGAAGAGGATGCCTTCGTTGAGGAAACCGTCAATGACGACATCCTCCACGCTCACTTTCATGTCGGTGAAGTTGGTGTTCAGGACGTTAATGCCACGGATTCCGGTCTTGGCGTTGTTGGCCGCGCCGCTAATGGATAAACCGCGCAGCCGTACGGTGTGCACAACGTCCGTATTACCGAGCGCGGGATTGAGGTTGATAAAGATGCCGGTCGCGCCGCTGGCGAGAATAGAGGCGAATGTTCCAGTTCCATCAATAGTAATGGATTTGGTGATCGTGACGCCTGAATATCCAGCCGGATCAAGGACATCAATCTCGCCGTTCTGGGCTGTCTTCGAGATCGCACCGGCAAAAGTCTTGCATGGGGCTGTGCGGCTGCACGGGTTAACATCGTCGCCGACGCCCGATACCCACGTGCGTGTCGCCTGGGCCTGAGCAAGCGAAGCGCCGAGCGTGACAAAGGCAAGTACCGCGACGAGTTGAAGCGTAAATCTCAATCTGATCATTTGAGGAATCTCCTTTTAGGGTTTCGAGGGTCATTGAACTGTCGGCTATTACACTACGACAGCAGCGCGCATAGCGTTTGTTTCAATTAAGAGAAGCCCTACCGGGTAAAGAAATAGGGCCGGAGCTAGGCCATTAGGAGAGAGTAGTCGTTCGCCATCAGTTCGACACGCCGGCAAGTAGAGGGCAGTTATCATCATCGAAAAGCGTGCGGACGATCATAAAATCAGTTGGCCATTAGCAATGACGTGGGGTGGCAATTTAATTTGCATAGCCCGACAAAGGCGCGAAGGAGAATTAGGATTTGAGTCTTAACTTGTCGTTGCTGTCCGCTGCAAAAACCTCCGGCGTGAACCACTCAGTAAAGACACTCTTTACCCTGTTTACGGGCTACCTTGACACTCTTTAAGGCGCGTTTCTATACTCCGACCGCCGTTCGAGTGACCAGGCGTGCAAGAAAACACCCGGCTGCGCTCGCGAATTCAAGGAAAAAATTTGTTGCGCGGATTGCTTTGACCGCTCGTCGCGGACGGGCCTCGAAAAATTCGTTTTTATCATTACGGAAAATTTTATGCTCAGACTCTTCGTTACAGGCGGCGCAGGTTTTATCGGCTCGGCCTTTATCCGGCTCGCGCTCGAACATATCCCGGACTGCCGCATCGTAAATTTCGACGCGCTCACCTATGCCGGGAATTTAGATAACCTCGCGGGCGTGGACGAGCGCCGCCACCATTTCGTGCGCGGCGACATCACAGACCCCTCGGCAGTCCGCGCAGCTTTGGAGGAAGGCACGGACGCCCTCATCAACTTCGCCGCCGAATCGCACGTTGACAGAAGTATCGCCTCGGCACAGGAGTTTCTGCTCACCAATATCATCGGCACACAGGTCTTACTGGACGATGCGCGCGAGCGGGGCGTCCGCCGCTTCGTACAAATCTCGACGGACGAGGTGATGGGCAGTCTGCCTGAGGATGAAGAAAGCTTCTTTATGGAAGATTCTCCCTATGCTCCGCGCAGCCCTTATGCCGCCTCGAAAGCTTCTGCGGAGCATCTGGTGCTTGCAGCCCATCACACATTCGGCCTCGATACTGTCATTACACGCTGCGGCAATAATTATGGGCCGCGACAGTTTCCCGAAAAGCTGATTCCACTCGTCATCTCAAACGCGCTTGGGGACGAGCCCGTACCCGTTTATGGCGACGGACGTAATGTGCGCGATTGGATTTATGTTGAAGACCACTGCCGCGCACTGCTGCGCGTCATGGAGATGGGGCTTGCCGGTGGCGTCTATAATATCGGCGCGCGTAATGAGCGGCAGAATATTGAAGTGATCGAGTCAATTCTCAGGGCGCTCGGCAAGCCTCAGTCGTTGATTCGCTTCGTCAAGGATCGGCTGGGCCACGACCGGCGTTATGCGATTGACTCTGCGAAGGTCGAGGCAGAGCTTCAGTGGCAACCTGTGGAGACATGGGAGAGCGGGCTTGAGAAGACTATTTCGTGGTACAGGGCCAATGACGAGTGGCTCGCGCGCGCGCGCAGCGGCGCTTATAGGGAGTTCTATGCGCGGCAGTACGGCGGGGAAGTCGGTGCGCTGTGAAAGTCTTAGTGACGGGAGCAGGCGGCATGGTCGGGCGCGCGGTAACGGATTTTTGCACGGGCGCGGGCGACACGGTCTTCGCCTACGATCATCGTGCATTGGACATCGCGGATGAAGCTTCCGTGAGCGCAACATTCGAGCGCGACAGGCCTGAGACGATCATCAACTGCGCGGCGTGGACAGATGTTGACGGCTGCCAGCGAGACACGGATCGCGCCTTTCGCGTCAATGCGCTCGGCCCCGGTATTCTCGCGACACAGGCGCGCCGCACGGGTGCTTCTCTGCTGACGATCTCGACCGACTATGTCTTCGACGGCGAGAAGGATGGCTTCTACACGCAGCGCGACGACCCGAATCCGATCAGCGTCTATGGGGTCGCCAAGCTTGAGGGAGAACGCCGGGCACAGCAAGCTTGCGCGCGCGCCATCATTATCCGCACGGGTTGGGTGTTCGGGGCGGGCGGGCTAAATTTTTTGAGCCGGGTCATCGAACTGGCGCGCACGGGCGCGCGTCTAACCGCCATCCGTGATGCATACGGCACGCCGACCTATGCGAAGAATCTGGCGAAGCGATTACGCGAGCTGGCCGAGCTTGATCTGCCGGGCATCTATCATGTGGTTAACAGCGGAGAGGGAGCCAGTTACGAAGAGTTTGCCCGCGCGGCGATTGCGGCCAGCCGCTGTGAAGCTGTCATCGAAAGCATTTCGGTGGATTCCCTTGAGCGGCCCGCTCCGCGCCCGCGCAACTCGCGCCTGCGATGCATCCTGTCGGAGTCCTTGGGCCTTGAACCTCTTCCCCTATGGCTCGATTCGCTCAGAGATTTCGCCGCTTCCGAGCCGGAGTTGAAGACGGCGATCTGACAGCACAGAGGCTCGTGCCGCCTTGTCTAAACTTCTATCTTTGGTATGATGCTCCGGTCGCTTGCTCGGCCTGTGCTATATATTTCTCCAACTTAAGGTTCTAAAGTTATGATTTCTGAAGATAATCGCCTGCTCCCTCTGACAATCGGGGAACAGAACCTTGAACGACCGCTGCGTAAAATGTCCCAGCCGAATTCTTACGGGGTGGGGGCGTCTGATTCGGCAAACCTGCGCGATTACCTGTCCATGGTGCTCAAGCGCAAATGGCTGATCCTCAGTCTCGTCCTGGTTATTACATCACTGGTAACTATCCAGCAGTATCGCTTGCCGTCCGTCTATGAAGCCATAACGACGATTCAAATCGAGCCGCCGCAGCGCAGCGTTCTGCAAACCCAGGCGGGTGTCGTCATCAACGCCGATAGTGACCCGAAGTTCTGGCAGACGCAGCTCGAACTGCTCAAGAATCCGACGCTCTCAAGGCAGGTGGTTTTGACACTCGACTTGCAGAACAATCCGGCGTTTTTCGATTCTCAATCGCAGACCAGCATTTACACTTCGTTGCGGCGCATCTTCTCGCGCGAGAAGCCGGCCAGCACTCCGGTTGTGACTTCGCGCGTCGAGGTGATTGACCAGGATACTGTGCAGGAACAACAGCTCTCGCCCGAAGAACTGGCCCGGCTGGAGCCTTACGAGGACACGCTGGCAGCTAATGTGAGGGTAGACCCGAGGCCCGGAACCAATCTCGTTGACCTGCACTACATACACACCGACCCGGTGCTCGCGCAGAAGATAGTCAATACGATAGGAGAGGTTTTCGTCCTCAATAATCTGGTGCGCCAAACCAAGGGGTCGCAGAACGCTTACGAGTTGCTCTCAAGAGAGATTGCCGATTTGCAGCTCAAGATCAGGCGCTCGTCCGAAGAGCAGTTGAACTATGCGAGGAGCCACAACCTGCCGCAGGTGGTGGACCCGAAGGCAGACCTCGAAGGTCAACGCCTCTCGATTCTGAGCACTCAGTTGCTGGACGCGGAAAGCAAGCGCAAGGATCTCCAGTCGCTTTATGAAGCGGCGGCGAGAGCGGACGATACCAACTCGATCCCGGAGGTCAAGGATGACAAGCGCACGCAGGAGCTTCGCCTCCGCCTCGATACTTTAAAACAGAGGCGCGACGAGCTGCTGGCGACCTACACGGAGGAGTGGCCGGAAGTAAAGAAGGTCAACCAGCAGATCAAGCAGCTTGAGGAAGTGCTGACGGTTTCTCCGCGCGAAGTGGTGTCGGCCATGAAGATTCGGTACGAGACCGCGCTGGCCCGCGAGAAGATGTTGCGTGACACGTACATGCAGCAGCGCGGCATCACCTCGCAGCAGAACCAGGATATGATCGCGCTGGGCGCTATCCGTCAGGAGCTTGAGACCAACAAGCAGATCCTCAACACGCTGCTTCAGCGCCAGCGGGAATTACAGATCACCTCGAACGACAGGCCCAACAACGTCAGTGTGGCGACGATAGCCCGCGTGCCGGGCGCGCCCATTGGCCCGCAGCGCACGCGCAATATCGTTCTCGCGCTGATGCTCTCTTTGGCCGCCGGTATCGGTCTGGCCTTCCTGCTCGACTATCTGGACGACACGCTGAAGACCGTCAATGATATTGATCGTTACATCCACCTGCCGGCGCTGGCCGTAATCCCGGCGCTGCGCAACGAGTCTCGTTTGCGTTTGAAGCTCGGTGGCGGCGCGCCCGCAGATAATTATGATAAAGAGAATACGGCGCTGGCCCTGATTAACGATTCGCGTTCGGTCGTTGCGGAAGCTTACAGGCACTTGCGCACGTCGCTTCTATTGTCTTCTGCCGGGCAGCCGCCCAAGACTATTCTGGTGACATCGGGCCAGCCCTCGGAAGGAAAGACGACGACGACGGTCAACACCGCCATCATGCTGGCCCATACAGGTGTCGAGGTGCTGATCGTAGACTGCGACCTGCGGCGTCCGCGCCTCCATTCTCACTTCAGTATTCCGAATACGCGCGGCATTACCAATTACCTGTCGGGAGAGACAGACCTGGACTCGTTGTTGCAGACGTATGAACATCTCCCGAATCTGAAGATTCTGACGGCCGGGCCGGTGCCGCCCAATCCGGCGGAACTGCTCGGCTCAAATGAGATGCGAAAGCTTTTAAGCGAGCTGGGCGAACGCTTCACGCACGTCATCATAGATTCGCCCCCGGCCATCTCGTTCACCGATGCCTCGATTCTTTCAACGATGGTTGACGGGGTGATGCTGGTTGTTCAGGGCGGGCGCAGCTCTCGTGCGGTGGTACGCCGCGCCAAGCAGCAGTTGACGGATGTCAGCGCGAACATCTTCGGAGTCGTCCTCAATAACGTGAAGCTTGAGTCGCAAGAGTTTTACTATGCAGGTTACTACTCCAGCTACTATGCACCGGCTGACGAAGAGGACGATGTAGACGATGGGTCGGGCGCGACGGACGCGCGCGGGTCCAGTTGATGCGTGGCCAGTATTGCGTGATTGCGCCCGACGTTGTCATCGGGCGCGAGGTGTCAATCTACAACTTCGTCAATCTCTACGGCTGCGAGATTGGCGACAGCACACGAATCGGCTCTTTCGTCGAGATCCAAAAAGGCGCACGCATCGGTCGCTCCTGCAAAATCTCCAGCCACACGTTTATCTGCGAAGGCGTGACCGTCGAGGACGAGGTCTTCATCGGTCACGGCGTCCAATTCATCAACGACAAATATCCTCGCGCCACTACTGACGATGGATCGTTACAGAACGAACAAGACTGGAAAGTCGAGCCCATTCGTGTCGAGCGCGGGGCGAGTATAGGCACCGGCGCGACCATCCTCGGCAACGTTCGCATCGGCGCTCGAGCCATCATCGGGGCCGGAGCTGTTGTCACAAAGGATGTACCCGCAGGCTCAATCGTCGCCGGTAATCCCGCACGCATTATAAGAAAGGATGAGGGATGAGGGATGAGGGATGAAGAATGAAAGAAGGATGATTCAAGTTGAGTCGTCACGCTTTCATCCCTCATCTCTCATCCCTCATTCCTTACTCTTATGATTCCTTTTGTTGATTTACAGGCTCAATACAGAGAGATCAAGGGAGAGATAGACGATGCCGTTGCGCGCGTCATCGAGAGCGCGGCTTTTATTCTGGGCCGCGAGGTCGAAGCGTTCGAGGCGGCCTTTGCCGAATACCTGGGGGCGCGCTTTTGTGTCGGTGTGAATAGCGGCACGGCGGCCATTCAACTGGCCGTGATGGCGTGCGGGATTGGCGCGGGCGATGAGGTCATTATCCCGGCCAACACTTTCTTTGCGAGCGCCGAAGCAGTTTCGACCGCGGGGGCCATGCCCGTCTTCGTTGATGCGGACGCCGTCTCTTACACGATTGACCCGACGAAAATAGAGGCTGCGATCACAGAGCGCACTCGCGCCATCATGCCCGTGCATCTCTATGGTCAGGCCGCCGATCTTGATCCGATCTTCGACCTGGCCGCGCGATACAACCTCGTCGTCATAGAGGACGCGGCGCAGGCGCACGGGAGCCTTTATCGTGGAAAGAAGGTCGGCGCGCTCTCGCAAGCGGGATGCTTCAGCTTTTATCCGGGTAAGAATCTGGGCGCTTACGGCGAAGGCGGCGCGGTTGTGACCGACGACGCGGACGTTGCGCGCCGCGTGCGATTGCTGCGCGATCACGGCTCTGAGCGCAAGTATCATCACGAAATCATCGGCTATAACTTTCGGCTCGAAGGGATTCAGGGCGCGGTGCTTAAGGTGAAATTGCGCCATCTGGATCGCTGGAATGATCTGCGCCGCGCGCACGCCGCGCGCTACGACGAACTGCTCAGCGCGACCCCGCTCACGCTACCGCGCGAGATGGAGTACGCGCGCCACGTCTATCATCTCTACGTTGTGCAGACGGAGGCGCGTGACGCTCTGCAACGAAGCCTGACGGAGGCGGGCGTGCAGACGGGGATACACTATCCCATACCGGTTCATCTGCAACCGGCATACAGTTCGCTTCCATACAAGCAGGGCGATTTTCCTGAGGCCGAGCGCCAGGCCGCGCGCGTGCTTTCTCTCCCGATGTACCCGGAATTGACCGACGCGCAGCTTAAACATGTGGCGGAAGCGATTCAACACTCAGCCTTCAATAGCTCGGCGGCCAGCAGTTGAGTTTCGCATCTTTCAATTACTCATGAGGCGTCAATGACTGCACCTATAACAGTCGGTGTGATCGGTTGCGGTTACTGGGGGCCGAATCTGCTACGCAACTTCGCGGAGAACGATGCGGCGCAGCTCAGTTGGATGTGCGACCTTGATATGAAGCGGCTGGACACCGTGGGACGACGCTATCCGGCGGCGCGCACGACGCGCGATTGCGCGCAGCTCTTTAGCGATTCGCACCTGGACGCCGTCGTTATCGCCACGCCCGTCGGCACGCATTTCAAGTTCGCGCGCGCCGCGCTCGAAGCAAACAAGCATGTGCTGATCGAAAAACCCTTCACCACAACCAGCCGCGAGGCAGAGCAGTTGATCGAGCTGGCCGAGCGTCGCGGGCTCACTCTGATGGTGGATCATACCTTTATCTATACGGGGGCAGTGCGCAAAGTAAAAGAGATCGTCCAGAGCGGCGAGCTTGGCGATCTGCTCTACTTCGATTCCGTAAGGATCAACCTGGGGCTCTTCCAGCGCGACATCAATGTCGTCTGGGATCTCGCGCCGCACGATCTTTCGATCATGGACTACATCATCGGTCGAGAGCCGGAAGCCGTCACCGCGACCGGCAGTTGTCACATCGAGCCCGGCATCGAGAACATCGCCTACGTCATGTTCCGCTTCCCGGATCAATTTATCGCGCACTTTCATTTCAACTGGCTCGCGCCCGTCAAGATTCGCCGCACGTTAATCGCAGGAAGCCGCAAGATGATCGTCTATGACGACATCGAGCCGACGGAGAAGATACGCATCTACGATAAGGGCGTGACGACCAATCGCATCGAGGACGATGCGGACAAAGAGGATGCGTACAGCACGCTCGTCAGCTATCGCACGGGCGATGTGTGGGTGCCGAAGCTGGATTCAACGGAAGCCCTGCGCTATGTCTGCAAGGAGTTTCTCGACGCCATACGCGAGCAGCGCCCTGCGCTCACGGACGGACACGCGGGCCTGCGCGTCGTTCGCCTCCTTGAAGCCGCAGAGCAATCCATCAGAGAGGGCGGACGCCCCGTCACGATTGTTTAAGCAGGATTTAAAAAAAAGGAGAGTGTCAACCCGCGTTCCAGCGCACTTTGTTGGATGCACTGTCGCCCTTATCGGAGCGGGCGTCGAATTCCTGCTGCGCAAGCGCAAGATCGCTGTCCATCATCAAGCGAACCAGCTCCTTAAAGTTCACTTTAGGCTCCCAGCCAAGCTCATCGCGCGCTTTGGTCGCATCCCCCAGCAGAAGGTCAACTTCCGTCGGGCGATAATAGCGCGGGTCTATCTCGACATGTTTATTCCAGTCCAAATCTAAATAACCGAAGGCCTCGTCCAGAAATTCGCGGATCGAGTGCGTCTTGCCGGTAGCGATCACGTAATCTTCGGGTTTGTCGGCCTGCATCATCAGCCACATTGCTTCCACATAGTCGCGCGCATAGCCCCAGTCGCGCCGCGCGTCCAGATTTCCCAGATAGAGCTTGTCCTGTAAACCGAGCTTGATACGCGTCGCCGCGCGCGTGATCTTGCGCGATACGAACGTCTCTCCGCGGCGTTCGGATTCATGATTGAAAAGGATTCCGTTGCAGGCGAACAGATCGTAGGACTCTCTGTAGTTGACCGTAATCCAGTAGGCGTAAGCCTTGGCGCAACCGTAGGGCGAGCGCGGATAGAAGGGAGTGCGCTCCGTCTGCGGCGTCTCCAGCACCTTGCCGAACAGTTCCGAAGATGATGCCTGATAAAATTTCGGGCGAATGCCGGACTCGCGAATCGCCTCCAGAATGCGCACCGTGCCGAGACCCGTGACCTCGCCCGTGTACTCCGGCACGTCAAAGCTGACGCGCACATGACTTTGCGCCCCGAGATTATAAATCTCATCGGGTTTGGTCTGGCGCAGGATGGTGTTGAGAGAGCTGGAATCGTTCAGGTCGCCGTAAACGAGGCGGAGGCGCGTGCCCTGCTCATGCGGGTCTTGATAGAGATGATCTATACGATCCGTATTGAAGGAGGAGGAGCGACGAATAATGCCATACACTTCGTACCCCTTCTCAAGCAATAACTCAGTTAAAAATGAACCGTCCTGTCCCGTGATGCCTGTGATCAATGCGCGTTTTGTCATGTATTGATGATCCTGTTTGATTTAATTGCCAGGTGCAGCAGCAAAAGACGTGCTCGGTCGCTCCCGGCTAAGGTTGGGGTAACGATTGGAGCGGCGCGTTTCCCGAACACTTCTCGAATCTGATACCATAACCAAGCATCAGGTTTTGATCAAGTAGCGAGCGTCATCTGTCCGTCAAGTTCTATGTAGTAAAAATTGAGACCGGATTCCACTCTTTCTTTCAAATCAAATGGAAGCTTCAAGTAAAGAGTTCCCTTACAAAAAAGTTACCGTCACAGGCGGGGCGGGTTTTCTCGGACGCCACCTTGTAAAAAGGCTGGAAGGCCGGGGCGTTGAGGTGTTCGTGCCGCGCAGCCGCGACTACAACCTCGTACGCGAAGCGGATGTCGCGCGCCTCCTGGATGATTCGCGCCCGGACATGGTTATTCATCTGGCCGCTATCGTCGGCGGCATCGGTCACAACCAGAAGAATCCGGGCCGCTTCTATTACGATAATCTGATGATGGGCGCGCAACTGATTGAGCAGTCGCGCCTGCGCGGGATAAGAAAGTTCACAGCGCTTGGGACGGTTTGCGCTTACCCGAAATTTACGCCCGTGCCCTTTAAGGAAGACGACATCTGGAACGGCTACCCGGAAGAGACCAATGCGCCGTACGGCCTGGCTAAAAAAATGATGCTCGTGCAGGCACAGTCTTATCGCGAGCAGTACGGCTTCAATACCATTTACCTGCTTCCGGCCAATCTCTACGGCCCATATGATAATTTCGATCTGGAAACTTCGCACGTCATCCCCGCCTTGATTCGCAAATGCGTAGAGGCGCGTCGCGCGAGGCGCGACCAAATAGAAGTGTGGGGATCGGGCGAAGTGTCGCGCGAATTTCTTTACGTTGAGGACTGCGCCGACGGGATCATGCGCGCGGCGGAATTTTATGATGAGGCCGAGCCGGTCAACATCGGTACGGGCCGCGAGATCATGATCAAAGACCTCGTCGAAATGATCGCGCGCCTCACCGGTTTCGAGGGCGAGATCAGATGGCAGACGGAGCGCCCCAACGGCCAGCCGCGTCGAGGGTTGGATGTAACTCGCGCTCGCGAGAAGTTCGGCTTCAGCGCGCAGACTTCTCTGGAGGATGGCCTCAGCCGGACAATCGCCTGGTTTGAGGGCGCGGAGCAGCAGCAGCAACAACAAGAGCCGCAAAGGGAAGCGCAAGCGAGATGAGCGACAGCGTCGCTTCCCCGGCAAAAGTCTCCGCCGATATGTACAAGAATATTCTGAACAGGATTATCGGCCTCTATCTCTCGCCCTTTGTGCCCGATACCAGACTTTATCATTACGTCAAAGACAGGTTCTTCACGAGCAGTACGGAACATCTCTACAGGGCGATCAGGCATATCAAGAAGAGAGGCCAGGCCACAGAGGGCTCTATCATCATTGATGTTGGCGGATTCGACGGCGGCACATCTCTCTATTTCGCCGCGCAGTTTAAAGACCTTGACGTTTATTGCATCGAGCCGAACAGCCGTATGCTTCCGCAGTTAAAGACGGTTGAGGAGAAAGAAAAAAGAATCCACGTCAGGAATCTGGCCCTCGGAGGCGCGCGCGGCGAGGCGCAGCTTCACGTCACCTCTAACAACGTCTCATCCTCGATCAACGAATTGAACCGTGAGGAGATTGAAAAACAACCGGAGGTCTTTCAGGGCTGGTTAAAACAGGAAGCGGCGGAAAGTGTTACGCTCTCGACCCTCGATCATGAGTTTAAAGATGTGGCCGACATCTTATTAATCAAGCTTGATACGCAGGGAACCGAGTTGGATGTGCTCAAGGGAGGCGCAGAGACCCTCAAGCGTACCAGTTTTATTCTCACGGAGATGAATAATCATGAGATGTACAAAAACGCCTGCCAGTATTATGAAGTGGATCAGTTTTTGAGGGAGCATTCTTTCAGGTTGGCGGATATCGTCGTCACGTATCGCTCTCCAGAGGGCGTCAACGAGTTCGATGCGCTTTATGAGCGGGTGGCGCAGCACCGCAGCGGCTAAATATTCGAGAATGATTTTCTTCCGCCATGATTCGGCTATTATTTGACGGAGTATGCTGAAAAAGAGCTTGAAAGAAGTCCTGCTCAAAACCGGACTTTATTACAGGATGAAGGATTACCGCTTTCGCAACGCTGAGTGGGGCGGACTGCGCGATCAGTCGCAGAAATCCTTTTATGCGACTCTGATCGGAAGTCAAGACGTTGTTTTCGATGTCGGAGCAAACGTCGGGCAGCGCACGCAAATCTTTTCCGAATTGTGCCGGAGAGTCGTCGCCGTCGAGCCGCAGGCAGAGTGCCTGCGTCACTTGCGATCCCGTTTTATGTTCAGCAAGAATGTGCTGATCGAACGGATCGCGCTCGGCGACCACGAAGGCGAGGCCACGATCCGCGAGAGCGATTCGCACACCATCTCTTCCATGTCTTCAAAGTTTATCGAGACCGTCGGCAAGGCCAGATTCAAGGAGAGTAGCTGGGAGAGGGAAGTGAAGGTCGAGATGAAGACGCTCGATCAATTAATAGGCAAATACGGACTGCCCAAATTCATTAAGATAGATGTCGAGGGGTTTGAGGCGCAGGTGCTGGCCGGGCTCAACAGCGCCGTCCCCTACATCTCTTTTGAATTTACGCCGGAGCTGATGGACGAGGCGGAAAAATGCGTGGCAAGGCTCAACCGGATTTCTGAGCGGTATCTTTATAACTACTGCATGGGCGAAAAACTGGATTTCGTTCTGGAAAGCCACGTCACGCGAGAGGAAATGTCTAACAGGATTCTGCCTGCGCTGGCCGAGCAGAAAAACTTTGGCGACGTTTATGCAATTCATCAATAAGCGCAAAGAGGGAAGGATTCAGTGCGAGAAATTGGGTAGTGGGTCAATATAAAATTGAGTGTGATGGAAGTTGCTGTTCACCACCGCAGACACCGCAGAGCACAGAGGGGGCACAGAGAGTTGAATACCATTCAAGCCTCCGTGCTTGCTCCGTGTCCTGCGGTGTCTGCGGTGGTGAGTTGTCAATTTGCCTCAAACTCAATATTTATCCAAACTAATCCACTACGAGAAATTGTAATCTCTCTTCCTTCCTGTTGATCTATAAAGATATTGTTCGGCGATTGGATATGTACCAAACTTTATGATTACGATAGTTGGTAAGCCCGGTCAGTTGGGGAACAGCCTCTTTCTTTTCGCCAATTTCCTCGCCTGCGCTATCGAGAACAAGTTCAATATCGCCAACCCTGCATTCGACGAGTATGCGGAGTATTTTCAGACGACGGCGCGCGATTTTTTTTGTCGCTATCCGGCGCGCGCGTCTCTTTGGAGGGGCAATCGTTGGACGAGAAAGATTTTCTTCTCTTTCAACTATCACCTGACGCGCCTGCTCGTCCGCAGCCGCTTTAAGACCCGTGTTCTTCGAGCCGTCGCGATAGATTGGGAGGAGCAGGTTCGGCTCGACAGCGCGGAATTCTTAGCATTGGCAGAGCGCACCAGTATCCTTTTCGCCCAGGGTTGGCTCTTTCGTGAGCGCGCGAATTTCAACAAGCACGGGGATGCCATCCGCGCCTACTTTGAGCCTCTCGAAGTCTTCCAGCATAATGTTGATGCGTTGATCAGCAGAGCGCGTGAGGATTGCGATGTGCTCGTCGGAGTGCATATTCGTCATGGGGATTACAAGCGCTTTCTCGACGGAAAATACTTTTACGAAGTGGACGAGTACGCTCGCCTGATGGAGAAAGTCGAGCGGATGCACCTGAACCGGAGGGTCAAATTTCTGATCTGCTCGAATGTCAAACAGAGCGCGGCTGATTTTTCGCGCTTCAATTTTATCTTCGGCAATGATCATCTGATCGAGGATTTGTATTCATTCGCGAAGTGCGACCTGATTATCGGGCCGCCAAGCACCTACACGATGTGGGCAGCGTTTTACGGCCATGTCCCGCTCTACATGATCGAAGATATTGAGCGGGAACCGTGCTTCGACCGGACACAATCTTTTTTAACGGTCGCCACATGAGCCTTCCCCGAATCAGCATCGTCACCCCATCCTTTAATCAGGGACAATACCTGGAAGAGACGTTGAAGTCTGTGCTCTCGCAGGGCTACGCCGATCTGGAATACATCGTGATTGACGGGGGAAGCACGGATACCACGCTCGATGTAATCAAAAGACACGAGCAAGAGGGAATCGCTTACTGGGTGAGCGAAAAGGACGAGGGGCAATCGGACGCGATCAATAAGGGGTTGCGCCGTGCGACCGGCGAGATTGTTACCTGGCTCAATAGCGACGACATGTTCATGCCGAACGCTTTACACCGCGCAGCCCATTATTTTCAGGAATCCGATGCCGCGTTGATTCATGGCAAGAGCGAGTTGTTCGGCAATGGATTCGATGGGTTGGTGAAGGGAGCTGACGGCGATGATCTGGAATCTCGTTATCTGGCCGGGATGCCTTTCCCGCAGCCCTCCTCCTTCTTCCGCCGGAGCGTACTTCTTGAACAAGGCTATCTGGACGAAACCCTGCACTACGGCATGGACTATGATCTGCTGGCGAGGATCGCTCTGAATTATCCAATCAGGAAAGTCGAGGATACATTCTCACGTTATCGCCTTCATGATGAGAGCAAGTCCATCGCGCAGAGCATCGAGTTCACGCGCGATTGGGCCAGAACATTCAGCCGCGTGCTGCGATCATTCGACTTCACAGGCGATGTTATTAAAAATCTCTCCGATCTGGGGCTCTACATAGAAGGCGAGGATTCTTATAAAGTTACTAAAAGTTTTAGCTTTGAAGATATACGCAAAGCGTTCGTCTATTTTCTGGAGTTTCAGCTCTACTATTTTTACGAGAACCTCGATCCGCGTAAAGCGCACGAGCTGACGGAATTTATCAAACGCTTCGACCCGCTCTTTTACCGTGCGCGGGGTTTGGGCAAGATATACTGGCGGTCGCGCTTCTCCAGCGGGAAAGTAATCAAGCTCCTGAGAAATTTCACACGATAGCCGTCATGCCTTCTTTCAGCGTCGTCATTCCAACGTACAATCGTGCAGCATTGATCACCGGCACGGTCAATTCAGTTTTGGCCCAGGATTATGACGATTACGAGGTGGTTCTGGTGGACGACGGAAGCACGGATAATACTGCCGAGGTCGTCGAAAAGAATTATGCCGGTGAGCAGAGAGTCAGATAT
>JBKKAL010000266.1:0-46099 GCA_046714695.1 Pyrinomonadaceae bacterium
TCACACGCTCGTCAATTCGTTTCGTCATTTCCCCGGCTGCGCTCACAGTTGGTGCGACTCCGGCTGCAAAACAAGTTCGTTCAAGACGCCTTCGCCTTCCTGCGTCGCGGCGAAGTGGACAGCCCGCGCCGCCGCGCCCATCGTCAACATGCGCTCCCGCTGGACGCGCATCGTGACGTTGTCCCAGAAAGACGAGTTGACGCCGCCGAGATGCAGGAGGCTCACGCGCACGCCCGCGCGCTTCGTCTCCAGCGCGAGCGACTTCAACATTCCCGTGAGCGCATACTTCGAGGCGCAATAAGCGGCGGCCTGAGCCATCGGCGCGCGCCCGAGGATGCCGGGGATGGCGACGAGCCGCCCGCCCTTCTGCCGTTCCATGACCGGCAACACCGCCTTGCAGAGGTTGAATGCCCCGCCCACGTTCGTGCGCATCAACCCATCGAACTCCTCGGCAGTCGTCTCGGCGAAAGGTTTGAGCACGCCGATGCCAGCCGCGTAAACGGCCGTGTCCACACGCCCGAATGCATTGACCGCAGCATCAACCAGATGATTGACCGCCCCCGCGTCCGTCGCATCCGTCGGCACGGCGAGCACGCGTGCGCCGAAGTTTTCTGAAAGCTCGCGCCGCAGGCTTTCGAGGTCAGCTTCGCCGCGCGAGGCGATGACGAGCGTATCGCCGCCCTGCGCAAACAGGTGCGCCGCCGCGCGACCGATGCCGCGTCCCGCCCCTACAATTAACACTACACTCCCGGCACCCTCTGACATCTTCCAAGACCTTTCTGCTTCAACCAACGCCCACGAGCGCGTCGAGCCTTTGCCAGTGTTCGCCCTCGACGGCGATCTTTAGCCAGTAACTATAACGGTGCGGTTCATCCCGCAGCCCACGGCGCAGCTCGCCGATACTCACCCAACGCCAGTCCTCGACCTCTGAAGGGTCTGGCACAGGAGGCTCGCCCTCGTGCGTGCCGACGAAAACGTGGTCGTACTCGTGCTCGACGAGCGCGCCGTCTAACTCCGCGCGGTAGAGAAATTCGAATGCCTCGCGCAGGTCGCAGTCGAGATTCATCTCCTCGCGCAACCTGCGCCGCGCAGCCTCTTGGGTCGCCTCGCCCGGACGCGGGTGGCCGCAGGCCGTGTTTGACCACAGCCCCGCAGAGTGATACTTCTCCCGCGCGCGTTTCTGCAATAACAGCCGCCCGCGACTGTCGAAGATGAAAACGGAGAAGGCCCTGTGCAGCGCGCCCTCTCTGTGAGCACGCAGTTTCTCGCCCGCCCCTATCTCGCGGTTGCACTCGTCAACGAGAATCACCTGTTCGCCCGTCGGCATCCCTGTCTCGCCCCTGAGCGTTACGCCGCCGACAGCTCGATCAGATGGCCCATCCTGTACTTCTTCATGCACATGTGGCCGAGCGCGCCGCTCGATCTTCTTTGGATTCAGCAAAGAGATTTCCCCCCTCCCATTATCTTTGGTGCCGCCTTAACCCGACACGCGACTCCGCAGGCTTCCTGCGTGTCTCCAGCGGGAGCGGCTTCGCGCTCTGGAATGCCAGAATCGTGTAAGCCAGCCCGCCACAAAGAAGCAGCGTCGAGAAAATGACGAATGTCCAACCCGTTGACAGCATCTGCAACACCTCCATCCCAGACCAACCGTGCCAATTTATATATCCGAGCCATTGAACGACTTGCACGATTCTTGACGAACACCCGTATAAAGTCAAGTTGAGATATAGTGCCAAACGTGTCACAAATGAGTTTGAATGCTCGTATTGAACGATTTTTATTTACATTAGCCGAAAGCTTTGATAGATTAGTCCGCGAATATGAGAGAGATCGTCGGGCGAAAAAATTTGACGAGCAGGGAGGCGGCGCGGCTCCTCGGTGTGAGCGAGGCGTCGGTCAAGCGATGGGCGGACGGCGGCTTGCTGCCGGCGCTAAAGACAGCAGGCGGGCACAGGCGATTCCGCCCGGAGGACGTGGCCGCCTTCCGTCGTGAAGGCATGGCCCGTGAGACCGCTGGTGCTTTCATAGGAGGCGACGCTAACAAGCGTGCGCCGCGCGATGAGGCTGCCGCGCTCGACGAAGCTCTGCCTCAATTTATGTTCGAGACAATCGTTGGCGGGCACGACGAGGAGACGACGGCCTTACTCGTCAGCCTCTACTTGCACGGGCACACGGTGGCGCGCATCGCGGACGCGGTGCTCTGCCCCGCGTTGCGCAGGGTCGGCGACCTCTGGCACGCCGGCGAGTTGTCGGTGGCGCAGGAGCATCTGGCAACACGCACGGCGCTCTCGGCGCTACAAGCCCTGCGCGCGTCACTGAACGTGAGAGCGCGGGAGAGTGAGCGCGCAGCGATCTGTTGCAGCGTCGAGGACGACTTCCACGAGATGCCTGTGCAGGTCGCCGCGCTGACGCTGGAGGCGCAGGGCTGGAGTGTTGTCAACCTTGGCACGAGTACTCCGTTCTATGCCGTCTCTGAGGCAGTCATTCGCTTCAACCCACGCTTGGTCTGTGTTGCCTCGACTGTGTTCAACCATACGGATCGCGCGGCGCGCGAGTACGGCGAGTTCAGCGACGCCGCGCGGCGGGTCGGGGCGTCGGTCGTTTTGGGCGGCGCGGGGTTTCAGGCTGAGGGCATGCGGCGCAGGTTCCCGGCTGACCTGCACGCGGAAACATTCTTTCAACTGGAGAGCCACGCGTCGGCGCTCGGTGCCGTCGCCGTGGACGAAGACAATCAAACGGCATCGCGCAGCAAGCGCGGAGGCCGGACGCACAAAGGGGGTTTTGAAGATGTCGGAGCAACTAGCAAAAAGATTCGTCGAGGCACTCGGTAGGCTTGAAGCCGAGCGCGACATTGAGACCATCGCGGCGCTGTTCGCCGAGGAGAGCGAGATCGGCAACATCGTCTCGCCCGAAAAGTTTCGCGGGCGAGACGGAGCGCGCGAGTTCTGGGGCGCAAAATACCGCGACACTTTCGGCGAGGTGAAGTCCACTTTCAAAAACGTCTTCGCCACAGCCGACCGCGCCGCGCTCGAATGGACGACAGAGGGGACGGCGGCCGACGGCTCGCCCATCAAATACGAGGGTGTAAGCGTCATCGAGACGAACGGTGAGGCGATCACGCGCTTCTGTGCATACTTCGACGCCAGCAACCTCGGCAGGCAGATTCTTCACAAGACGAAGACTCAGAGTTGACATCGCTCATGCGTTCTCGGTGCTCGAAGACCATGCATCCGGCGGTGACGCCCGACTCGTATCTTTCGTACGCGAACCGCGGTCACAGAAGACATAGAGTGCGGGCTGCGCACGAGGATGCGTGCGGCCTGAAGAACTAAGTTGTGGAGATTTCATGAACGGCTTAAATACAGAGGACACGGGTGAGGTGGCGGCGGCGGGAGCCGTCTGGGGTGCCGCCGAATGGGAGGAGAGAGAAAGGCGTGTGCGCCTGCGCGCGTTGCGCTACCGCTCGGAGCAGGAGGCCTGGCGTGTCCTCGTGCGCGAGTCGCGCGCGGTGATGCGCTCATATACGACGAGCTTCTTCATCGTCAGTCGCTTCCTGCCGAAGCTCAAGCGCGACGAGGTCGAGGCAGTCTACGCCGCAGTCCGCTACCCGGACGAAATAGTTGATACATTTCCTCTCGATCAGGCGACGAGGCTGCGGCTGCTCGACCAATGGCGAGACCATTACGAGGCGGGCATCAGTTGCGCATCGCTGAGCGAAGCACTCGGACGCGGCGTCCCCTCGCACCTCGCGGGCTTCACGCGCGTCGTGCGCGAGCGCTCCATACCGGTTGAGCACTACCACGCCTTCCTCGACGCTATGCGCCTGGATGTAACTCCTCGCCCTTTCAGCACGCTCGACGACCTGATCAACTCATACGTCTACGGCAGCGCCGTCGTCGTCGGCTACTTTCTGGCGCACGTCTATGGTGCGAGCGACCCGGCGAGTTTCGGGCGTGCTCTTTCGTCGGCGCGCGATCTCGGTGTCGCGCTTCAACTAACTAACTTCCTGCGCGACGTTGCGGAAGACCAGCGACGCGGTCGCGTTTACCTGCCTGCGGATGCACTGAACGCCGAGGGTATTGAGGAACTCGACGCGAGCGACGCGCGCCAGCAGTTGCCGCTCGCTCGCGTGCTCCAACGCCTCGCCGCCGTCGCTGGTGGCTACTACGCTCGCGCACACGCGAACCTAGACGCCTTCTCGCCCGACTGCCGGCTGGCGGTGCGCGCCTGCATCAAGGTCTACGGCCGCCTGAACGAGCGCATCGCGCGGAGCGAGCGCGGCATCTCTCACCGCGAGAGCGTGCCGCTCAAGGAGAAATTTGAGGTGCTGCCGCCGAGCAAGTACTGGCGCATTCCGCTGGCGTACCTGACGAAATGAATCCAGGGGCGAACAAAAAAGTCTTGATCGTGGGCGGGGGTCTGGGCGGCCTGAGCGCCGGGATACACCTGCGCCTAGCGGGCTTTCGTGTGACGCTGCTCGAAGCCGGTGAGCGAGTGGGTGGTCGCGCCAACCTGATCGAGCGCGAGGGCTTCCGCTTCGACACGGGGCCGTCGCTGCTCAACTATCCCTGGGTCTTCGAGCAACTCTTCGCCGCCGCCGGTCGTGATTTCCGCGACTACGTGCGGCTGCTGCCCGTTGACCCTTCGATCACTTTCCGCTGGGCCGACGGCACGCGCTTCACGCTTTCGAGCGACCTGCAAAACTTCCTCGCCGAGTGCGAGCGGCTTGAGCCGGGATGCGCGCCTTCGGTCTTCGAGTTCCTGCGCGACGCGGGGGCGAAGTACCGCGTCGCCTTCGACAAGCTGGTAAGCCGCAACGTTGACAATCCGTTGAAGTGGCTCGCCGCGCTTTCGCCCTCAGAGTTGCGTGGCATGAGCCTGTGGCGCTCGTTCGATACGGAACTGCGCCGCCACTTTAAGAGTCGCCACGTGCGCGAGGCGCTCGGCTCCTACGCGATGTACCTCGGTGGCTCGCCCTTCAATCTGCCGGGCATGTTTACTATTCTCCCCTACGGCGAACTCGCCTACGGCCTTTGGCTGCCTGAGGGCGGCGTCTATGGGCTGGTTGAGGGAATCGAAAAACTGGCGCGAGAACTAGGCGTCGAAGTCCGCACGCGCTCGCGCGTCTCGAAGATCAGGACGCGCGCGGGGCGTGTCTGGGGCATCGAGGTGTCTGACGGAACGGAGTTGGAAGCATCGCTCGTTGTCTCTAACGTTGACGTGCCGACGACCGACACGGAACTCGTCGAGTCGAAGAACGGCTTCGCTGCTCATGCGCTCGCGCGGGCTGCGAAGACGAGGATGACGCCCGGAGTGGTTACTTTTTACTGGGGCGTGCGCGGAGCGGTCGAAGGGCTCGGCCATCACACCATCTTTCTGCCGGACGACTACCGGGCAGCGTTCGACGACCTGATGAAAGGCGGGCGCGTACCCACCGGGCTGCCCTTCTATATAAGCGTCCCTTCGGCGACCGACCCAGGGCTCGCGCCGCCGGGATGCACGGCCATCTTCGTGCTCGCGCCGACGCCCACGCTCTCGCAGATGCCCGGCGCGGACTGGCGCGCCGAGTCGCTGAAGATAAAAGAGCGCGTGACTGAAACACTCTCGCTGCACGGCGTCCGCATCGAGCCGTCGCGCGTCGTCTGCGAAGAGGTCTACACGCCGGAGGATTGGCGGCGGCGGTTCGGGCTTTACGACGGATCTGCCTTCGGCGCGGCGCACACGCTCTTTCAGGTCGGCCCGTTCCGCCGCAAGAATTTTTCCGAAGAGATAGAAGGACTCTACTACGTCGGCGCGAGCACGACGCCGGGGACGGGGATGCCGATGGTCGTGCTCTCAGGACGGCTCGTCGCGGAGAGGATCGTGAGCCATGTTCGTTGAGCGCTACGGTCGGGGCGGCGAAGCCTATTTCGCGCTGCACGGCTGGGGCGGCGACCGGCGCACATTCGCGCCACTCGCGCCGTTCGTCCCTGCTTTCGCGAGTCTTTACAGCGCAGACCTCCCCGGCTGCGGCGACTCTACTGCGCCGCGCGAGTGGTCGGTCAGCGCGGTCGTCGGGGAGATCGTCGAGGCGGTGCGGGCGCTCACAACGGCGCGCGTCAACTTTGTCGGCAACTGTGGCGGCGCGGTCTTCGCGCTGCTGGCGGCGCAAGAGTTGGGCGATAAGGTCGGGCGCGTGGTGATGATTGATCCGTTCGCTTACTTGCCGCGCTATTTCAGATTATTCCTCGCCGGCGACTTCGGGCGCCACGCCTACAACGCGACGTTCGCCAACCCCCTCGGGCGCTGGCTGACGAACCAGTCGCTGCGCGGACGGCGCGAGGGAGGGGGCGACCTGACTGCTTCGTTCGCGGACGCGGATCACGAAGTCGCGCGTCGCTATCTCGCGCTCTTCGAGGAGGTCGGCGGCGTCGAGCGCTTCAGGGGCTTCGACGCTCCCGTCGAAATCGCGCACGGCGAGAAGACTTTTGGCGCGGTCAAGAGGTCGCTCGCGCTCTGGCGCGAAGTTTTGCCGCATGCGCGCGTCCGCGAATTGAGGGGCGCAGGACATTTGCCGATTGTGGAGGCGACCGAGCAGGTAGCTTATATGATCTTCGGGGGCACGGGCCGAACCGATGATCCTGGCGAAAGAAAGCGGGTAGACATTTGAGCGAGCAATTAACAACGTTCGTCGCGGGCCGGCGCGGCGAGGTCGAGGCGGCGCTGCGGCGCAGCCTGCCGGTCAGTTCCTTGCGGGGCGCGGGCCGCCTCAATGAGGCGCTCGAATACGCCGTCTTTCCCGGCGGCAAGCGGCTGCGCCCCGCGCTCGCGCTGCTCGCCTCCGGCCTCACGGGGGCCGCGCGCGAGCAGGGGCTAGCGGTGGCATGCGCCATCGAATTTCTACACAGCAGCTCACTCATCCTCGACGACCTGCCCTCGATGGACGACGCGAGCTTCCGCCGCAATCGCCGCGCTCTCCACCTCGTCTTCGGCGAGGGGGTGGCGGTGCTCGCGTCGGTCGCACTGCTTAACCAGTCTTACGCGCTGCTCGCGGACGCAGCAGCGCACGCCTGCGGCGGCAATGCGGGTGCCGGCGGCGCGCTCGTCCGCGAAGCCGCGCGTTGCGTCGGGTCGGACGGGATGGTCGGCGGCCAGGTCGTTGACCTGGAGACGCGCGCCGGCGCACGGGACGCTGACGCGCTCGCCTGCCGCGACCTGAAGACGGTCGCGCTCATGCGGATGATGATGACCGCGGGCGCGCTTGCCTGCGGCGCGCCCGCCGATGACACGCAAGCACTCGCCGACTTTGGTGAGTGCTTTGGGCGCGCCTACCAGATTTGCGACGACGTTCTTGACGAGACGCGCCCGAGCGAAGTGACGGGCAAGCCCGCGCGACAGGACGCGCGCCACCTTCGCGTCAGCGCCGTCGCGTCGCTCGGCCCCGAAGGCGCGCGGCGCTTCGCCCGGCAGTTGATCGCGCGCGGCGTCGCGCGCCTGTACGAGCAGTTCGGCGTCCGCGAAGAGGTGACACTCCTTGCAGATGCGGCTCACTACGTGCTCGACGCCTCGGGCGAGGCCTACGTATCCGTAGCGGGGAGGCACGCGCACGAAAAGGCAATCGCCTGATGCTCTTCGTCATCTCAGCCGCAGTTTTTTTTGCTGCCTGTGTACTCCTCTGCGTGGCGCTCTGGAACACGTTCGCGTGGCCACAGGTTGGCGGTAGAGTGGGTGCGACGACGACGCCTTCACATGCGTTGTCGTTACTGATACCCGCGCGCGACGAAGAGTCCAATATCGCCGACTGCCTCGACGCCGCGCTCGCGCAAGGGCAGTGCGTGCTCGAAGTTCTCGTCTACGACGACCACTCCCTCGATCGCACGGCGCTGATAGTGGATGAGTACGCGCGGCGCGACGAGCGCGTACGCCTCATCGCGCCCGCGCCACTGCCCGCCGGCTGGTGCGGTAAGACCTTCGCGTGTGCGCGACTGGCCCAGGAGGCGCGCGGGCGATGGCTGCTCTTCCTAGACGCGGACGCGCGGCTGAACGGACGCGCCGCCCCGCTGATCGTCCGCGAGGCCGAGGAGCGCGAAGTCTCGCTGCTCTCGTGCTGGCCGCGCCTGGAGATGCGTGGCTTCTGGGAGGGCGCGCTGATGCCGCTCCTGAACTTCGTCGTCTTTACGCTCTACCCCGCGCCGCTCGCGCTGCGCCGCAACGATCCGTCGCTCGGACTCGCGCACGGCTCATGCATGCTCGCGCGCCGCGACGACTATGAGTTTGTCGGCGGGCACGCAGCCGTGCGCGGCGAACTCTTTGAGGACGTTCGGCTGGCGCAACTGTGGCGCGCGCGTGGACGACCAAGTCTCTGTCTCGACGGCCAGCGAGTCGTCAGCGTGCGTATGTACTGCTCGTTTGCGGAAATCTGGCGAGGCTTTCAGAAAAATTTCTTCCCCGCTTTTCGCAGCGCGACGAGCTTCTGGGCGTTCCTCGCGCTGCACCTCTTCGTCTTCCTGCTTCCCTTCGTTCTTCTGCCACTCTTGTTCCTAGCGACGGGCGGCGCGTGGGCTTTCGCCGTTGCCGCCGCGTGCGTCATCGCGACGCGCGTCGTGCTGGCGCTCAGGTTCAAACATCCGTGGTGGTCGGCACTGCTGCACCCTTTGGGCGAAACTATTCTGATCGCGCTGGGTATCTCGTCGTGGCTGCGGTGCAGGAACGGGAGGGGCGTCGTCTGGAAGGGCCGCCGCTACCGGGAAGGCGCGCAGACTTGAGGCGCGCAAAGAAATATCGGACAGCTACTTTTAAACTGAAGGAGTAAGAGAATGAGCGTTTTCGTTTCTGTCTTGTTAATCGCGTCGTCCTTCGTCGCCCTCGCCTTTCCGCAAACGCCGAGAGTACGGGCAGAAGATTTGCGCCGGCTGACGGGCGCGCAGTGGACGGGAGAACTAACCTACCTGGACTACCGCTCGAACAAAAAAGTCTCTATCCCCTCGAACCTGACCGTGACGCAGTCGGCGGGCGACGAGTTGTCGTGGGTCTTCGAGTACCAGTACCCGGACGAGCCGAAGGCGAACAAAAAACAGACCGTGACGGTGAGCAAAGACGGGAATGTCATAGACGGCGAGACCGTGATCGAGAGGACGAGCCTGGACGGCGGCACGCTCAGGATCGTGACGGAGCAGAGCGGGAAAGATAACAACAAAGATGCGCTGTTTCGCTTCACGTACCTGCTCGGCCCATCGAGCTTCTCGCTCAAAAAGGAAGTCCGCCCCGCTGGCACGGCGGAGTTCTTCGAGAGGAACGAGTACTTTTGGAAAAGGTGAGCGCGACGAAGCGGCGTGCTGCTGTCGTCGTCGGCGGGGGCTTGGGCGGGCTGGCGACGGCGTTGCGACTCGCCGCGCGCGGCTGGCGCGTAGAGGTCTGTGAGCAGGGCGCGACGTTCGGCGGGAAGATGAACTCGTTCGAGCGCGAGGGCTTTCGCTTCGACACAGGCCCTTCGCTCATCACGATGCCATGGGTCTTTGAAGAGCTCTTCGCGTCAGCCGGAAGTTCGCTCGCCGAGCACGTCGCGCTAACACCCGTCAGCCCTCTCGCCGACTACGTCTTTGCCGACGGCATGCGCTTCACCTACACGACACAGCTCCCCGAATGGCTCTCGACTGTGCGGCAGATCGAGCCGCGCGACGTTGATGGATTCATGCGCTTCATGCGACTCGGCGCGCGCCTCTACGCGCTCTCGCAGGAGACATTCTTGCGACGCCCGCCGACCGCGCCGCCCGACCTGCGTGCGCTCAAGGCGCTCAAGTACCTGCCGCTGCGTTACGCATGGGGCAACTATCACGCGACGGTCGCCGCGCACTTCCGCAGCCCTCACCTGCGACAGCTCTACGACCGCTACCCGACTTATGTCGGCTCTTCTCCGTACCATTCGCCCGCGACCCTCGCCGTCATCCCGTACATCGAGTACGCCTACGGCGGCTGGCACGTCGCTGGCGGACTCTACCGCATCGTCGAAAGCCTCGTCTCACTCGCGCGCAGTCTCGGCGTGAGGCTCCACCCAAACGCGCGCGTCCAAAGCATCGAACATGAGGGACGGCGCGTGCGCGGCGTGCGGCTCGCCGATGGAACGCGGCTCGAAGCCGACGTGGTCGTGATGAACGGCGACGCCTCAATGACGCGCGCTCTGCTCGGCGACGGCGGCGCGCCTCAGGCTCCAGCGGCGCGCTCGCTCTCCGGCCTCGTGTTCCTTCTCGGTCTCAGACGCAAACTCGTCGGCCTCGCGCACCACACCGTCTATTTCTCTTCCGACTACGCGGCCGAGTTCTCGCAGCTCTTCGGCGAGCGGCGCTTCCCCGACGACCCGACCGTATACGTCAGCGCGCCGAGTCGCACAGACCCGCAACTCGCGCCTGCGGGGGGCGAAACGCTCTTCATCATGGCGAACGCCTCTGCAGGCGACACCGTCTGGGACGACCGGCAAATCGAGGCGGCGCGCGAGCGCGTCTTCGAGCGATTGTCGAAGGGAGGCTTTCCCGAAATCGCATCCGACACGGTCGTCTCCGATGTCTGGACGCCAGACCGGATCGCGCGCGACTACTTGATGCCCGGCGGAGCCATCTACGGCACGAACTCGCACGGCTGGCGGCGCGCGTTTCTGCGCCCACCAAATAGACACCCGCGCATCGGCGGGCTCTACCACGTCGGCGGCAGCAGCCATCCCGGCGGCGGCACGCCCACCGTTCTGCTCTCAGCCCGAATCACCAGCGAACTCATAGGGAGGTACGAACCCTGAGCGCGCCAACGCAGCCGGAGATTATTCTTTCCACTACGCCGCGCTGGCGACGGGCGGCGCTGGCGATGGTTGTGCCCGTCTTCGCCGTGCTATGGGTGGGCGGCGTCGCGAGCCATTGGCTCGGCAGAGAGCGCACTGATCAAGGTTGGCTCGGCTCGCTCTTCCTTCTTCTCGCGGGATTGATCGTGCTGCTCGGCGCGCGCACGCTCCGTGGCACGGCGGCGCTCGCCGGAGTCGCGCTGGCGGGCTTCGTGGTCGAGGCAATCGGCGTGCGCTTCGGCTTCCCCTTCGGACAATACACCTATACAGGTGTCTTGCAGCCGCAACTGATCGGCGTGCCGGTCGTGATGGGCCTCGCATGGATGGCGCTCGTCGCTTTCGCCTGCGATTTCGCGGGGCGATTACGCCTCCCCCCCTGGCTCGCGGCGGCGTTTGCCGCGCTCTGGACGACGGCGACTGATTTGGTTATTGATCCTCTCGCCGCAAACAAGTTCGGATACTGGACGTGGGTTCACGAGGGAGTTTATTACGGCATTCCCTTCACCAATTTCGTCGGCTGGTTCATCACCGGCCTGCTGGCCTGCCGCTTGTTGGGGACAAGCCGTCAGCCGAACTTCTGGGCGGGCTTCGTCGGCACAGCAATCCTCATCTTCTTCGCCTTGATTGCGCTGGCGAACTCCATGTTCCCCGTCGCGCTGATCGGCTTCGGGCTGTGCGCCGCCCAAATTTCTGTTCTGAGAAGGTCCCGACCAAATTAAAAGGGAGGCCGGGTCCGTTTGAACCCGGCCTCCCCTTTACCCATGTCAGCTTACCTAGTCTTCGGAGTGCAGCAAGAGCTGGCCGCGTTTGACAAGTAAATGCTTGGTCGGGAGCACGCGAAAGGGGTGACGACCAAACGCTCGTCATCGTCAAGTCGCGGAAGTAATCTAGTCTTCAGTCAAAAATATTTGAGCCATCAGCAAGCTTTTTATGCGTGCCGATGGCTCGAATATTGAGCGCAGATTGGCTCTTGATTACGTTCTCGTAAAGTGATGTGGCTTAAGTTTACGTGACATCGGAATCAGTCATCACTTCGCGGCGGCCTTGTAGGCTTTGCGGTAAAGGTCATATGCCGATTTGAACTGGCCTGCGGCTTTCGCGGCATCGGCCTTAGTCAGAAATTGCTGGGCGTTTGAGATGCCTCCACCGGCAGCCTGAATTCCTGCCAGCGTTTGTGTCACGATAGTCTGAACCAGATCGAGATAGCCTCCATTTGCCGTCGGCGTTTCGTAAAGCGCGACGGGAGAATTGCCCTCGTTCTGAGACAAATCCGCCTCGATTTGAGTGCGCAGGATTAAATCTCTCAACTCAATCTTAGCCGCCGTGATTGCGTTAGCGATAGTTGCGGTGTTGGCGTTATCGTTATTAACAATCGTCGTCTTGTTAGCGTCGGAGTTGGCGATTATTTCCACCTTGTTGGCATTGTCGTTACTTACAATGAGCGCCTTGTTGACGTTGTCATTGTTGATGATGGCGGCTTCGCTGGCGCTGACCGCGCCCGTGATGGTGGCTGTGTTGGCGTTTACCTGCGCGAGGATCGTGCTCGTGTTGGCGGTGTCATTGGCGATGCTGGTTTCAAGGTCGGTGTGAAGGTGGGTCAGCCGCTCGTAGGCAGCGCTTTGCTCCGCGGCATCTATCTTGTCGTTGCAGTAATGTAGCCCGTAGTTGATAATTTTGGCGGCAAGATATACTCCGTCACTGATAATACATGCTGAGCTGGTGTTCGCTCCAAACCCCGCGACGACGGCCACTTGTCCGCAAAGTCGGCTTGCGCCGTCTCTGACCCCTTCGGCCACAAAGAGGGCTGTATCGGAGGCATCAATGACGCTGTCGTCTGTTCGGGTCGGACCGCAAGAGGGATAGTCGGCATCCGGGAATCCGACCGAGTTAAGCGTGATGAGACTATCCTTTTGAGATGAGGTTGAAGCACGCAGCGTATTCGTCTTGATAATGCTGTTTTGCATCTTCCTGGTGGCTTTACTCAAAATAGTGGTGTCTGTCATCCCGCCTCGGATGACATTAAGCTCTGTCAGCGACAACTTCAGCAGTTGTTCTTCTATACCATCGAAGTTTTGAGCCTGTTTCGGGCTGACCGTCGCAGCTAATTCCCTGTAAGCTCGAACGAACTCAATAAGCTCTGCGCGGAAAAGCTCCAGTTCATCAGCCGAAGCCTGAGCTTTCTCTTGTTCCGGTTGAGGGTGAGTCGCTTGTGTGAAAAGTTGGTTTCCAGCAGGGGTAGCTTTAGTGCCAAGGAATTCCGGGGACGGCGACGCAGGGCACTGGCTGGCGAAAATCAGCGTCGTCAAAGAAATAGTCAGGATGCTTACGGTAATGCGATAGAGTTGTTTGCGCTTCATGGTTCTTCATCTCCTTTCAAGAGACGGGGGGTAGGTGCTTATTTAGAGCAGGAAATGGGAATACAGAACCGGCAAGGTAGTATCTTTAGAGGCTACCTGTGCGAGCGGTGAATTGATCTGCCAGCAGGGTACGCCAATTGAGTCTACTATACTAGGAAATTTCGACACTCTCCAAGATTCCATCAAACTACAGAACTATTTGTGCAACTTGAAGTCGGGAACAAACGCAATGTATTCCCCTAATCAACTTCATCTCATCGTTGGACTCAGTCATCCGTAGATAGGATTGATCTCAGGCTGTGAATCGTTAAGCCCACAGAGCTTTCATCTTCATGCTGTATTAATTGTCGCGCGCAAGCCCGTCAGTTCGGAGAAGTCTTTTGTGTAAACTGTCTCGACTTTGCGGACGTGGCTGATGGAGGGGGTGGCGGTGCTTGCGTCAATCGCCCTGCTCAATCAGTCTTACGCGCTGCTCGCGGGTGCGGCGGAAGGCCGCGACGGCGGGGCGTGTGCCGGCGGCGCGCTCGTCCGCGAAGCCGCGCGTTGCGTCGGGTCGGACGGGATGGTCGGCGGTCAGGTCGTGGACTTGGAGACGCGCGCCGGCGCGCGGGACGCTGACGCGCTCGCCTGCCGCACGACGGGGCCGAGCCGGCAGCCGAACTTCTGGGCGGGCTTCGTCGGCACGGCAATCCTTATCTTCTTCGCCTTGATCGCGCTGGCTTACTCACTATTCCCCGTCGCGCTGATCGGCTTCGGGCTTTGCGCCGTCCGACTTTTATCCTTGAGAAGATTCCAACCAATTTAAAAGGGGAGAACGGGTTCGTTTGAACCCGGCCTCCCCTTTACCCATGTCAGTTGGACTAAAAATTCACCTTCAGCCCGAACTGGAAACAATTTGGGTCAGTTTAAAACCGATATCACTCTTGAGTTTTGTCTGACCCAATTTTAGTTGGCCGCCGACGTTAGCGATTCGCCGGGGCGAGGGTCGCCGCGACGCCCAAGCGCCGTTGCACGCACGGTTCCGCTACCTCGCTTGCGCACCGGCTGCGTTGGAGTAGACGGAATATCCGGCGGAAGCATTCGCGCGCACGCGATACCTGTACGTCGTGCCCGAAACAAGGCCCGTGTTCCGGTAGGTGGTTGCGTTCGCTCCGACGCTCGTGAGCAGCGCGAAGTTCGTGCAGTTCGTGCCCGTGCAACGCTCGATGCGGAAGCCGGTTTCGTTATTCGAGTTGTCAACCCACCTCAGATCAATAGTGCGTTTGGAGCTTGGGGTCGTGGCCGTCAGATTGCTCGGAGCGACGGCGGCCCGCGTGACCGTTAAGACGGCCATCCGCGTCGCGCCCGCGTAAGCGGCCGAGATGTTGACGGTCGTATTCGCCGCCACGGCTTGCGTCGTGACGCTAAAGGTTTGACTGGTCGCGCCCGCCGCAACCGTGACGCTCGCGGGCACTGTGGCGACGGCCGTGTTACTGCTCGAGAGCGTGACGACCACGCCGCCTGTCGGCGCGGGCGCGTCGAGCGTGATCGTGCCGACGGACGGCTGACCGCCTGCGGCGGTGGCCGGGTTGAGCGAGAGCGTGCCCAGTTGCAGCGCGGCCTGCATCACCGTGAAGGTCTGGTTGGCGACGGTCAGGGTGCCGTTCCTTGCAGCGCCGCCGCTGTTGGCCGCGACGGTGTAGTTCACCGCCCCGTTGCCGCTGCCGAGGCCGCCGGACGTGATGCTGATCCAGCTCGCCCCGCCGTTAACCGCCGCCGCCCAGCCGCAGCCCGCCTGCGCGGCCACGTTGATGACGCCCGCGCCCGCGGCTGCCGTGTGCGACTGGCCGGTCGGGTTGATGGTGTAGGCGCACGACTCGTCGGGCGAGAAGACGGCGCGCACAGGCCCCCAGTTGCCGCCCGCGTCCTGAGCGCGCACGTAGAGCGTGTGACGCCCCGTGAGCGGGCCGACGCTGGCGGTGGCGACCTCGACCGTGCCGTTAAAGCTCCCGTCGGCGGGCGTCAAAGCGACGGGCGTTCCGCCAGCCCACGGCGGCGTGTCGAGGTAATACGCGGCGGCCACAATCGCTTGGCCGCCGTTGCGCTGCTCGTCTAACTGCGCGCGCAGCTCGAAGACGCCGGCGGTAGCTGAGGGGATCGCCGCGAGCGCTTCGGGCGTCGGCCCCTGCGCGAGCTGGTAGGGCGCACGGGCGATGCGCGCCGCGTAGAGGAAGGCGGGCAGGTTGAGTTGCCAGAAAGAGCCGCCCGCGCCGCCGTCGAGACAACTATAGGGCGGCATGAACCCGCCGCACTCGCCTTCGCCCAAGCCGATCTCGAAGACGTAAGAGGCTATCCCTAACTCGCCGTAGGCCCACTCGTCCGTCTTCCCCGAAGAGGGGTAGAGCTGGTTGGCCTGCTGCGGCGTGTAGCCGTTGTAGCCGGAGAACTTCCCGCCTATGAGCGCCAGCCCGGCGCCGTTGGGCGGGGCGTTCGAGGTGTGGCCCCACGGCCACATCACGAGGTTGGCGTAGGAGTGCAGGGTGATTAGCACGCCGGTCGTCGTGGGCGGGGCGGCGTCCGTGTCTGCGGGGCCGCGTTGGTCTGCGAAGAGTGAGCGGACGAGGTCTTGCAGCGCCGAGGTTTCCGGCTCGGAGGCGGGCGAGTTGCCGGGGTAGACCTGGTCGCACGGGTTAACGTCGGGCGTGTTCACCGTGCCCCACTTGAAGTCGTGGTTGCGGTTGAGGTCAATGCCGACGTGGCTGAAGGCGTCGTTGAGGCAGGAGCCGCCGTTGGTGTCGTTCATGTTCTTGCGATGCATCTGGTTCTGCTCGGCCAGGCGGCGGCCGTCGGGATTAACAACCGGCACGACGACGACCATGTGCTCGTCGAGGAGCCACGTCGCGTCGGCGTCCACGCCGTAGCCGCCCAGCAGGTGATCTACGAAGCGCAACGCGAGTTCCGACGTTGAAAGCTCGCGCGCGTGAATCGCGGCCATCAGGAAGAAGGTCGGCTTGGGGCCGGGGCGCAGCTTGTTAGTTAATTTGATGCCGAAGAGGTCGTGTCCAGCTGCGCTCCCTCGGTTGAGCCGTTCCCAACTGCTGCCATAGACGAAGACTTCAGCGAGGTCGGGGTGTTGCGCCGCCCTATCGTCGAGGAAGGTGCGCATTTCGGGGACGGTCAGATAGCCGCCCCTAAAGGAGGCGGCTCCCACCTGCGACGCTCCCGGCTCAGAGGTCTGTGCGCGCGACTGCCGGAGGTCAGGCCGCTGCCCGCGCAGGAGCGCGGTCTGCTTCTCGTCCACGCTGATCCTCCAGCCCTGCCCACTCAGTCGCCTGACCTCGGCCGGTGAGGTCAGGATGAACAGGTCGTCGCCCTCGCGCGTTTCCAGCAAATCAAGTCCGAGGGCGACGAGCCGTTCGAGTTCCTGCTGACTCCTGACGTTGATGCGCGCGATGAGGGGCTTGTCCGTGAGCTGTTGCTGCGCGCTGGCGACTCTTCCAACAGGTTGTAGCATGAGTGAACCAAGTATAAACACACTTATAGAGAAGACTAATGATGTCCGTATGTCTCGTCTCATCACAAAACCTTTCTTAACTTTGAAGGGATTTGAAAAGCAGGCAGGCTGAGCCAGGGCAAATAACCGATTAGGCGGGTCAGCTTATACGTCAACTCAGACGGTGAAGTCAACACTTTCAGAGGGCGGGGCCGATTTATTCTCTCTGGTTGCGGCACTGCAAAGCTAAGAGGCCAGCAACCCGCGCGGGCTACTGGCCTCTTAGCTTTATACAACTCTTCATCCCTTAGAAGTTGAGCTTCAGGCCGAACTGGAATTGCCGTGGATCGAAAGAAGCAGTTGGGCGGCTGTAGTAGCGGCCTGCGCTATCTCGCTGCGCGAAGCCGTTCACGTCCCGGAAGTCGGGCGATGCAGCAGCCTCGTTGAAACGATTGAAGAAGTTAAAGCCCTCTGCAATCACGTCTATGCGCACGCGCTCGCCAAGACGTATGGCCCGCGTGACGCGCAAGTCGAGCGAGGCATAGCCGTGCGTGATGCCGCGGTTGCGCCCCAGGCTGCCGGTTGTGAAAGGCGTGCTAGGCAAAAACAGCGTGCCGTCAGCAGCAACGGCGGGGCGATCAGTCGAGCCTTGCAAATCGCCGTTGGCATCCAGGCCTGTCAGGATGTTAAAGGGTCGGCCTGATGAAAGCTCAACAATCGGCGCGATGGTAAAGTCGGAGAGGAACCGTCGCCCGAAGCTCTCCGCGTTGCGCCAGGAGGTGGGCGAGGTCACGACGGCACTAAACACGAAGCGGTGCCGCTGGTCGAACAGCGAATCGGCGCGCTCGGCGCGGAAGTTGCGATTGTCCTGTGGCTTCAAAAGAGTTTGCAGGTCGGACGAGTCGTCAATCGAATGCGACCAGGTGTATGAGGCCAGGAACTGGAAGTTGTTTGAAAAGCGCCTCTTCAATTCCAGATTCAACGCGTTGTAATTTGAGTTGCCGTCCGAAACCTGCGCGTCCACCTCTCCGAATGGAGAGATCGGGCCCGGTGTGCGCAACGTGTTCGCCGCCCTCAGCCCCGCATCGAAGGCCGCTTTCGACACTAGGCCGCCTGTTATTGACGAGATGAAGAAATAGTTGGGCGCGGAGGGCCGGAAGAAGTTCGCGGCAATCGGGTTGACCACGCCCTGCCCCAAAGCGTTGACGCCGATAAGGCCGGGCACGACAACCGTAAATCCCGGAGGGCATCCAGCGCCCGGACAGGCCGCCGGTATCGAGATGCCGAACAGCGCCTCGCCGTTAGAGGCCGGGTTACGCCCGGCGAAGCGGCGGAAGTTTTCTATTAACAGATCCGCTCGCGTTTCGTTCACGTCTCGCGGGTGTGGTAGGTGATGCGCGCCGACGAAGATATAGCTCGCGGAAAAGGATGTGTCCTTCGTCACCTGGCGCTCGATGGTGAAGTTGGCCTGATTGGCGTAAGCGTACTCGAAGTCCTGGCTGACGCCCAGGGTAAAGGGCAGGATAGGCCCGAAGCCGACGAACGTTTGATCGTTAAAGCGAACTCGTCCGGGCAAGTACTGCGAGGTGGGCGCGACGCCCGGCGTGGTAAAGCCCGCCGGAAGTCCCGCGCACAGAGGGTTGTTGCTCGCGGGCGAGCAGACCGTCCCCTGGAAAATCTGCGTTAGGTTCAAAAGCGCATTTTGCGCAGGGCTGCCCGGAAGCACGTTGAAGTACTGCTGCTGCTGCGCGGCGTCGGCAATGTCTGCGTTGAAGGCGACGGCCAGCAAGGGATGATCGTAAAAGATGCCGTAGGCGGCGCGCACGACCGTTTTGCCGTTGCCCGTCACGTCCCATGCAACGCCAACGCGAGGAGCGAAGTTGTTCTTATCGCGCGGGAATCCCTGTTGTACGCCCACCACATCCTGCGCGGTTTGCAGGTCGGATGGAGAAAGCACGAGGCCCGACAGCGGATCGGTGAAGCCAATCGGCGCAATCGTATCCGTAAGCTCAACGTCGTAGCGCAGCCCGTAATTCAATGTCACGTTCGGGCGTATCTTCCAGGAATCCTGCGCGAAGAAGGCGAGCGGGCGATTCTTGATCTTGCTGTTCGGATTGCCAAAGCCCTGTACGTAAGCCGAAGGGATGCCCAGTCCGTAGGACTGCACCGGAGTAATGTCGGGCGCGTTAGCCGCAAGGCCGGGGATAAATCCGGCAGCCAGAGTCCCGCGAGATACTCCGCCGAAGTTGAAGAGTCCGGGGAAGTTCAAATCGAACCGAGCTGTAACATCAATGAAGTTGAAGTCAGCACCGAATTTGAACGAGTGATTGCCGTAAACCCAGTTTAAATTGTCGGCGAGCTGAAAGCGTTTTTCTGTGCGGTTAACCGGCGAGAACGGGTTCGATCCCAAAAAGGCCGAGCCTATGATCTGAATGGCCGTGCCGGGGATTTGCGAATCGAATGTCGCCTTGCGCCGCCCGTAGCTGAAGCGCGCCTCGTTGACGACCGAGTTTGAGAGCGTGGATGCCAACGAAGCGTTAAACGACAGGTCGCGCAAATTTTGAATACCCGTGCGCGAGAAGTCGTTCTGCCCGACCGTCTGGTTCTGCGACTCGTCCTGAATGCCCGTCAGATCGCTCGGGTTGTAGCCGAAGCGCAAAGACAGTTGATTACTCCCGTTGATTCGATGATCGCCGCGCAGAGAGAAAAACGTCGTCGCTTCGGAGATGGGGAAGATGCGGGCCAAACTGTTTAGCGAGCGGAACGCGATGGGCTGCCCGTCTGCGTTGACGGTGGTGAAGTTGGGGAGGATATTGTTGTTTGCCAGCGACGGAATGGGCGCGCCTGAAAGGAAGAAACGCGGGCCAATGATCTGTCCCGCCGGAATCGCGCCGCCCGGGCTGATCAGAGTGCTGAGGCCGTTGAGACCAATCTGCCCGCCGGATGAGGCGAACGTGGCGTAGGTAATAGCATTACCGATGACTCCCCCGCGCACCACTGGATCAGCGATTGTAAGCGCCCGTGCAAGCTCACCGTTGATGAACGTTGCCTGTGCACCTGTCAAATTCGTAAAGACGTTAGTGAACGGCAGAAACGGTGCGCCAATGGTCACGCTGGCAGTCAGCCCAGCTCCGACATCGCTCGTAAAGAAGCTGGACTCCTGACGCCGCCGCTGCTCGAAGCTGGCGAAGAAAAAGGTTCGATCTTTAATGATCGGGCCACCCAGGGTCGCGCCGTATTGTCCACGCGTAAAGGGAGGTTTCTCGCCGGGATTGTTGTTAATGAGCGGGGCAAAGGGGTTGCGCGCCTGGATGGATTTGTGGCGAATGAAGCCAAAGATGTTGCCTTTAAACTCGTTCGTCCCTGACTTCGTGACGACGTTGACGATGCCGCCGGTGGCACGCCCGAACTCCGGCGCGTAAGAGTTGGTCGCAACCTGATACTCCTGCACAGCTTCCTGCGACACGGTTGAGCGCGCGGCATTAACGGAGTTGTCCGTGTAGTCCGCGCCATCCACCTGTACGAGCGTGGAGCGCCCGCGTTGACCGCCAATGTTCAAGCCGGAAGTCGGCGCCGGGCCGATGGGACGCCCGTTGTCGCGCCCGACGGTTGAGATGGTCAAGGCGAAGCCGGTCGCGCTCCGCTCGTTGATCGGCAGGTTCTCGATGCGCTGCTGCTCAATCGTATTTGTTATCGCCGTGCGACTCGTCTCCACGACGGGTTGATCTTCCACCGAAACGTTGACGATCTCAGTTAACTGGCCGACCTCCAACGTGACATCTAAATCTGCGCGCGCCCCGACGGTCAGCTTGTAGGATGGCACGACCGCCTTCTTGTATGTGGGGGACTCTACCGTGATCTCGTATTCGCCCGGCGGCAGGCTTACCATTTGGTAATAGCCATCGTCGTTCGTGGTTGCGTCGCGCGAAAAGTTTGTCGCAGGGTTACGCGCAGTCACGGTCGCGCCCACGACGACCGCGCCATTGGGGTCACGCACATAGCCTTGCAGGTCAGCAGCATTTGCCTGGGACTGGGCAAATGCTGCTGTTGCGCAGAAGATAGTTGCCGCGCAAATACTCAGAAGTCGGACGCAGCCTGACAGCCATTGCGAAGGGAACGCACGCATTATTATTTACTCCTTAAACAAAACTGAGATAGAAGACTCGGAAGCTTTGCCCTATGTTTCGAGAGACGCGTCGTGCCAAACGGATGGAGAGTGAGACGCGTTTCGTCCGGTGCGAAAATGGAACAGGGTCGCTGTAAAGTCAAAGCAGGCTCCGGGCGGCATACGGGAGATTACCGGCGCGCCGCACAAAATTTAAAGCGACGGTTCGGCTTGAACACCGGGAGCAATCTCTTCAACGAGCGCGTCGTCTTTGTACAGCAAAACATGTGCTTGTGGCAAGCACATAATAGTTCCAGCCAATGGTTGACTGAAATGGTCAGGCGCGTCTGTTTTGACTCAAGCTTTCAGGTCTTCCGCACTGCTTCGGTCCATGCAGATCGGCGCGAGATGGGAGACGAGTCGCGCGTGCCAGCCGACGGCGTACCTGGTCGCTTGCGCCGAAGGCGAGAATGGCGGCTCCGGCGATGCCCGGTACAAAAGCGGCGCGGCGCAGCAGAGCTGAGATGCGCAGTCGTGCATTAAAACGCTCGGCGTAGAGAGAGCGATACTCACGTCCCAGCAGCTCAAATTGATCAACCTTTCCGCAGCCGCGGCGCTCCAGATATCGTGCGACCGTACGGGCGGCCAACTCGCCGCTCTCAAGTGCCATCAGCATTCCGCTGCCCGTAAACGGGTCAATAAAGGAGGCCGCATCGCCCACCGCCAGCAATCCATCGGCGGGAACTATGTTATGTCGTCCGAAGCTTTCGAGCGCCACGCCGAGCCATGAAGACGTGGAGCGCGCGTACGCAAGCGCATATGCAGCGCGCTTATTCGTCATGACGATCTCGCGCATAGCTTTTTCCGCGTCGCCGCCCAGAGCGCGCGCGTCACGCGCCGAGACGATAAAGCAGAGATTGCTCCGCCCGCCTTCGACATGGCTCAAGCCGCCGTAGCCCCCGCGATAGAAATAGATTTCACAGTGCTGGGGATTGCCGCGCGCGCCATCCAGATGCGCCTTGAAGGCGACGAGCGGCGCGCGCTTGTCCCCGGTGCGATCATCCCGTTCGATGTGGCGTGCCAGAGAGCGCGCCCTGCCCGTAGCGTCCAATGTGACGAGCCCGCTGTACTCGCGCGTTTCACCGCTCATTTTTAAACGCACGCCGCGCACGCGCCCTTCCGTCATCAAAAGAGAGGTCGCCTGCGCATCTTCCAAAACGACGACGCCTGCCGCGCGCGCGCGCCTCAGAAGGCGCTCGTCCATCTCGGCGCGGCTCAGACCGAGCGCCCCGGCGTGCCCCGCACCGAACCACTCAGAGGGCACGGAGACGCTCGCGCCCCGGCGCGCATAAAAGATCGTCTCTGAAATCTCAGCGCCTCCCGCCAACATCATGCTATCGGCGACGCCGAGACGCTTGAAGTGCTCCAGGCATTCCGGCGAGATAAACTCGCCGCACAACTTCGGGCGCGGAAACCTCTTCTGCTCGGCAAGCAGAACGCGCGCGCCGGCTGAGGCCAGATGAATTGCCGCGCTCGTGCCCGCCGGGCCGCCCCCGACTACAACCACGTCATAACTGTTCGATAAAACGCTCATGACTGACATCTTCTCTGTTAACTGAGAGCGCGCTGCTCGCGCGTTTCATCTTCCTCGCGGCCCAGGCTTGCAACTGTAACTTCGGCGTTCGAAGCTGGTCGCGAACCGTCTGCGCTCAGCACCAGTCGAAAAGGAAAGCGGCGTCGAACAATCAGATTTGAGAGCCCGGCGCTGAGGCCCAGGCGACCAAGCTCTGCGGGGCGAAAACTTCGCAGGATAGAGAGCGCGCCGTCTTCACGTATCAAGCGGTTATAGAGAAAGATGCGGCCCACAGTCGTATAAAGAAGATGGGCCAGCGGGTGACGATGAAGGTCTATGACGAAGATGCGGCGGCGCGCGACGCGTCTCAACTCGCGCAGGATACGGATGACACCATCGTCCTCGAAGTGATGCGTAAAGAGCGAGCAGATCGCGTAGTCGTACTGCCCATCTTCGAATGGAAGATGAAGCGCATCGCCGCGCACCGCACTGATCCGGGGAAACTCTTTCGACTCCTCAAGTATCGCCAGGGCTGCGCGAGCGTTAATTTCAAGGCCAACCAGTTGCGCCGCTCTGCCGCCGCGATTGGACCACTCCGCCACGACGCGTAACAGCTCGCCTGAGCCTGCGCCCACATCCAACACGGAGAAGCTTCGTAGCTCGTCCCGCCTGATCTCCTTGAGCAATGAGCGGCGAAGCGCGCTTGCGTCTCCCAGATACTTATTGACGCGCTGCAATTCTACGATGCATACCTCGTACTCCTCAGGCGTGTAGTCGCCCTTATCCAGATGCTCAAGCTCGAAACTACGCTCTTTGAAACGATCAAACATTGTGCAAACTCTGATGGCCCAGCCCCGGCGCGTCGCCCAACACGGTCTAAAACTTCTTACCTGAAATCATATTGCTCGTACTTCTGATCGGCTCCAAGCTCGTGCTTCTGCAAAAACTCCCATGCGCTGCGATTGATCTTTGGCGCGAGATCGTAGTACCAGTGATCGTGTCCGGGCATCTCGGTCAACTCCACTGCGAATCCTTGTTTGTTAAGCGCATCGCGCGTCGCTCGCACCACCTTCAAGGGAAAAGACTCGTCTTCCGTTCCGACAAAGATCGCAATGGGAGTCTTTCGCCTGGCAAGCTCGATCATCGAAAATGATTGTGAATTGAGCGCGCCAGCGTGTATGGCCGTCGCGGCAAAATACTCGGATTCGATCAGGGAGAGTTGCAGCGCGTAGCCTGCTCCGGCGGAATGGCCGAAGAGATAGATGCGGCGCTGGTTAATCGCGTACTTCGATTTAAGCTCTTCGACGAGGTCGCGCAGGAAATCAGGGCCGTCAACCGGGATGGCCCAACGCTGAGAGTCCGCGGCGTCCGGGCCAACCAGAATAAACCCCTCTTTTTTCGCCAGATCTTTCCATTTATCAACCATGATCGAGCCGTTGCGCCCCGATCCGTGAAGCAGCACGACGAGCAGCGCGGGAGATTTAACCGTCTTCGGAATAAACAGGTAATAGGCGCGCTTGCGCCCGCCTGATGTGATCAGATTCTTTTCAACTTCTTGTGAGAAAGCGACGACCGCTGATGCTGAAAGGAAGAGAAGCGCAAAGAGAATAGCGGTGAGGTATTTCATGTCCGATCCTTTCCCCTCGTGGGTTTCATCTCTTTTTTGTAAGCCCATTCGGATAGGCAAAGCGATTTTTAAGTTGTGATCGAGCCCGTTCAGACTCTTTCGATGATAAGCGCGCTATTCTTTGAGCCGAAGCCGATGCAATTGCAGAGCGCGACGCGCACGTTTCCTTCGCGTGCCCGCAGGGGAACATAATCGAGATCGCAGTCAGGATCAGGCACGTCCAGATTGATCGTCGGAGGAATCAGATTCGTGTGCATCGCGCAGAGCGCAGCGCCTAGGCCCGCCGCTCCGCTCGCTCCCTGCGGATGACCGATCTGTGATTTTGTGGCGGACATCGGAATCCGCGCGGCACTCTCTCCCAGAGCAAGTTTGAGCGCGGCAGTTTCGATGCGGTCGTTGAGAACCGTGGATGTGCCGTGAAGATTGATGTAATCAATCTCTGCCGGATCACGTCCCGCCTCATCCATTGCGATCATCATGGCGCGGGCGGGCTCGTCGCCCGTCTCTTCCAGCCGCACGCGATGATAGGCGTCGCAGGTCGCGCCATATCCTGTCACTTCAGCATAAACTCGCGCCCCGCGCTTTGTGGCGCGCTCATACTCTTCGAGCACATAAATCCACGCGCCCTCGCCGAGCACGATCCCCGAACGGTCAAGCGAGAAGGGACGCGAGGCGCGCTCCGGCTCGTCGTTCCACTTGTTTGTCAGCACGGTCATCAGATTGAACGCGGCGAGAATGCCGGGCGCAAGAGGGGCGTCAACGCCGCCCGCAACCATCATTTCCTGCCGTCCGAGCGCGATGTGCTCCGCCGCGTAGGCAATCGCATCGGTCGAGCTGGTGCAGCCCGTAGAGATGACGTGCGAGAGGCCGCGAAGGCCGAAGGCCATCGAAAGCTCGCTGGAAAGCCCGCCGTGCGTTGATGAGGGAATAGTATAGACGCTCGCTTTATGGCGTGGGCCAATGTAGAGGTATTCGTACTGCTGTTCGGTGAAACTGAGGCCGCCGCCGCCCGTGCCGAGGATGACGCCTATCTCGCGGCGCTCGGCCAAAGAGAGATCAGTCGTTTGAATTCCCGCATCATCAAGCGCCTCGCGCGCCGCCGCGAGCGCCAGCGGCACGGTGCGCGCCACGTGCTTGCGATCCTTAGGATCAAGCTCGGCCTCCCAATCGAAGTCGCGCACCTCGGCGGCGATCTTGATGGGCGAATCCGCCACATCGAATCGTTCGATACGTCGCACGCCGCTCTCGCCCTGTTGAAGTCCACGCCAGAAAGCCTCACGCCCGATTCCGATTGGCGTCACGCAGCCCATCCCCGTGATAACAACGCGGCGTGGTTGCTTCAAACGTCTCAGCATAAAAATTCGGAACTCCTCGTCACGGCTATCAAACTATTTTTCCGGGGATAGCCGAAGAATAACATCCCGCACTTGATGAAGGCCAATGAGGGTCAAGATGCTTGAGCTGGTAGAGATCAGCGACGAAAGCGCTCTGGCGGAACGCTCTCGAACCGCTCCACTTTCATTAACAACATAAATTACGCTGACGGCTCAGTATTCGGATGCTTTCCGAGGAGGAGACCATGGACGAAAAAAGTTTGGAGCGTTGAACGCAACACGCGAGACTCAACGCTCCAAATCGGATTAGGTTTTCAAACGGGATTAGGGAGTTGGTTGCCCCGGCGCACCCGCATCTATCTTTGTCCCGCACTCGTTGCAGAACTTTGTGCCCGGCGCGGCCTCGGCCTGACAGTTAGGGCATTTGGGCTTCTCCTGCTTGGCTCCGCAGTGATTGCAGAACTTTGCGCCCGCCGGAAGACTTTCACTGCATTTGACGCACGGCACGGTGTCGCTTGTGACTTCCATCTTCGTGCCGCACTCGTTGCAGAACTTCGGCGCGCCCGCGTTGGCCGCGCCGCACTTCGGACACTTGACGGTTGCAGACCCCGTCTGGCTTCCCCCCTGAGTATTCTGTTGATGTTGCTGTTGCGGGTTCATAGCCCCGGCCATCTGCCCGGCCATCATGTTGCCGATGGCGAAGCCTGCGCCAAGGCCCGCGCCTGTGCCCGCGCCGCCCGAAGGATTCTGCGCCGCGTCGCGCATCGCATCCGCCGCCTGAAACTGCGCGTAGCGCCCGACATCGCCGATCACGCCCATCGAAGTGCGCTTGTCCATCGCCGCCTCGACCTCCGGCGGTAAAGAGATGTTCTCGATAATAAACTTGGTCAGCTCAAGCCCCAGGGTTTTGAACTCATCGTTGAGCTTGGTGCGACCGAAGCGGCCCAGCTCGTCGTAGTTGGAAGCGAGATCGAGCGCCGCTATCTTTGATTCGCCCAAAGCATCCGTAAAGCCGCTGACGAGCGAGCGCTTGAGCTGCCCCTCTATGTCGTCAGTCTCAAAGCGACCGTTCGTGCCCGCGACCTCTTTGATAAAAGCGCGCGGGTCTGCGACGCGAATCGAGTAGATGCCGAAGGCACGCAATCTCACCATCCCGAAATCGGCGTCGCGCATCATAATCGGATTCATCGTGCCCCATTTGAGGTCCGTGAACTGTTTGGTGTTGATGAAATAGACCTCGGCCTTGAAGGGCGAATTAAAACCGTATTTCCACGCGCCGAGCTTGGACAGGATGGGCGTATTGCCGCCGTCAATCGTGTACATTCCCGGAGGAAAGACGTCGGCGATCTGTCCCTGGAAAACGAAGACGGCCACTTGCGATTCGCGCACCGTCAAGCGCGCGCCGTTCTTTATCTCCTGATCCGCGACGGGGAAACGATAGAGCATCGTCGAGCCCGAATCGTCGAGCCACTCGATGACTTCGATAAATTGATTGAGGGGATTAAGTCTGTCAAAGATTCCCATTTGATTCCAATCTCCTTCTTTCGGCGGCGGCGCGTGTGATTTCGGTAGTCGAGCCGCACGGTATTATACGCTTTAAAGTCTCAAGAGGTTCAAGCCTCAAACATGGACGCCGGGAAGCGAAAACTATTGCACAAATAGTTTCGCAAGGAAAGAGCGAAAGCGAGGATGAAGGCGGCAACGATGAAAAAAGAGATGGAATGATGATTCAAGTTGAATCGTCACGCTTTCATCCTCCATCCTTTCGCCTACGCCATAGCATTAATAGGAGGAGAGCAGTCAGACCTCCCGTTATATCAATAAAGCTATCGTAGATAGAGCCTGTGCGCGTGGGCACGAATGTTTGATGGTATTCGTCCGCGAGGGCGTAAACGACTGTGAGCAGGAGCGCGGCGAGCAGCCAGCGACGGCGCAAAGGTTCACGTGATGAACTGATGAATGCGCGGGCGGCGAGCAGGGCGAGAATCGCATACTCCGCAAAGTGCGCGGTTTTGCGCACGATGAAGTGTGCCAGGTAGAGCCTTTCCTCACTGATGTCCGGGAACAACCAGAGGAGCAGCGGTCGGACGATGCGCGATGTATTGCTTGCTGACATCCCGCCTGTCGAAAATAGAAAGATCAACGTCATCCAGATAATAAGCGGCGCGTAACGCCACACACGAGCGCGCCACGTCGTCCGTGCGTCTTCGGCTCTTTCACTTGGCGTCGACATTCTTTTTAGAGCACTTGGCCCGCTGTGCTTCGATTGATTACCGAAGCAATTTACAGTTGAGAGTGGGACGAGTAATAACTCACCACAGAGACACAGAAAGCACAGAGGGGGCACAGAGAAAAGCGTTCAAGCCTCCGTGCATCCTCTGTGTCTCTGTGGTGAACTACGATGTTCATTTCTCTCGGTTAAGCCTAAAACGAAAGGGAAGCTGACTCCGAGTCGCTTCCCTTCACTCTTGCTAATCCTTTAGGTCGTCGCGCTGCTCTACTAATGACTAAACTGACGATGCGCCGGAGACGACCTCGATGATCTCATTGGTGATGGCCGCTTGCCGTATGCGATTCATGTTGAGCGTTAAGGAACCGATCAACTCGCCCGCGTTCTTCGAGGCCGAATCCATCGCGGTCATCCGCGCACCCTGCTCGGAGGCAATGGATTCGAGCAGCGCGCGAAAGATCTGTGTTTCGATCAGGCGCGGAAGCAGGCGAGAGAAAATCTCCGCTGGCGGCTGCTCGTAGATATACTCCGTAAAGGTTTGGGGACGCGACGCATCCGTGGCGGCCTCTCCGGCGGCAGATGTCTCAGGAGTGCGCGAGACCGGCAGCAGTTGCTCGACGATGACTCTCTGTTGAAGAACCGACTTGAACTCGTTGTAGATGATAAAGACCTTGTCTATTTCCTTGTCTTCCGTGTAACGATTGATGACATCACGTGCCAGGTCAACCGCCTCGGAATACTCTACGCGCCCCTTGCCCGTCAGACCGATGTACTCTTCGACGAACGTGACGTTGCGACGGCGAAAGAAATCCCGCCCTTTGCGCCCGACCGGCATCATCTCAACAGTCTTCTCCGCGTTCTCGCGCATAAAGGATTGTGCGGCCTTGGTCAGATTGGTATTAAACGCGCCGCACAACCCCTTATCGGCAGTTACAAGAACAACCAGGTAACGCTCATCGCCGCGCTCGTCCAAAAGCGGATGATGAAAATCTTCGTCGGTGTGCGAGGCCAGTTCGCCCAATACTTCCAGCATCTTGTTGGCGAAGGGACGCGCCGTGACGACGCGATCCTGCGCGCGCTTTAATTTCGCCGCCGACACCATCTTCATCGCCTTGGTGATCTGCTGCGTATTCTTGATGGACTTGATGCGGCGACGTATGTCTAAGAGGTTTGCCATTATTAGTAATCAGTAGTCAGTAGTCAGCAATCAGTAGCCAGTTTTTTATCACTTTTAGCTGAAAACTGATTACTGATTACTTTTTTCTTCACACTCCGGCGGCTGTCGTCTGCGCGCCGGTCGCGCTCTGCTTGGTCGCTTGCGGCGCGGAGCCACCCGCAGTCGCCGGTCGCCCCGCAACAGCCGTCTCTTCACTCCAACGATCTTTGAAGTCACGAAGCACCTGCGAGAGATCGTTCTTGATGTCGTCCGTAATGCTCTTCTTCTCGCGGATGCTTTGCAGCGTTCCCGGATGAGAGTTCTCGACAAAGCCAAGTAGTTCCGCTTCAAAGCGCCGCACATTCTCAACCGGCACGTCGTCAATATAGCCGTTGGTCGCAGACCAAATGACGAGCACCTGCTGCGCAACATCCATCGGTTGATACTGCGGCTGTTTGAGTATCTCTGTCAGGCGCTGGCCGCGCGCTAATTGTGCCTGCGTCGCTTTATCCAGGTCTGAGCCGAACTGCGCGAAGGCTTGCAGCTCACGGAACTGCGCGAGGTCCAGGCGTAGAGTTCCCGCGACCTGCTTCATGGCCTTGATCTGCGCCGCGCCTCCGACGCGCGACACAGAGTTGCCGACGTTGATGGCCGGGCGGATGCCGCTGTTGAAAAGGTCTGCTTCCAAAAAGATTTGACCGTCTGTAATCGAGATCACGTTGGTCGGAATGTAAGCAGAAATATCGCCCGCCTGCGTTTCAATGACCGGCAGGCTCGTCAACGATCCGCCGCCCTTGAGGTCGGACATCTTGGCCGCGCGCTCAAGCAGACGAGAGTGTAGATAAAAGACATCGCCGGGATAGGCCTCGCGTCCGGGGGGGCGACGAAGAAGGAGCGAGATTTCACGATACGCAGCCGCCTGCTTTGAGAGATCGTCGTAGATAGTTAAAGCATGACGCCCGTTATCGCGGAAATACTCGCCCATGGCGACGCCGGAATAAGGCGCTAAGAACTGCATCGCCGCCGGATCAGAGGCCGTCGCCTTGACGATGATGGTGTATTCCATCGCGTCGAAGTCCTGCAAAGTTTTGACGACCTGCGCGACCGTCGAAGCCTTCTGGCCGATGGCGACGTAGATGCAGATCACATCCTTGCCCTTTTGATTGATGATCGTATCAACGGCGACAGCCGTCTTACCCGTCTGGCGATCACCGATAATCAATTCGCGCTGACCGCGACCGATGGGAACCATCGAGTCAATCGCCTTGAGTCCGGTTTGCAATGGCTCTTTTACAGGCTGGCGATCAATGATGCCGGGAGCGATGCGCTCAATCGGCAGAAAGTCTTCCGTGATGATGGGCCCACGCTCGTCAATCGGATTACCAAGAGCGTCAACGACGCGACCGATGAGCGCATCACCTACAGGGACTTGCATAATGCGTCCCGTGCGCTTAACGATGTCGCCTTCTTTGATCTTCTGAAAATCGCCGAAGAGCACCGCGCCGACCTTATCTTCTTCAAGGTTCAAAGCCAGCCCGCGAACATCGTGCGGAAATTCCAGCAACTCGCCCGCCATGACCTTCTCCAAGCCATGTATCTCGGCTATGCCGTCGCCGACCTTGATCACCGTGCCGACCTCCGAGACGGTCACGCCGCCCTCGAAGTTCTCAATCTGCTGGCGAATAATCTCGTTGATCTCGTTTGCTCTGATCGGTTCCATAAATGTCCTCAATTATCAATCCTGGGCGTGCTGACAAATTACATCAGCCGTTATCTGCCCGCTAGCTTTTCCTGCGCCCGCTGTAGTTGGTTGCGTACCGAACCGTCGTAAATGGTCGAGCCAATGCGCGTCACCATACCGCCGATCAATTCCTCGTCGGTCTTAAAACTTAAATGTACGTTCTTGCCCGTTATGGCCGATAGCTTTTCGCGCAACGCTTGCTGCGAAGCTTCCGCGACGGGTCGCGCCGTCGTCACTTCGGCTGAAACGAAGCCGGATCGCTCGTCCAATACTTGCGCTAACCGTTTGTTGATCTCAAAGAGGTCTGTGAGACGCTGATTTTGCAGCAGGACTTGCAGAAAATTGGTCGTCGTCGGTCGCAGGCGCGCGCGCGCGATGAGCGCCGTTAAGACCTTGCGCTTCTGCTCGTATGGGACTGTCGGATTACGGAAGACTTCGAGGAGCTGTGCATTTGCCTGCATCATCGTTTCCCATGCAGACAACTCCTCCTGTACCTGCCGCGCTTCGTCCCGCGCGATAACCACATCGGCCAGCGCCGCTGCGTAGCGGCGCGCCACCGTCTGCACGCTCAACGCCTGATTCCCCCCAGTTCTTCAACCTGTCTTTCAACCAGACGCTGATCGTCTGCGGGACTGATGTCACGACGAATCATCTCTTCGGCGAGGCGCACGCTTTGTTCAGCAGCATAGCGCCGTAACTCCTGGCGCGCGGCCTTACCTGCGCTCTCAATCTCACGCCGCGCCTGGTCGCGCAGCTTCTCGGCATCCTCATCAGCAGACCGACGAATACGCTCGCGTTCCTCTTCCGCTTCCCTTCTGGACTGCTCGCGCACGATCATGACTTCCGCATCGAGGCGCGCGAGGCGCGCTTCAACCTCTTCGAGCTTTGCGTTGGCCGCGTCGCGCTCCTCCCGCGCACGCATCAACTCGCGCCGGATGCCTTCACGCCTGGCGCGCAAAGCATCACTCACGGGGCGACGCAGGATGTAAACCAGAGCGCCGACAAACAGAAACAGATTTACGAATTTCCATAGTTCGAGACCAGGCTGATTCCACCACGGCGCAACTCCGCCTTCGGCAGACACAAACAACAGCATCAATATGGTGAAAGCAATGTACATACTAATTTATGAGCCCGAACTGAGCCCGGAGATGGCCGCCGGACTTACAGGGCGATGAAGTATATGCGCACCGATCTCCGCCGCTATTTGGACAGACTCGGCTTTCAATGTCTCGCGCGCACTCTCCACCTGCGCGTTGATTGTGTCCTTTTGCTCGGCTACAGACCGACTGATCTCTTCTCGTCCGGCATCCAATTTAATCTGGCGTTCGCGCAACGCCGTCGCCCGCTCCTGTTCCATCAAGCGATACCCTTCCGAGCGAGCCTCACGTAGGGTGCGCTCATACTGGCTCATCTTTTCCTCTACGCTTCGCAGGATGCCACGCGCGTCGCCTGAACGACCGCGCGTGCGACGCTCACGCTCTTCAAGAATCCGATTGATCGGCTTAAAAAGCGTGGCGTTTAGGACAAACACCATTACAAGGATGAGCCCAATGTGAAGAAAAAGCGTGCCGTCCGGCACGAGCTGGATAGAGTTCTCGGCGAAGCACAGGAAGATCATAGCACTCGAAAGGCTTTAATGAAGTACTGCCTACAGGTTGTATAATCGAGAAAAAGTACGCTTATCAAAAGCTTGCGAGTCTAGCACGCAGTTTTACAAACCGTCAAGGAGCGACCCTATTGGGACTGACTAAATCCGAGCAGGTGGTAAACGCGAGCACTTAAGCCTGATGTTGAGCGCAGGCTTTAATGGCAGCAGTTAGGCCGAACTCTCAAAGCTTGCTTTTTTTGGTTCTCCACTCGGATTTAGTCACTCCCCCTATTTAAAGAGCCCTGGATATATCCTTAGATTATCAATGCGACCCTGCTGGAGTATCTATCCGACACTGAGCACCTTCGTAAGCGACTATCGCCCGTTTAGTTTTAGCCAAACGGGCGACAGTCGCTCGCGTCCCTCCCCCTCGCAAAGGAGGGACGAAGATTAATATTACAGACCTTACGTTTATATCACGATACAGATATTGCCCGATAGTCTTTCCTAACACTCGTCAAATCACTTGAATCAAATGGCTTGATCTATTTCTTACTTCCCCAATCACCACTGCCCCCTCAATTTTATTGATCAAGGCGTCGGCCTTCGAGCGCTCAACGCTTATGAGAAGCCCACCTGCCGTCTGCGGATCGAAAAGCGCGCTTTGCATCTCGTGCGAAATCTCCTCTGCGAACTCAATCGTATCTCCCACATACTCCCTATTATTTTTATCGCCGCGCGTTAACATGCCCTGCGCAATCAACTCTAAAACATCAGGCAACAATGGGACCCGACTCGACTCGATGATTAAGCAAACGTCGCTGGCACGCGCCATCTCAAAGGCGTGCCCAAGCAAACCGAAGCCCGTCACATCTGTACATGCATGTGCCCCCACCGTTTGCATCGCTTCGGCAGCCGAGGCAGCAGAAGTGGTCATCATTTTCATCGCCGCATCAATCGCTTCGGCGCTTGCAATACCACGCTTAATTCCAGTGCTGATAGCGCCCGTTCCGATTGACTTCGTTAAAATGATTATGTCACCCGGCTGCGCTTTGGCATTAGTCACAATACGTGCAGGGTCAATCAAACCTGTCACGGCATAACCAAACTTTATTTCCGCATCGTCAATAGAATGGCCACCAAGAATAATTACCCCTGCCTCGTTCATCGCCTGCTGGCCGCCCCGCAAAATTAGCCGTAGAACGTCCATGTCTTCCTTTTGCGGATAGCAAACTATAGACAGTGCAGTTAGTGGTCTACCCCCCATCGCATATATATCATTCAAGGCATTGTTGGCTGCCACGCGACCGTAAAGCTCCGGGTCATCGGTAACAGGAGTAAAAAAATCCACAGTTTGCACTAATGCAACGTTGTTCCCCAGACGAAACACACCGGCGTCGTCAGCTTTATCGTACCCAACGAGTACGTTACTGTTTAATGGTTGTGGAGGCAAAGCGCCCAAAACTTGGGCTAAATCGCGCGGCGCGAGTTTGGCTACTCAACCAGCACAGGATACCATCTCAGTTAATCTTCTCTTCATTTCACTTTATACTCTAAGGCGATAAAACCTTTCCCTTTGATTTTACAAAAGCATCTAACTTGCAGTTTCGGGAGTTTAAAAACTTCTAAGGGCTCCAGCGGAGTCAGGTCTAGTTTGTCTTCGGCACCCATTCAAAATCATCATAGAACGAGGAGGTCATCGCCGCCGTTTGCATTGTGGGACTAGGACTTATCCCAACTCAACAGCCCAAGCCCGATCCTCCGAAATATTAACATGAGGTTTTACAGAAGAGATACTTTCAGATGGAGGGTACGGGCTCCTGGCTAGTATTTAATAGTTGGTAGAGGCGATCCAAGTCACTATCGTTGTAATACTCAATCTCGATCTTGCCTCCCGCTCCTGTTTGGCTGGGAAGGACACGCACCTGAGTTCCCAGGCGACGGCGCAGTTTGTTTTCCGCGGCTCGAATATTCGCATCATCACGTTTTGGCGATGGCAGGGTCGCCGTCGCGGGGCTGACACCAGCAATTATTCGCTTGATGGCGCGCTCGGTCTCACGCACGGAGAGCGATTGGTCCATAATATTGCGCGCCACACGACGCTGAATATCAGCGTCGTCTACTCCGAGTAGGGCACGGGCATGACCCATAGAAAGCTTTTCTTCTTCGACGAGACGCTGAATATCTTCGGGTAAACGCAATAAACGCAGATAGTTAGTAACAAACGAGCGGTCACGTCCGACACGCTGGGCGACTGTTTCCTGAGTAAGACCCAATGTCTCTATAAGCCGTTTGTAGGCATGTGCTTCTTCAATGGCATTTAATTCCTGACGTTGGATATTTTCGATCAGGGCCAGTTCCAGCAATTTGTCATCCGGAATGGCACGGACGACAGCCGGAACCCGTTGCAGTCCGGCACGCTGCGCGGCGCGCCATCTTCTTTCACCTGCGACTAATTGGTAACGCGCGCCCCGGCGGCGTACGAGCAGCGGCTGGACAATGCCGTTTGAGCGGATTGATTGCGCGAGTTCTTCCAAACGCTCTTCATCAAAGTGGGTACGCGGCTGCGCGGGGCTTGGTTCAATAAGGTCAATATCTATTTCGAGCAGCTCTTCGCTAGTTGTCGGCGCCGTATCCGACAGCAGTGCGCTCAAGCCCCGACCTAACACTCTTCTTGTCATGAGCCATAACCTCCTTTGCTAATTGAAGGTAACTTTCCGCCCCGCGTGACCGTATGTCATACAAAATAATAGGCTTACCATAGCTCGGCGCTTCTGCCAGCCGCACATTGCGTGGTATTACCGTTTCAAAAACTTGTTGACCGTAGAAATCTCTTAGGTCGGAGGCTACCGCGGCCGAGAGGTTGGTGCGCTCGTCATACATTGTAAGGAGCAATCCCTCTATCGTCAGGCTCGGATTTAAAACACGTCTGATTCTCGCTAAAGTATCAAATAGCTCCGTCACCCCTTCCAAAGCATAATACTCACATTGTATAGGCACGAGCAGGGAATCCGCGGCTGTTAAAGCATTTAAAGTCAGCAGTCCCAAGGAAGGAGGACAGTCAATAATGACATAGTCATAATCGAATGCCAGGGCACGTAATACCTCTTTGAGTTTATATTCCCGTTTTTCTGCATCAACCAGTTCGACTTCTGCTCCCGTTAAATTCTTATCTGCCGGGAGTACCTTGAGGAGGGGAAGCTCTGTAGTTTGGATTATGTTGGTAATTGGCTCATCAAGAACAAGGGCATGATAAAGACTACGCCGAAAACTCCCTCGCTGAATGCCTACCCCGGAGGTAGCGTTAGCTTGCGGGTCGGCGTCAACCAGAAGCACGCGCACTTCTGAAACGGCCAAGGCAGCAGCTAAATTCACCGCTGTGGTAGTTTTACCAACACCGCCCTTTTGATTTGCCACTGCGATGGTTTTAGCCATTTTGTGAGCTTTAAACCAGTCCCTTTGCTGAATTCGCGCGTAAATTAACACAAGACAGGTCGACGCGCCACCTTTTTCGTGAAAAACAAGGGTTTCACGTGCCACAATCCCGATTATTAACTGACAAGAAAGTTTCACGTGCAAGGCATCAAGACTTGGGGACACGTGAAACAATGCTGCCGGGAATCAGGCAGCCCGTTGCATATTTAAATGAACGAGCAAAGTGGAGACAGAGGCGGCTGTCAGCCCGGGGATGCGCCGGGCTTGACCGAATGTTTGAGGGCGAGTACGCTCGAGGCGCTCTACCATTTCATGTGAAAGCCCACCGATTGAGTGAAAATCAAAGTTCGCAGGGATGACCAGCCCGTCATGTTGATGTAGCCGTTCAAAGGTGGCGCGTTGAGCTTCTATATAACCGCTATAGAGGGAATCAGCGAGTGCTGACTCAATTTCACGTAAAGTCGTTGCTTCCCGAACATCCGCCGGCAAGAGCTGTTGAATTAATGCCGGATTAACGTTTGGCCGCTGGGCAAGTTGGGCCAGTGTAATCGAATCTCCTAAATCACAGCCAAGGGTTAGGGATAAAGAAGAATAAGCAACGTCAGCGCGCTTGAGACGATTAGCATCAAACGAAGTGCGTAACAAGGCAAGGCGTTCCTGTTTCTGATTAAAACGCTCCCAATCATTGGCGCCGACAAGTCCTATCTCTTTTCCTCGGGGTGCGAGCCGGGTATCAGCATTGTCATGACGCAGCGCGAGGCGATATTCGGCGCGCGAGGTGAAAATACGGTATGGCTCATCAACTCCCTGAGTGATCAGGTCATCAATCAGAACGCCAATGTAGGATTCCTCCCGTTTGAGGCGAAAACCTTCGCGCCTCTGGACACTAAGAGCAGCGTTGATTCCCGCTATCAGGCCCTGGCAGGCAGCTTCTTCGTAACCGGTCGTACCATTAATCTGCCCGGCATTAAAGAGCCCCTTAACCCGGTATGTCTCAAGACATGGCGTGAGTTCACGTGGATCAATGTAATCGTATTCAATGGCGTAGCCGGGCCGGATGATACGAGCAGTACCTAATCCCGGAATCATTCGCACCAATTCTTGTTGAAGATCGGCAGGCAGAGAGGTAGAGAATCCGTTCAAGTAGACTTCATTCGTATCATGCCCTTCCGGTTCAAGAAAGAGTTGGTGGCGGTCTTTATCAGAGAACTTGACGACTTTGTCTTCAATTGAGGGGCAATACCGAGGCCCGACACCCTTTATTTTTCCGGAGTAAAGAGGTGATTCATGAAGATTGGCCCGGATTGCGGCATGCAGGGCATCGTTCGTATAGCCTATAAAGCAAGAAATTTGCGGTTGATCAATGCTATCGGTGGCGAAGGAAAAGGGAACGGGCACTTGATCAGCCGGTTGTGGCTCGAAGGCATCCCAGTCAATTGTACGCCCGTCAAGACGCGGGGGCGTACCTGTTTTTAAACGTCCGACGGGGAAACCGAGCCGTTTCAGGTTGTCCGCCAGTTCAATGGAAGCAGGCTCACCTGCTCGTCCGGCCGTGTAAGTTTGACGGCCCGTATGGATCAAGCCATTAAGAAAAGTCCCGGCGGCGACGACTACAGCGCCCGCACTTAAACGGCGGGTATCCTGTAGCTGAACGCCATAAATACGACCGTTTTCTACAATCAAATCAATGACTAAGCCCTGCCGCAAATGAAGATTAGGCGTCGCTTCCAGCGTGCGCCGCATCTCTTTCCGATACAAAGCACGATCAGCCTGTGCGCGCGGGGATTGGACGGCTGGCCCACGCGAACGATTGAGCAGGCGAAATTGTATCCCGGTGCGATCAATGACACGCCCCATAATCCCGCCTAAGGCATCTATTTCACGCACGAGATGACCCTTGGCAATCCCTCCAATGGCCGGATTACATGACATCTGGCCGATCAAATCCAGGTTGAGCGTCACAAGCGCAGTCTGAGCGCCAAGGCGGGCTGCGGCAGAAGCAGCCTCACATCCGGCGTGGCCCGCGCCGATCACAATCACATCAAAATCCTCATCGAAACTCATCGGCTATTTCCCTATACAGAAAGTTGCGAAAATTTGGGATAACACATCTTCGGATGTTGTCTCGCCAGTAATCTCCCCCAGAAAACGCAGAGCATTGTAGAGACCAACAAGCACAAGCTCCTCTGAGGCATGCTGTTTGAGCAAATCGTTGGAGGAAAGGATCGCTTGCTGAGCGCGCCGCAGTAGATCGAAATGGCGCGCATCCGTAATCAGCAATCCAGTCGTCTGCATACCAGAAGCAGCAAACGGTTTTAGTATAGCAGCCCGCAAGTCATCGAGTCCCGCACCTGTTTTAGCCGAAATAGCAATCACAGGCGATGTGTCACATGTGCGCTCGCTATCGTTGAGAGGGAAAGAGCCTAGATCACTTTTGTTCAGAGCAATGATGTGAGCACTTTCTGCGACCTCTGCCATAACTTCCTTGTCGTCGCTCGTCAGGGGCTGAGAGCCGTCGAGCACTAAGACGATCAAGTCTGCATCCGCCATCGCACGACGCGTCCGCTCAACGCCAAGAGTTTCAATTCTGTCTGTAGAAGCCCTAACGCCTGCCGTATCGGTAAGCAGAACTGGTATCCCTTGTAAGCTGATTAGTTCACTTAAACTGTCACGCGTTGTTCCTGGAATATCTGTCACGATGGCCCTGTCAACCAGAACTAACCTATTGAAAACACTGGACTTACCTACATTAGGGCGGCCTGCTAAAGTGATCCGAAGACCATCACGTAAAAGCCTTCCTGATTGAAAAGTGGCGGTCAGCTTTCCGATCTCAGCACGCAGTTCTGAAAGTTTTCCTTTAACTGCTTCATGGGCAATTTCCGGCAAATCATCCTCGACAAACTCAAGAGAGGATTCAAGGGGGACGATGATGTCGAGTAAAGCATCTTTAATAGGCTGAAGACGCGCGGAAAGTTCACCGCCGAGTTGACGCGCGGCCTGCCGGAGTGCGGCGTTCGTTTGTGCGTTTATTAGATCGCGTACGGCCTCTGCCTGGCTTAGATTTAAACGTCCGTTAGAGAGGGCGCGTAAGGTAAATTCGCCGGGTCCGGCGGCGCGCGCATCAAGGCCGAGGATGATGTCAACCAGTTGTCGCAGCAGAACAGGTGAGCCATGACAACTTAACTCAACTACATCTTCGCCTGTAAATGAATGGGGTGATTTGAAGAAGGTGATGAGAGCGCGATCTAAAATTTCTTCGGTCTTCGGGTCGCGAATATTCTTTAATGTGACGCGATTGGCTTGAGGAGTGAAACGCTCTTCGCTAATCAAAAAGGAGGTGATCTCAAGAGAGCGTGCGCCGCTTAAACGGATAACGCCGATACCGCTACGGCCTGTCGGCGTTGACAAAGCGACGATGGTGTCTGTCTTTGACACTACTAAAAAGAGAAGAGTGCCTGCACCAAAATTTGCGCGCGCAAAACTCTTTAATGAAGTTTATTACCTGGGGGAAGTTTTGAGACTTACTTTGAGTCTGCGGCCCGAGCCTTCGCCGATTGATTCAGTATGGAGATCTTCCTGCTCGGCGAGCGCAAGATGAATGACGCGGCGCTCGTTAGAGTTCATGGGCCCAAAGGCGAAAGCGACGCCTGTTGTTCTTACACGCTCAGACGCATGTCGCGCCATGGCTCGTAGTTCAGCCTCGCGCGTGGCGCGAAAGTTTTCAACATCGCAGATGATGCGCTCGCCCTGCGGAAGAGAGCGACCAAAGGCTTGATTGACAAGATGCTGAAAGACTTCCAACAACTCGCCACCCTCATTGAGCAGCAGAGCCGAGTCCGCTCCATCTATCTCCAGATGACAACCCGTCGCGGCTTCTCCCACAGTCGCACGCAGATTGAAATTAACACCATCGAAAATGGAGTTAAGAAAATCCTGCGCCTGTGTGCATGCTTCATTCATCTTTATCTAACCATTCCAGCCCGCCTTACGTATTGATGGCGATGTTGATATCACGCTTGCGAGACGCGCGCGGTGTTTAATTTTTTAGTCGGACGCGCCGAGGCTCTTTTTTCCTCCGGTGGTTCTTCGTCGTCTTCTGATTTGGTCAAGTGATTGATCAGAAACTGCTGACTGAAGCCGACTATATTTCCGACTAACCAGTAAACAAGCAACCCGGCAGGCGCGCTCCACATGATATAGAGCATAAAGAGCGGCATACCAATAGCCATCATCTTGCGCTGTAAAGGATCGGCCGAGGGCGCAGGCGTAATCAACTGCAAGACGATCATGGACGAGGCAAAGAGGATCGGCAGAAGATGTATAGTATAGGGCTCGGCCGCTGATAAATCCGGTATCCAGAGAAATGATGCTTGCCTGAAATCAATCGAGATGGTGATCGCGCGATAGAGCGCAAAGAGGAAAGGCATCTGTATCAAGAGAGGCAGGCAGCCGCCGAGCGGATTACCCTCTTTCATCAGACGCAGTTGTTCCACCTGCATCTCTTTAAGGCGCGGATCATCCTGCTTCATCCCCTTGATCTTTTCTTGTAGCTCTTTCATGCGCGGCGCAAGCTTTTGCGCCTTCTTCATTGATTTTGACGAACGCCATTTGAGCGGAAAGAAAAGCGAATAAATAATAATCGTGAAAATAATAATCGCGATGCCGTAGCTGTTCGTCAGATGGTAAAGTTTTTTGATAGACCAGAGAATCGGCACTGCCAGGGGGCGCGAGACGCTGCCTAGAAACCCGTAATCAATTGATCTTTCAAGGTCTACGGGGCGCGCTGGCGTGACCGCCTGACTGATCTCGGCGCTGGCTGAAGTAAGCAGGTAATGGTCTTTCGGGCCCGTATAAAGCCACGTTCGTGTGCCATCGGTTGGGATCGGAACGAGAGCCGAGATCAAGTATCTAGACTCCTGCTTTCCGTCTACTTCCGCACTGTACTGCGTTGTGCGAAACTCCAGCCCTTCCATCTTTTTCGCGGGCACAGCAAGCATGGCAAAGTAAGTATCGCCGCTACCGGCCCAGTCCACAGGACCATTGAGCGCAAGGCGATCACCATTATTGTGATTGACCTGTTCGCCGGGATGTCGCTCATCATTTTCTCCGACGACAGCGATACCTTCGGGCGCAACGGAATAGAAGCTGTAATACTTGACGCCCTGATCGCCGATGCTCGGCCCGATCATAAGCTTCGCTTGAGGAAGAGGCTGACCATTGCGCGTCAACTTAACTTCTATATCTGCGCTGTAGCGATCCGCGAAGAAAGTTATTCGCTTGGAAGCGTTGAGTCCCGTCGCTTCATCTTGAAGGATGAATTCTACGCTCTGCTGGGTCTTGCCCGGCCCGAGATCAATATTTAGCTCTCCACCATCTCCTACAGCTCCCGCGATCTGGTAATTTCTCGAAGCAAGCAGCGAGTCTAAGGTTTGATCTCCAGTGACGATTTGAAATGTAGCCTGACCACGCGTGACGCCTTCTTGAGAAATAAGTTCGAGAGGCTGCGGGTTCTGCTTATCGCCCGCCACAGAATATAGAGGCCGTCCCTGATTACCATTCTCAGAGGGAAGCGCTTTGAGAATCCAGTTCGTTGCAATCGCGCCACGGTTATCCAACCTCACCTCATAGAGTGGAGTCTTAATGGAAACCTTTCGCTGCGGTGTAGTCTCCGGAGCTGAAGTGATGGCTTCGGTCGGCTGTTGACTGGTTACTGGAGGAGCAACCGCTTGTGGTGACGGAGTATTAGCAGGCTGCTGCTCAGGCGTGGAAGTATTGGCGTTGTCTTGCGGTTGAGGCTGGACGGGGAAGAGACGGCGCTGTAGATAGCCCCATCCGAAAAGTATTGCCGCAGAGAGTACAAGAGCGAGAACAAAACGCCTTTGTTGCATGTGATTTAAATTACTGACTCGCCTTCCAATAAGAATCTCAAAAAATGAATGCTTGTACTGTTCTGTTTGTTTCGCTCTTCACTTGACCGGATCATATCCACCTGGATGAAACGGATGACAGCGCAAAAGCCTGCGCGCCCCCATCCATGTTCCGCGCATGGCACCATGCCGCTCTATCGCTTCTCGTGCGTATTCCGAACAACTCGGAACAAAGCGGCACGAGGGCGGAAGCAATGGCGAGATCATTGCTTTGTAGAGTTTCAAAAACGCGACCAGAACAATTCCCATTGCCGTCACCGCTCGGTTTCTACCTGAACCCGGCTTTCCTCGCTTACCGCGCGTGCAATGATTCTTTGAAATTCTTCCAGAGGTGCTGTGACCTTTTCACGCAATAAAGAACGCTTCGCATTGAGCACCCAATCATATTTCAAATTCAATTCATCCAACTCGGGATTGCTCAGGCGAAAGGTCTCGCGCAATAAACGCTTCGCGCGATTTCGCTCAACCGCATTGCCGGTCGCTTTCCGCGATGCCGTAATACCGAATCTATGATGCTGTAAATCGTTAGGATGTACGAAAGCAGTCATCAAACGGCCGTCATAACGTCGCCCGCCAGCATACACACGGCGAAACTCGGCAGAAGCGCGCAGATGGGCTTGTTTGGGCAAACGGCCTACGACGGTATCAATAATGCGACGGCGTGAGGCGTTTGCGCCCCTTTGCGCGGCGACGCTTTAGTACCAGACGGCCATTCTTGGTCGCCATCCGAGCGCGAAAGCCATGTGTTTTAGCTCGACGACGATTGTTGGGTTGAAATGTGCGCTTAGACATAGTTGATTACTCTCCGCTCAAATGAAAAGTGTAAGACTAACTGCGGGCTCACATTATGTCAAGAAAGGCAGGCTCAAAACGTCTGATCAAACTTACAAAGGCAGAATAAAAGGAGACTCTTCTTGCCCACCTTCATTGGAAGCCGAATAAACTGATGTGTCCCAAAATAATTCAACAGGCCGTTTTTCCAAAGTCTGCAAAACAAAAGATGGCAAAGAAAAAATAGGGTTTTGCGCAATCAAAAAAAATTATTCAAGCCTGTGGATTTCCCTTGCTTCCGGGTTACTATTATGCTAGTCTCCGCCTCGTTTTGATGACTCTTTAGACCCGTAAGTACTTGACACATAAATACTTAAAGCATCACTTTAAGTTTGGAAGGATTTCCACAACCCTGTGGAAATCCTTGTGGAAAACTTCCGGGACGAAGACCGAATAAGCAACCAAGAGGGTGCATTTACAACACCTTCCGAGGTCTTACTCAAAGAAGAGCTTGAAAAGATTAGGAAGAGGTATCTGTATCATTTTGTGACGCTCTTCGTCTATTGCTAAGGTGAAGGCTCTTGATGAGACAGGACGGATAAGCCATGAGTACTGTGATTGAGAATCGGCTCTGGAGCGACATTCTTAATGCCGTCGAAAAACGGCTCAACCGCCATAGTTTCGAGACGTGGTTTCGCCCCATACAATTTGAGGGCTGCGACGATTCGGAGCAGGTTCTGCATCTGCGCGCTCCCAATCAGGTGGTCAAAGACTGGGTCAGCTCCAATTACTCGGAGGTGCTGGACGAATCGCTGGAGGAGTTGAACCTGGCCCAATACCATGTTGATTGGATGGTCGAAGAGGAAGAGGCTCGCCACAATGAAAAGATGTCGGAGGGTCATGAAGTCAATACCTATGGCACGACGGAAACGGCCACAGGCAATGGCAAAAGCAAAAGCTCCAGTCTATTCACTCTCCTTGAAGCGGCAGAATCCGATGGATTGACGCCGGCTGCGACCACCTTTGTAGATATTGAGCCAATTGAGCTTTCTCTAAATCCGAAGTACACATTCAAGACTTTTGTCGTCGGCTCTTGCAATCAATTCGCCCACGCGGCATCGCTGGCAATCGCAGAAGCTCCGGGGAAAACCTACAATCCACTCTATATTTATGGTGGGGTTGGATTGGGAAAGACCCACTTGATGCATGCTGCCGGGCAGGCCATAAAGGAGCGTAATCGTCATTTACGCCTCTCCTACATCTCCGCAGAAAAGTTTATGAACGAACTGATCAATGCGATTCGTTATGACAAGACGCAGACCTTTCGCGAGAAATATCGTTCGATAGATGTTCTTTTGATGGACGATATACAGTTCATGGCGGGCAAAGAGCGAACGCAGGAAGAGTTCTTCCATACATTCAACGCTCTATACGACGGTCAGAAACAGATCGTAATTACTTCTGATTGCCCGCCGCGAGAGATACCAACGCTGGAAGAGAGGCTGCATTCGCGTTTCGAGTGGGGACTGATCGCCGATATGGAGCCGCCTGATCTTGAGACCAAGGTCGCGATTCTGAAACGCAAGGCCGACTTGGACGGCGTTCAACTCCCTGATGATGTGGCTTTCTTTATCGCAAGCAAGGTGAAGAGCAACATACGCGAGTTGGAAGGCTCGCTCGTGCGTCTGGTGGCGATCTCATCTTTGCGCGGCCTGCCCATCTCAAAGATGCTGGCGCAGGATGCGATTCGCAATATCGCCGAAGATGATCAACCCGCTGGAATCACCATTGACCAAATTCAACAGTCTGTAGCAGCGCATTATCGTCTGCGCGTTGACGAGCTGACATCAAAGAGCAATACCAGGCAGATAGCCGTGCCTCGGCAGGTCGCCATGTACCTGTGCAAGCGTTTGACGAAACATAGTTTTCCTGAGATCGGTAGAGAGTTTGGCGGCAAGCATCACACGACTGTTATTCACTCCGTTGAGAAGATCGAAGCGCTTGTTTTGAAGGATCAAAATTTCCACAGGGTCGTGAGTGACCTTATGGACAATCTTTGCAAGTAGTTAACCGAGTTTCAGGGTTAATAGTTTTGCACAGTACGGTTTTCGGTTTAGTTCTTTACACGTAATACTTAACTTGGAGTTTTCCACATTTCCACAGGCATCGCAACAAAGTGCCCTGTGGAAATGTGGAAAACTCCCTGAAGAGAAAACTTTTCCACAGGCGCGCGTTGTTTTCCACAGCGATTTCCACACCCCCTGTGGAAAACAATTTCTTTGCTGTCAACAATAAAGTGACTTTTCCACATTTCCACAGGCCCTACTACTACTACTATATATATATACATAGTATTTAATTAGTATTAGTAGTAAAAGGCGCGGACGCACTTTGATAGATTTTTAAGACTCGAATAAATCATTATTTTAGACAGAGGAGTTTGTAAATGGAGTTCAGCATTAGTAAGACGGCTCTCACCAAAGAGCTTGGTTTTGTTCAAGGCATTGTCGAGAAGAAAAATACCATCCCCGTTCTCTCGAACATCCTCATCGAATCGGTCGGCGAAAACACGATTCGCATTATCGCCACAGACCTTGATGTCACCATCCGCTGTGAGACCGAAAGCGAGAGCATCGGTAAACCCGGCTCGATGTGCGTTCAGGCGCGCAAGCTTTTTGACATCTCGCGTCTGTTGCCGGATGCGACCGTCAAATTTCGTAAAGAAGAGAATGATTGGGTAACGGTCGAGTGCGAGAATTTCCGCTCGAAGATCGCAGGCGTCTCGCGCGAATCTTTCCCGGAGGTGCCGAGCTTTAAATCAGCGCCGATGAAGATGCCCGCAGAGGTCTTCAAATCCTTCATTGACCGCACGATCTTTGCCATCACGCAGGAGGAGTCGCGTTATACCCTGTCGGGCGCGAAATTTATCCTGGACAAAACGGGCGCAAAGATGGTTACAACCGACGGACACCGCCTGGCCTATATCGCACGTCAGGATTTGGGGAAAAACGAGTCTAAGGAGGCAATAGACGCTCTTATACCCCGTAAGACGCTGGCAGAGCTGACCAAGTTGACCACCTCCTTCGAGGGCGAGATCAGTTTGGGCGCAGATGAGAACCATATCTACTTCGAGGTCGGCCCTCGTCTTCTAATCTCGCGAATGCTCTCCGGCCAGTTCCCGAACTACGAGATGGTCATGCCAAAGGGCAATGACAAGACTATCGTTTTCGACAACGCATCGCTTAACCAGGCGATCAGGCGCGTCGCGCTGATGGCCGACGACCGCTCGCACGCGATCCGCTTTCATCTCGGGCCGAATGAACTTCAGATTACCTCGCAGAATGCCGAAGAGGGCGAGGCGCGCGAAACGGTCGCCACCGATTACAGCGGCGACGTGGTCGAGATTGGCTTCAATGCGCAATATCTACAGGATTTCCTCAACGTCGTCGGCGAAGGTCAAGTCGCCTTTGAATTCAAAGACGGCAACTCCCAGGCGCAGTTGAGCCCGGCCGTGAACGGCGACTACGAATACAAGTACGTCGTCATGCCGATGCGAATTTGATGGACGCATCGGCCTCTTACACAAAATGAATCGGACAATTAAAGTCTGCAACTTACAAATAAAGTTTGTAACTTACTTTTAAAGTCTTCAACTTTAATCCCGATTAAACACGGTTCACGAAGTCTAAGGGTGGCTCGTTGGAATAAATGATCGTGCAAAAGAAAACTGCTGACTCAGGATAAGAAAGTTAGCTGGCTTTAATCCTGCATGAATGACATTTCGCGACGTGTTTGGGAGGGCGTCAGTTGATTTCGAAATCAACTGACGCCTTCAGTTCTTTAACTTTGAAAGGGGAAGTTATGGCAGATAGACCTGAGTTACCTGATAAAGACCAACTGGAAAAACTCTTCCGGACGCTGATCAGCCCGGAAGAGGAGATGGATGAAGTTGACGCCGACTTAATGCTGGAACTGT
>JBKKAL010000267.1:0-9360 GCA_046714695.1 Pyrinomonadaceae bacterium
TTCTAATCTGGTGGCCGTCAATCCGAAGGCGACACTGCTTCGCAGATACTGGTGGGCCGTCGCCCTGCCCATTTATCTGCAAGTCGCGCGCCTTGACCTTTTTCACGGCACAAACTACGAAACGCAGCTCTGGAACAGGCGGCGCACCGTCGTCACGATTCATGACCTGTCCTCGCTTTTACATGCCGACAAGCACGAAGCGCACCTGGCGCGCAGAGCACAGCGCAGGCTACCCCTGATCGCGCACCTTTCTTCAAAGATCATCTGTCCGACAGAGAGCGTGAAGCGCGAAATCTGTGAGCATCTGCGCGTGGATGCGGAAAAGGTCGTCGTCACGCCGGAGGCGCCGCGTCGCTGCTTTCGCCCCCTTCCATTAGAAGAAACCATTGAGACAAAGCGGCGGCTCGGTGTCGAGGACGAGTTTATTCTTTTCGTCGGGACTATCGAGCCGCGCAAAAACCTGCTTACCCTCTTGCGCGCCTTTGACGAGGTGATGCGACACACATCTTTGCGTCCTCAACTGGTGATCGCGGGTCGCGAGGGCTGGCTGATGGAAGAGATGTACTCCTTCATCGAGAACGCGAGGATAAGAGAGCGCGTGCTTTTCACCGGCTACGTTAATGAAGATGATCTGCGCGCTCTCTACTCTTCATGCCGCGTCTCAGTCTATCCTTCGCTTTATGAGGGCTTCGGTCTGCCGCCTCTCGAAGCGATGGCCTGTGGCGCTCCGGTCATCACCAGTAACACAGGCGCGATTATGGAGACGGTCGGACAGGCAGCACGCCTCGTCGCCCCGACGGACGTGCAAGCGCTCGCCGGCAGTATCATCGAGTTGCTTGAAGATGAAGCCGAGCGCAGGCGTCTTTCATCTGCCGGGCTCAAGCGCGCGGCGCTGTTTACATGGGAGAAGACCGCGCGGTTGACTCTTGCTGTTTACCGCGAGGTGATTGGAAACAGAAGGGGCGGCCAAAGAACAGGTTATTCAACGCCTTGAACAAAGGAAGTAGCGGCGGCGGAGTTGCGAAGACGCCACATGCGGAGTAGTGTTTTCGAGAATGCCCATCCGAACCTGATCAATTTGGCGTGCGATTTGCCGGAGTTGCGCGCCATGTAGTGAAATGGAATTTCCCTGACACGCCCCCCGCTGGAGTGGATCCTGACCAGTAACTCCACCTGCACATCAAAGTCGCGCGCCTGTATGAGTCTCCAGTCTAAAATTCCATTCCGGTACATGCGAAAGCCGCTCGAAAGATCATACAATTCAAGCGCGAGCGCACGTCTGTGGACGAGATTCAATAGTTGGCTCGACAGGAGTCGAAAGAGACTCATGTCTGCGCGCCCGCCCTCGATAAATCGAGAAGCGATCAGCAGTTCAGCCTCCTCTCGTTGCTGCCAGAAGCTCTGTAAAAAGATTGGCCGGTGAGAGAGGTCGGCGTCCATAGTTACGATGTATGGGGCTGTGGCCGCTGTAAATCCTGCGAGCAACCCCCCGCCAAATCCCCTCTCCTGTTGACGGACGACGCTGGCCCCGTACTGTTCCGCTATCTCTCGCGAACCGTCCACGGAGCTTCCGTCTGCCACTATGATCTCGGCCTTGAGGCCCATTTCATCGAGCACATCCTTGAGCAAAGGAAGCAGGCGCTCAAGATTCTCGCGCTCATTCAGCACAGGGATAACGACGGTAATATCCGGCAGTTCTGATTTCATCGTCACAACAGATACTTCGCACTCAGCCTGACCAAAGACATCTAACGGGAAGCCATCCGAATAAGCTGCCCGCTCCGGGCTTCAGCGGGATGGTGGGCCGAAAGGCACGGTTTACAGACGAAAACAGCGCACAAAAAGGCCCCGTGATGATACGAGAAAGGCCGACTCGATGTCGAATCGGCCTTTCTCTTGTGATCGTGTGCGGATGCCCGGAGTCTTAGAAGCGATTACGATACTCTGTGGAGTTGACGAAGCCGTTGATCATCCGACGATAGTCTCCGGTAGTGTTCAGTGTGTTGATCCACTCCAGATAAAGAGCATCGGGGTCTCTGCGCAGGTATCCGAAGTATTGCATTACGACGAATGCCTGGTTGAAATACTTCTGGAAAACCTCCTGGCTCTCGACAATCGCCTTTAAGACCTGCGCTCTGGTCTTTCTGCCCGCCGCCAGATCGGCAATCAATGCACTCTCGTTAGCCAAAGTGACTCCGGCTGTTGCTTCCAGCGCTTTGACGTACGCCGCCGGGTCAGTAATGGAATCGTACTTATTGCGAAACTCCGCTTTGAGCACGAAGTCGTTAGCCAGAGCCAACTTGTTTGCCTCAAGTTCAGTCGGAGTTAGAAAACCGCTCACACGCCGCAGGTCTGGTATGAACTCCCCATAGTCGGGTTTACGTCCCAGTCCGACAGAGTAGAAGCGATAGGCGTAAAATCCTCTCTCCTGAAATTCCGGTGAACGGTAAAAACCCGAAGAGACATGGATGCGATCACAAGTGGTATCGCCGGAGGGACAGTTGTTCAAAATAGCAAGCCAATCCCGTAACCCGGCTGCCTCAGGCATGCGACTGAGAAAGTCTATATAGTGCTGCTGAATGAAAAAATCGTTATCATCAATAGTAATTACCTGATTAGTTCCGGGGCGCAGGCGCAACGGCTTGATCTTAATACTTCCGTAATAAAGGTCGGATGGCAAACTCGGATCGTCGGTTACAATTTTTAACGTGGGGGCTGTCTGCTCCGGGGCCTGCCCGAACACCCCGACGGTAGCGAGAAAGACCACGAAAATAGCAACGATCAGCTTCATTTTACTGCTCCTATAGCTTCATTTAAATAATGGGAAAAGTAACCGGAAAGAGGCGGTCATCCACTGCCGCGATGGCGCGCCTGAGCGGCCAGCGAGGCAAAAAGAAGTTTAACTTGCCATTCGGCGGGTGTCAATGGCTTAAAAGTCGCTTCCGCCGGGCGCTCAATATGAGCGCCTTTGAAAAGATTACGACCAGCGCCAGCAATGAGATGGCGCTGATCGCGACCCCGTAATAAAAGCTCCTGGGTCTGAACTCGAAACGCACCAGATGCTGTCCGGCAGGCAACATTACGCCGCGAATCGCATAGTCGGCGCGAAACAGATGAGCGCGCTCGCCGTCAATGCTTACCCCCCAACCGGGATAATAAGGATCACTGGTGATCAGTATGGAGGGGGATACGGAGGACGTACGAACCTCCATGGTGGTGTCGGACATGGACACGATTTCGGCCGATGCATTCGCATCTATCTCCTGTGAAGCCATATTCAAAGGCTCCTCGACGAGGGCCGTTCGCGCGGGATCGAAGTCGCGCTCGTCAGGCAGTTTTGATGATTTGATAATTTGAAGCGCCTCTTCGGGTTTGACCACCGCAATGTCATGCGCCAGCCAGACGCGCGGCATCGCCCGCAGATTCTCGTAAAGACGAATATTATTCGTCTCGTCAACAAGTCGCCAGCGGCTGCTATCCAGATATTCAGGGTTGAACGCATACGAGGCTTTAGTCGAATCATTTATCAAACTTAACTTATGCAGAACGAGGGCAGCCGTGCCCCCTGTCCATTGCAGATTTACGCTCTTGACCTCTGTAGCCTCTTCCAGGTTGAGCGTGGTCACAAAGTGGTGGCCTTCGCAAGGCACATCGTACATTTTGGCGGGATAGGAATCGAAAACTGTTGCGCGCCCGTGCCGCATCATGGGCCTCACATTACCGCAATCGCCAGACCACTCGGATGAGTCGCGCCCGGCGACAATGCTTCTAGTCTGGACACGACCGTTAACATCAGTGACGGAAAGCCGCGCCACTTCTGTTCCATCCGGAATGCCGGTCGAGCAGGCCAGCATACTGACCAGAGCGACCTTTGACGCCATGAACGGCTTCGGAATTTCGAATGTTAAGGAGGGCGTCGAACCACGATCACATCCCGAACCGATCCAGAGGTCAAGGTCTTTTTTGAGCCAGGAGACGCTGTCCTGATTAATAAAGTCGCCGCGCGGTGTGAAAACATAGCGGATCGCCATCAGGTTTACGCTCTGATTACCGGGCTCGCTCCATGATGGATCCACGTTTCCGCCTTCGGCCATTGATAAGAGGCGGCTGGTTCTCTCCAATCTGAGTACATTCTGTCCGCTCGCGCTGGGGACGCCCCACATTCTGGACAGGTTCGGTGGTAGATTGTGGGGTGGGCCTTGAAAACCGTCAGCGGGCAAAAAACGCTGGCGCGTGGCATTGAGCGCGATGGTTAAGTCATGAGCTACCGCAGGCGGCGTCAACTCGCTTTTATGAGGTGAAGCATATCGCCATTCGTAAAACCATCCGAAACTTGCGAGGTCAAGAAACAGCACCACTATCAACAGGCAGGTTCGAGCAGCGGAGCGGGGCTGCCGATACCAGTAAGCGAGTCCGCCCGCGGTAATTAGAAAAATTATGACCGGGACGCCGACTACGCTATTAGCCCATGGAAGAAGATTGAGGTCACGCACGCCAGCACTCGCCGCATCGGCAACCAGTTTATCGCTGAAAGCATTGCTGGTTGTGATCAACATCAGACAGGCGAGCATCACGAGTGAAGAGATGAGGATGGTTTTATGGATTTGACGGGAGTTCACTTTCCCGCGCCTGATTGCGCTGATACCGAATCCGGCGAGCACGCTGACGGCGAAAGTCATCTCAAGGAAATGACGCGCCGGCACGCGAAAGCGATTCATAACCGGCACAGAGTACATAATACGCGCGAGAGGAGTCGCATAACCCAGAGCGAGCAAGCACGCGACCACAGCCGCCACCGCCCAGAATGAAATCATTGGCTTGCGCCGGAAAGCGGCGAATCCGATGACCGCTAACATCCATGACAGCAACCCCACGTAAGCGGCCGTCTCAGTTGAATTCCCAAGGCCGAAAAAGGGATGATCGGAATCTCCGGACGCGCCGTACAGATAAGGAAAAAGGAGCGTTATCAACTGGCTGACGGGCATTGAAAAGGCTACGAACTCCGCGAAACTATATTCCCTACGCATACTATGGTTGATAAGCTCGGCGGTCGGGATGATCTGGATGGCAGCCAGCCCGATGCCCAGACCAAAAAGCAGCAAAGCATAAAGATAAAATGGCCGACGACCCACAGGCGCTCTCCAACCTAACGCGACTGTATAAGAGACGCTCAACAGCAGGCCATAAAAAAACATTTGCGACTGCCCGGAGAGAAAACAAAAACCGACGGCGATACTGCCAACGACGAGCCATAATGGACTCCACCTGCGACGTAATATCTCAAGCGACCAGATGATCAAGGGCAGCCATGACGCGGTATGAATTATTCCGTGGTGACCCAGATGCGCCATCATAAAGCCGCTCATGCCGTAGATCACTCCGCTCGCCAGCGCAGAAAGGCGCGAACGGGTGACGGTGTAGACATAACCGTACATTGAAAAGCTTGCCAGGATATAAGCCAGCAGCATGAAAAGGTTCCAACCACCGGGGATGTGCGAAAAAAGTCTCGCCAGCGGATACCACATCATGATCTGGGGATCGGCAAACATCGGAAATCCGCCGAATAGCAGAGTGTCCCAGAGCACCTTTCTTGAAAAAAAATTGGGAAGGTTCAGAGGGAGACCATCGCCCGGCGACAGTAAGTGCCCGCCGCTAAAAAGCACGGATGAGAAGAACACGATATAGAGTAGAGAAAAAAAGAGCAGCGCTCCGAGCCAGTGACGTTCCCGCCCTCTCATGACCTTCGGAGTTGATGGTAATTCTAATTTTCGCCTGATGGACGCGAGAAGCATTGCCATATGTTGAAATCAACCGTTTCCGGCCGCCAGTTCCGAGAATCAGCCTCAGTCTAAAGACCTGTAGAGCCAGTCAGGGCGCACAGGCGGCTTGCCCTTCGCGCTTCGCTCGACCGTGCTCCGGCAGAAGACATACTGGCCGAGGTCTGCGTGGCGGAATTTGACCGCCTGTTTGACCTGTTCCAGATCAAAGTATGTATCGGCGTATCGCTTATGAATATCGGCGGTGAACATCAACTCCATCTGAAAGCCGTTATCTTTGAGCAGGAGGTCAAGCTCGTGCCTGTTGTATTCACGATTATGCCTGCCGTATGGCCCATAGCCGGAGTAAGGGTCGTAGATATTCCCCCCGCCCGCGAGCTTACAAACATTATCCAGAGAGATGACGTTGGGCGTCGTAATGATGAGCATCCCGCCGGGCCTGAGCACTCTTCTGCTCTCGATCAGGGCATGCACGGGATCATTAACGAGATGCTCGATGATTTCGCAGAAGAGGACGACATCCATGGATTCATCCGGGTAAGGGAAAACGTCCTCTTCGATATTGAACTGTTGATAAGCAAAGGGAATCGTCTCGCCGGTCGTCCCGATGGTCACTTTCTGGACGCCTCTCTTTTCATCACCTCCGAGGAAATTGGCGAGGTGCAGCCGCGCGTCTCTGAACTTGTAAAGAAGCGTCGTCATGAAATACGGATTCGCGCCAAGCTCAAGCACATCCAGTTGCGGCTTTTGAGGCACGAGTCCGAGCGTGTAGATAAAACGTTTAAAGTCCGTGCCGGCATAAGTGCGCATCTCCTCCGGCGGGCCGTCTTCGACCAGCACGGAAGTCAACATGTCGTACAGCTCATCCTCAGACCAGCCTTCAGGCAGTGGCAGGGGTGGACAATTGAGCAGTTGATCGGCGTGGGAATCGGACGCGGGGTTTTTATCTTTTGCGACTCTCAAGCGCGGCTCGCTTACTTTGGGCGGCGCTGGCTCGGCGCAGGATTCGACCGCTTCGACGAGGCGTGAGCGTATATGACCGGGCTGATAATTTGCGATGACATATTCTCTTCCCGCCGCACCCATCTCGTCGCGCAAGCGCTCATCCGGCAACATCTCATTTAACGCGGCGGCAAAGCTTTCGTAGTCCTGATAAATTCTTCCTGCTCCGCTCTGTTTCACATGATCAACCAGTACCTCGGAAGCCGCGCTCGCCAGCACGGGAGTCTGCTGGGCCATCGCTTCGAGCGTGACGATGCTAAAGCTTTCATGCGGCGAAGGCATCGCGTAAACGGCCGCGCCCGCCATCAAGCCGAATTTCACATCGTCAGAAACAAACCCGCGAAATTCTATGTCCGGATGCGAAGGCACGCCGAGATCGTCCTTGCCCGTTAATACCAGACGAAGCTTGGAAGGGTTATGCCTTTTGAATTTGATGAAGTGATTGAAAAGCTCAGGGCAGCCTTTGTTCAGATCAATGCGCCCGCAGTAGAGAAGATAAGGCCACTCCGAGGGGACGGCCGCGCGGGGCTTTGTATCAATGCTCATCGCCACCACGCTTCCATCAAGATCGCCCCAAAGTTTTTGCGCCACGCGCCGCTCGGCATCCGTCAGCCAGATAAGGGAATGCGCGCGATGGGCCGCATGACGGTAGGCAGACAGGTAGGCGGGCTGTTCGTCGTGGAGCGTGGGCGCGAGCAGCGCATGGCCGCGCGGAAGTTGCAGCAGCCCGAAGTAGGTTGTCGGGTAGAGATAGGTGGTGAAAATGATCGCCCGGTAATTACGCCACTGCTGCCTTAAGAACTCTGTGAGCGGTTCTGAGTAGGGGCCTTGATGGAGAATAAACTCTTCCTGAAGCGGCACGCTCCAGCGCAGGAAATGATCGCCGTCAGGGGTGCGCCGCCCTCCGACGGCAAACGGGCTAAAGCTGCTCTGAAGGCGCTCGTAAAGATTGCTCCAGTATCGGCTGCGCCCGACCGTGACGGTAAAGCGGCGAATGTTGATGCCGTCTCGCCGCTCTAATCCTTCAGGTAGAGCGTTTGCCCAATCCGAGATGTCCACGGCCGTCGTCGTCAACACATCCACCTCGTATGCGTCTTTCAAGAGCGTGGCATACTGCCAGGCGAGAGACTCCGAGCCTCCCACGATTGTTTCGTGGCAACGCTGCACGACGATGGCTACCCTACTCATAACAAACCATCCAGAGCGCGCATAAAATCCGCTTCGATTCGCTCGTTCGTGTACTTCTCTTCGTAGCGCCGCTCGCCCTTCTGTCTTAAGGCCAGACTCAACGATTTATCTCTGACGATAGCGTCGAGAGACTGAGCCATCAGATACGGATCACGCGTCTCCCAAACCAGCCCCGCCTCGCCCACTGTCCCCGGTATGGCCGTCGTCCCGTAGGCGATGATCGGCAGCTTCAAGGCCATCGCTTCCACCAACGGCACGCAGAATCCCTCGTGCTCACTGGCAATCATAAAAGCATCGCTCGTGAGGTAATAAGCCTTGAGTGCTTCGTCCACGACGCCTCCGGTGAAGACCACTGCTTTCTCCAACCCGAGGGACGCGACCATCTTGCGCAGCAACGCCGGATAGGCGCTCAGACCCTCTCCACCCTTACCGACGATGATCAGCCTGGAGTCATTGTTATAGCGATAATAGTAGGTCGCAAACGCTTCGAGCAATGCGAGATGCCCTTTATGCGGAGCGACCCGTCCGACCATCAGGACATTGATTTTGCCGTCGGCGTATTTTGCCAGAACGTCGCTATCCGGCTTGATTGAATGCAGGCGGTCAACGTGATGAAAGGGAGGAACGACATAACTTTTCTCTTCGCTCGCGCCCTCCGCTATCAACTCCTGCATGCTATAGGGCGAGGCGGAAAGATACCGATCACATCCGGCGCTTACAATCTCCTTCAAATGTTCACGTCCGGTCACGCAGAGATGCTCGTCGCTCGGGCTGAATCCGGCGAAGAACTGCGCAGGTGTGACGTTATGGTACTTGATGACCGTGCGGCATTTCAGCTCATTCAGCAGATCAAGCCCCGGCTCCCAGCCGACGGAATAGTGATAAATCAAAATATCGCGGGGATTATTGAGAAAGCTTTTGATTTTGGCTGCCGGATAGACTTTGTACCCGTTAAGAGACTCTGTCTCACTATATATCCGCACCTCGCACCGCTGCCTCTTTAAGACACGGTACATCCCCGTCACGTCGTTGCTGACGGCGTCGGCGGTCGTGACACTTGGGCTCAGAATGGCAATCCTGATCATCGCTTCAACTCAACTGCTCCAACTTTATCTTTTGGTAATTATAAAAATAGAAGATAGAGAACATTGATCATAACAAAGCATCCAAGGCGCGTAGAAAATCCGCTTCGATTCGCTCGTTCGTGTACTTCTCTTCGTAGCGCCGATGCGCCTTCAAACCCATCGCGACGCCGACCGATTCGTCACGGACGATAGCGTCAAGAGACTGAGCCATCAGATACGGATCACGCGTCTCCCAAACCAGCCCCGCCTCGCCCACTGTCCCCGGTATGGCCGTCGTCCCGTAGGCGATGATCGGCAGCTTCAAGGCC
>JBKKAL010000268.1:0-14089 GCA_046714695.1 Pyrinomonadaceae bacterium
CCGCTGGCGACCGGGAATTTCATATCACGCTCGACAGTTCTGGCTAGATAACGCGGTATCTGTTCGATCATCTCAGGAGGAAGCGTCACGCCCGCCTCGGCCTCCGCGCGCAGTAGCTCCGAATATATTTGCAGGGTGAGTCCGTCTATGACCTCGTTTGCGGTTTCACTGCTGGACGCTTTCCAGCCCGGCGGATCAGCCCTGGGGGCATAATCCTTTATAAGCCATTGCGCCGTAGCTTGCAGTAGCGCATCGCGGCGCTCAGCGCTTCCCTCCCACCCAACGCCCGCCGCGCGCATCTCCAGCAATGCGAGCAGCGCGAGCGCCGTCGTGTAAGTGTTATGTAGCGAAAGGTCTTTCTGTCTGGGGAACATATTCCATCCACTCGACTGAGTGTCTAGCGGATGGTAAAGCTTTAAGACCTCCTGTGTGTAAGCCATGCGCTGCTCGGCCAGCTTTCGCTCCTCGTTTGTGAGAAGACCGGGACGACCCAGTGCCTTGGCGAGAGCGATGGTCGTCCAGAGGGCTGGCTCCGCCTGCGTGTGCGTCTCGCCGGGATGCGAAATCCATCCATACTTGATTCCGTCCTTTTCAATTGCCAGGCCGGGAGCGAAAGGAGCTTCGAGGCCACGGACGAACCTGCGTATCTGCACTTCATGCTCGGCATCGGGCACGCTGAAGGCGGCGCTCAGTGCCTGCGAATGACTCCACAGCTCAAACTCTCTTTTAAAGTTTGATCGCAAGCTTGAAGCGATCCAGCCTTCCGGCGTCTGACCTCGCGCGAGCGCTTCGAGCAATCTCTTACGAAGACCGACTGCCTGCGCGCGAATCTCTGCCTCGCTCCTGACGGGACGAAGCAATGATGCGTTGTGACGATCAAGGAAAGTCCGCAACCCTTCGCCGCCGGGAACATTGAGGCCCTTATCGGCAACTGCCACATAAACGAGGACTGCGAGCAGCAGCAGCGATGCGATGCCCGCCGCCAGGCGCAACTTCTGCATCGTCTGGCGCTTCTTTTCCCTCTGCTTCAACTCGTCGTAGCCGACATTAAGTATGCCTGCGAGCAGCTTGAACTTCGCATTGGTTCGACCGTCTTTGCCTTTGCGTGCATCGGCGGCGATGGGCTCTGTTCTCTCTTCGGTAAGCGAGCCATCCTCGGCGACGCGAAAGCGCACGGCGGCAGGGAAGCATTCGAGCATTCCGCTCTCAGGTTTCTCGCTAGCGTAGGGCTCGCCGTCAACGATGAGGCAGAGCACGCGGTCTTCGCGCGCCAGCGCCTTGTAGGTCTTGATCTCCTCGTTGACCCATTGAGAGACGGCGGCCTTCGGCGAGCAGATAACGATCAGGTAGCGCGATCTGCGTAAAGCGTTTTTGAGTTTTCCGCCGAGGTCGGCTGCGCCCGGCAGCTCCTCGCGGTCACGGAAGATGGGAAAGATACGGCGCGGCACCACACCTGTTTCCAACTTGCGCCCGACCAGCTTTCTTGGAACCTTATAAGTCTCCAGCGACTTGTGCAGCCAACTGGCCCAGGCCTCATCCTGGTGGCTATAGCTGATGAATGCCCAGTACTTATACTCGTCCTGCAAAGCTGCTGCTGTTTCGTCTTTTGTTTGAACACTCATATTTGAAACGATTGTCTTCTCATGCATCAACAGATGAAAAGCATAGCGTATCTCGCGCTCGCGCCACAAACCTCAAGCTTCGCGGATCAAGCGTATAAATCTGGCATCGCGCTTGCTTCCTTGAACAGCGCAGGACACGTATCCGCAAAAGTCGCCCGCAAAACGCGTATGCCGGATCAAGTACGATTCGGTAGTGGTACGAATCTGTGGCGCGGACGTTCGTTAATTGAACATGTGTAAGGAAAGGAAAATAACCAATGAGCACGTCCACAGCTTCCGCCGGTATTTCAGACGACGATCATGGCTGGCAAGAAAATATCATCGAGAGTGAAAAAGAGGTGAAAGAGTTGCTCTCTAACACGCGTCGCGTCGCTGTTCTCGGTATGAGAACGGAAGACTATCCTAATAAGGCCGCTTTCTATGTTCCGCAATATCTGGTCTCGGCGGGTTTGGAAGTCATCCCCGTCCCGGTTCATCACCCGGACGCGACCTCAATCCTCGGATGTAAAACTTATCAGACATTAATGGAGATACCGGGCGAGATAGACCTCGTTGATGTCTTTCGCCGGTCTGAGGACATCCCCGCGCATCTGGAAGATATTCTCGCCAAAAGACCGGCGGCCGTCTGGTTTCAGTCGGGCATTCGCAACGACGAGGTAGCCGCGCGCCTCGCCCGTGCCGGAATCAAAGTCGTGCAGGATCGCTGCCTGATGGTTGATCATCGCCGGTTCGGCTGATGGGCTCCGTCAGGCTCAAAAACTAAATTCGGTTTAATCAAGGGAGCGAGCAAAATGGGTGTACAACTTAAAAAACTTAAAGAACAGACAATCGTCATCACGGGAGCGTCATCCGGCATCGGACTGGTGACGGCCAGAATGGCCGCCAAGAGCGGCGCGCAACTGGTTTTAGCCGCACGCAGTGAAGAGGCGCTCAGGCAATTGACGGATGAAATTAAAAGCGCTGGCGGAGAAGCTATCTACGTAGTCGCGGATGTCGGGCGCGAAGAGGACGTGCGTGATATCGCCGATGCTGCGATTCATCGTTTCGGAGGTTTCAATACATGGGTCAACAACGCGGGAGTCTCTATCTATGGAAATCTTTTGGAAATTCCAGTCGAAGACCTGCGCCATCTCTTCGAGACAAATTTCTGGGGCGTAGTTTATGGCTCGCTGGCCGCGGCGCGTCACCTGCGCGGGCGCGGCGGAGCGATCATTAATGTCGGCAGCACGCTCTCCGACAGGGCAATCCCGATTCAGGGGATGTACAGCGCCTCGAAGCATGCCGTCAAGGGATTCACGGACGCGCTCCGCATGGAGCTGGAAGCAGACGGAGCGCCCGTCTCCGTCACGCTTATCAAACCGGGCGCGATTGATACGCCCTACCCGCACCATGCCAAGAATTATATGGAAGCAGAGCCGACAGTTCCTCCGCCGGTCTATGCGCCGGAGGTCGTCGCCGAAGCCATCCTCCATTGCGCGGAGCACGCGGAGCGCGACTTGTTCGCTGGCGGCGGGGGCAAAGCCATCTCGATGGCGGAGACATATGCGCCGCGACTGACGGACAAAGTCATGGAGTGGACGATGACAGAGATGCAGAAGAGCAGCGAGCCTCCACGCCCGCGCGAGGATAATGGTCTGGACAAGCCATCGGGCCAACTACAGGAGCGCGGCGGCGGCCACGCCTATGTCGCTGAGACCAGTCTCTACACGAAGGCCACGCTTCATCCCATCTTGACCACCGCCCTGGTAGTGGGCGCAGGTCTCGCCATCGCCGCCCTCTGGCGTCCCATCCAGGCCAACGGACACGCAACGAAGGGATGAGGGATGAGGGATGAGGGATGAAAAAGTTTGAGCGATCAATTTATTGAAGCGTTCACTTAATCATTCATCCCTCATCCCTTCGTTCCTCCCTTGCTGTTCTACTCTTCGCGTAATAAGCTTACGCCCCTACAAACACTTTAGAAATCAGGAGGAGATCGCATGTCAGAACAGGATGATTCCGCGAGGATTGAGGAAAAAGATACTACTGCTTCGGGACTTTTGTTATCGGTCGAGCCGCTCGCCGGGAGAGGCGAAAAACTTCATGCGCAAGCGGGAGACAAGACGGATACCGATATGGACATGACCGATAAAGGTGACGCTGCGGACGCCGACGGCAGCGACGAGTCGGACTCGGACGGCACTGATATGACTGATGGTGACAAAACGGACGGCGCGAAGGATGCGGACGCTTCCGACAGTGTGTCCGTTGACTCGGATGGCTCTGATGCTTCGGGCGACGCTGACGGCTCTGATGCCACTTAAATCATAAGGCGACCTCAGATGGAGGGCATGGTCTTCGATCAACTGGCGAAACTTTTGGAGCCATGCCTCACGGAGGAGTTCCTCAACTCCTCCTGGGGACAAACCCACAGACATGTGCGGGGCTGGCCGGGCAAGTTCTCGCACCTCTTGCCCTGGGAGCGTTTGAACGAGATTCTCAGGCGTCATCGTCTGGAACCACCGCGCCTCAGGCTGACGCGAGACGGTAAAAGCATCGCGTCATCTACTTATCTTCGTCATATCTTGAGCGGGCGGGGCAGGCTTTCCATCCCGCGACTGCTACCCGTCGAATTAACAGCCGAGCTTCGTCTGGGCGCGACACTCGTGCTCGATGCCGTGGACGAACTCTACCAACCGCTTGAAGAATTGGCCGAAGGATTAGAGCGCTCGTTGCACGAGCACATACAAATCAACGCTTATGCCGGATGGCGCACCTCGCGCGGCTTCGACCTGCATTGGGACGATCATGATGTCTTTATCCTACAGGTGGCGGGGCGCAAGCGTTGGAGCATCTACGGCATGACGCGCCCCTTTCCGCTCATGCGCGATGTGGAGATTGCCTGTAAACCTGAAGGCGCGCCTCTTTGGGAAGGGACGCTTGAGGATGGAGACCTGCTTTATATCCCGCGCGGCTGGTGGCACGTCGCACTCCCACTGGATGAGCCCACGCTGCACCTGACGGTCGGCATCCACAACAGAACCGGCCTAGACCTGCTCGGCTGGCTAAAGGAGCGTTTACGCGAGCGCGAGGATTTCCGTCGCGACTTGCCGCGTTTTGCCACGCGAGCAGAGCAAGCGTCGCATATGGAGAGCCTGCGCGATCAATTGCTGGCCGAGTGGGGAGCCGACTTGCTCGACCGCTTCTATGAGGATTCGGATGCTACGGCCTCAGCCCGTCCACAACTCAGTCTGCCCTGGAGCGCGACGCCGGAGATTCTGCCTCTAGGGGACGCGCTCCTGCGTTTGACCGCGCCGCGCGGGCTCGATCTGAGGATGGACGCGCAACATGATGCTAATGAAGCCATAGAGTTTTCGTGTCACGGAAAGCGCTGGCGCTTTGCCCCTGAATCAATCCTTATCCTGCGCCCGCTTGCCGAAGAAGGCGTGTGTTCCGTCAACGAATTGTGTGAAGCGGCCAAGGGTAAACTTGAAGAGCGTACCGTGCGCGCCTTTTTAGGTGAACTGATCCTTCACGGGCTCGTCACAGTAGTTGTCGCCGCGGATAAATCTCAACGATGATAAGCCAGCAAAGCTTTTTTTGTTCCGAGCTATCGCGCGGGTTTGCGGAGAAGACGTTCGGCACGGCCTCCGTCGGCGACATCTGGCTGCTTATCGAATATCCCTTCGCCTGGGGGCCGCAGGCCCTTAAGGACAGCGACCTCTCGCAGGCGGTCAAGGCGTATTTGATGAGGGCAGTTAAAAACATTCCCCGCTCGCGGCTGCTCTTTATCAAGCGAGAGCGCCGAAAACGGAAGGAAGAGCTTGCCGTCTTCGTCGTGCGCTGCCGTGAGCATGCGCCCTCGATTACGCGCCTTAAGATAAACGACTACGAGCAGTTGCCCGGTATTGATCTGAAAGGAATAGCTTCTGCGAGCGTGCCGTCAACAGTGGCGGCGGGCGATACCTCGGATAGTCCTTTGTATCTGGTCTGCACGCACGGCAAGCGTGATAAGTGCTGCGCCAAGTTCGGTTATCCCCTCTATAAGTCTTTAAGCTCCACGAACGCGTCTGTCTGGCAATCCTCTCATGTCGGTGGAGACCGCTTTGCGGCCAATCTCCTCTGCTTTCCACACGGGCTCTTTTACGCGCATGTGACGGAAGAATCGGGCCGCCTGTGTATCGAAGAGTACGAAGCGCAGCGTCTGGTGCTGGATAAGTACAGGGGAAGGGCATGCTATCAATATCCTGTTCAGGCAGCGGAATACTTTATCCGTACAGAAGGACGGATTATGGGTCTCGACGAGTTGCGTCATCTGGGTTGTGAGCGCACAGCCGAGCGGCAGTGGCGCGTCCGCTTCGCGGCGAAGGGCGGAGAAAGGATTTACGAAGCCAGAGTCAGAAGCGTGAGGTCTGACTTTCAGATCAACAATACCTGTCACTCGATTGAGGAAAAGAGTGTCATTCAATACCTGCTCGACGATTATCGCTCGACGAGCTTAAGTTCCGGTCAAACGATTTCCGACCCTTCCTGATTCATCACCCGCTCTATTGATGCGAGGTACGGACGATTGTCGTTCAGTCGGACGCGCGCCAAGTATGGAAAAGGTTCAACCCACCGGCTGTCCGTAACCTTAAAGTCTTTTCATCGCGCGTGCGGCGTTTGTCAATGAGAGAGCCGTATTTACTTGTTGAATCAATGAAGCGAAGGCGCGCGCTTTAGCGATAAAGAGTGAGTGGCACGGTCATTGCTCTTTTGATTTTCAGATAAATTGATAAAAAGAGTAGATGAGGGTAATCGGGTCAGGCTCTTGAGGACGGCAGTGAGTGAAGGCTTTGGGGGAGGCGTTCTCTCATTTTGAAAAGCCGGGCGGCGTTCCTTTCGGGGGAACGGGGACGCTTGCAGAGGCTATAGCGGTCTAAAAGAGCATAGATAAATGTGGCTGCCGGTCAACGTACCTGTTCGGAGCTTGGGGGAGCTTCTCAGGTTGCCGGCAGCCCATTTGACTTTCGGCAATAGTTAAGAATCTTTTCAAAAAAAGTAACTTGTAGCCCCTTTCAGGGGCTTTTTCAAACCGCTTCGAAGTCGCATCCCTTGCCACCTGTCTCTTATCTAAAATCATAGGTTGGAAGTTTGATCGTTCACATCCGTCTGGCGTCCGGCAATCGCGCGCCGGATCAAGGGCAGGAGTTTTGCGGGCTTCGTACCTCGAACTATAATCTCCGGTGTCTGATGCCATGCGGCGCACTCTAACAAGGAGGTCGCCACATCGGAGGCCACCTCATCGCTTACCACAACGCCCTGCTCAAGATAAAGCGCCTTAACCTCGAAGTACTTCTCCTTGCGATGCGCTTTCGCGTCTAGACGACCTATGAGCGCGCCCCGGCGAAGAATGGGCAACGTAAAGTATCCGTAGATACGCTTGGGGGCGGGCGTATAGCATTCCAGGCGATAATCGAAATCGAACATGGCGTGCGCTCTGGCGCGATCCCACACCAGCGGGTCAAACGGCGAGAGCAGAGTCGTCAGCGTGGGCTGTAGTTTGCCGGAAGCGGCGGCCTCTACCATCTTCAGATTGTCCGGGTGAACGTAAGCCTCCTCGTCCCATCCTTCGACCAGAACCCGCAGCAGAAGACCTTCATCTGCCAGAGCCTTGACGAGCGCGGCCGTCGCTCTTTTGTTGGAGCGGAAATAGTCTGCGACCCATGAAGCGCGCGTGATGCCGAGGGCGCGCGTGGCTTTGAGCGTGAGCGTGCGGTCGGTCTCCTCCTGCGAGGGAAGCGAAGCGTCGTCCCAGGATGGCAGCACGCGCTCGCGCAGGTCGTAGATGCGCTGAAACTTGTCGCGCCGCGCGATCATCAATTCGCCCGCGGTAAAGAGCATCTCAAGCGCGCGCTTCTCCGGCTTCCATTCCCACCAGCCGCCCCGCTTGCCGTCCGTCCTCGCAAAATCGGTCGAGCGGACAGCGCCGCGCTCACGCACGAGAGCAAGCAGGCGGTCAACCTCCTCGCGATTGGCGGCGATCCATTCGCGCGAGTATTTCCAGCCCAGAGAGTGCGGAGCGATCATCCGGTGACGGTAGAAAGGGTAATCCTCTACTGGGAGAAAGCATGCCTCGTGCGACCAGTATTCAAAGATAGCGCCTTCGGCCAGTAACTCATCGAGCCAGCGCGGCTCATAATCGCCAAGACGGCTCCACAGCACGAGGTACGGACTGCGTGCGACGACGTGAATAGTATCTATCTGAAGCACGCACATACGCCTGATCACACGAAGCACGTCCTGTTTTGTCGCCGCGCGACCCGGGCGGCAGTCTAGTCCCTGCGCAGCGATCATCAGTGCCTGCGCTTCTGCATGGGACAACTTTAATTGTTCTTTCGGTTTTCGCATCCGATGAGATAAAAATCAGGATTGATAAGCCATGACACTATAAAGCGCCGAAACATTTTGGGGCAACCTGTACGTAACAGTCTTTAGCAGCTTTCAAAGAGGAGGGATGGTTTTTGACGACTGGCCGCTCTCATTTTTAGCTATACGAGCGAGGAGGCTTTATGTCACTGGAAACGTTGATAGATAAGATGATTCGCGAGGCGATTGCTGAAGGCGAGTTCGATGATCTGGAAGGAGCAGGAAAGCCTGTTGATCTCAACTCGTACTTCTCGATGCCGGAGGATTTGCGCGCCGGTCATTCCGTGCTGAAGAACGCCCAAGTTCTTCCGGAAGAGGCGCAGCTTCTCAAAGAGGCTCGAACTCTCAGGCTGGAGTTGAACGCCTGCGAAAATGAAGAGGACAGGCGCAGGTTGAAGAAGAGCATTGACGAAAAAATGCTTAGATACAATCTGCTGCGCGAGCGCTCTCGCGGTCGCCGGTGATAAAGGAGTGCGCTAAACTGCGCTTTATTTTAACGGCATCATAAATTTGTCCCGCGCCCTCTGTGGCTTGCCGTGCGCTCGATCCTGTTTATTTCCGCCCGACCCTCCGAAACGTTTCGCTTCGCGCTCAAGTGCAAATTGCTGATGTGTAAATCGAATGTCTGACTCAACCGAAACATTAAAGCCTGTCGGCGAAGTGGCCGAGGAGACGAGCCTTATCACGGCGATCCGCGATGCCATTCGCGGCTCGCAGCATGACTATACCAAGGGGTCAATCGGGCGCAGCGTCCTGTTGCTCTCTATCCCGATGGTGCTTGAGATGCTCATGGAGAGCGTCTTTGCCGTGGTGGATGTCTTCTTCGTCGCCCGGCTCGGAGCCGAAGCGGTGGCCGCCGTCGGGCTCACAGAGTCGCTGCTGACGTTGATTTACACCGTCGCCATCGGGCTCAGCATCGGTGCGACGGCGATGGTCGCGCGGCGCATCGGTGAAGGCGATCCGGAGGGCGCGGCCCGCACAGCCATACAGGTCCTGGCCCTCGGGTTGATCGTCTCCCTGCTGCTCGGCGTGGCAGGCTTCATGCTCGCGCCGCGCCTCTTGATGTTGATGGGCGCATCTCCCGATGTGATCGCAAGCGGAGCGAATTATTCGCGGGTGATGCTCGGCGGAAACGTCGTCGTCATGATGCTGTTTTTGATCAACGCGGTCTTTCGCGGCGCGGGCGACGCGGCCATCGCGATGCGCGTGCTCTGGCTCGCCAACCTGATCAACATCGTGCTCTGCCCCTGCCTGATCTTCGGTCTGGGCCCATTCCCGGAACTCGGCGTGACGGGCGCGGCCGTCGCCACGACCATCGGTCGGGGAACGGGGGCGCTCTACGCTTTTTCCCGGCTCTGGCGTAAGGGCGGGCGCATTCGTCTTACAGGCCGCCACTTGCGGCTCGAACCATCCGTCATGCTAAGGCTGCTGCGTCTTTCAGCCGCCGGTGCGTTTCAGGTCTTTATCGGGATGGCGAGCTGGATCGGTCTGATTCGCATTCTCTCCAGCTTCGGGAGCGACGCGCTCGCGGGTTACACCATAGGCATGCGCATCATCATCTTCGCGCTGCTGCCTTCGTGGGGGATGAGCAACGCGGCGGCGACGCTTGTTGGGCAATCCCTGGGAGCAGGCAAGCCGGAGCGCGCCGAGCGTGCCGTGTGGCTCGCGGGCTTCTACAACATGTGCTTCCTGGGGATTATCGGGCTCGTCTTTGTCTTTTTGGCGGGGCCGATCATAGGGCTTTTCACAAATGACCCGGCGGTCGCACCCTACGGCATCGCCTGCCTGCGCACGGTCGCGTGCGGCTTTCTCTTTTATGCCTACGGGATGGTTCTGACGCAGTCATTCAACGGCGCGGGAGATACCTGGACGCCGACGGTGATAAATCTTTTCGTCTTCTGGCTGTGGGAGATTCCTCTCGCCTACGTGCTCTCCATCACCTTCGGTTTTGGCCCGCAGGGAGTCTTTTTTGCTATCACCATAGCGTTCTCCACGCTGGCAGTAATCAGCGCATTGATCTTCAGAAAGGGACGATGGAAGGCGCGAAAGGTTTGAACAGGAAAGAGGTTCAAGCTAAAATCCTTGACGCTAACAAACCCTCAACTTATCGCATGGAAGTGAACGGATGATGAAGACAGTCAGCAAAATTCTCGTGATGCTTTTGATCATGACCCTCTTTATGCCGGGCGCGCTCGCTTCATCAGGCACTGTGAGCGAGAACGCAAATCAAAAGTTTGAAGCACTGGCGAAAAAGTATATAGAGCAATTTCTGGAGATGAATCCTGAGACGGCAACGCAGCTCGGCGAGCATCGCTATGATAATCGTCTTGACGATTACAGCCTCGCCGGGGTGGAGCGCGACCGCGCACTTAATCAAAAGTATCTGAAGGCGCTCGATGCAATTCCGGTCAAGAGCTTGAATGCGGTCAATAGCGTTGATTACCGGATCATGCGAAACCGCCTTGAATATAATCTCTTCAGTGCTGAGGTGCTGCGCGAGTATGAATGGAATCCGCTGCGCTACAATATCGGCAACGCCGTTTACGGCCTCGTCGCGCGTGATTTCGCCCCGCTCAAAGACCGCCTGCTTAATATCAAAGAGCGTCTTAAAGCCGTGCCCGCAGTCGTCGCGCAGGCGAAGCTGTTGCTTAGAAATCCGCCGCGCGTCCATACGGAAACTGCCATCAACCAGAACACCGGCACGATCAGCCTGATTCGTGACGAGCTGCAACCCTTTATCGCTCAAGCGCCCGAACTCAAGGCGGACCTCGCACCTGCACAAGCCGTGGCCATCAAGGCGCTGGAGGATTACGGCGTATGGCTGCAAAAGGAGTTGCTTCCGCGCTCCACAGGTGATTTTCGTCTCGGCGATGAAAAGTATCGCCGCAAGCTGCGTTTCGCCCTCGAATCCGATCTCTCCAAAGAGGAGATACTCAAACGAGCAGAGGCGGATTTGAAGAGCACGCAGGACGCCATGTACGATGTCGCGCTGCCGCTCTACAAAAAGTATTTCCCCACGGAAAAGGATAGTGCGCGCCTTGCCGACCGCAAGCTCGTCATCAAGGCTGTGCTCGCCCGCCTGGCCGAAGAGCGCCCGACCAACGAGACGATTGTGCCGCTGGCGAGCGAGCAGGTAAAATCCGCGACCGATTTTGTACGCGCCAATAATCTGGTGAGTTTGCCGGGCGGGCCTGTCAAGGTCATCGTGATGCCGGAGTTTACGCGCGGGGTGGCAGTCGCTTACTGCAATGCTGTTGGCCCATTCGAGAGCAGTGGTGAAACCTTCTATGCGATTTCACCGACGCCGAAGGATTGGACGCCCGCGCGCATGGAATCATTCTTTCGTGAATACAACAACTACATGTTGATGGAAGTGACGGTTCACGAAGCGATGCCGGGACACTACCTGCAATTGGCCCACGCCAATAAATTCACCGCGCCGACGCGCCTTCGCGCTATCTTTCAGAGCAACACCTTTGCCGAAGGGTGGGCCACCTACGCCGAAGCTTTGATGACCGAGCGCGGATTCGGCGGGCCGGAAGTAAAAATGCAGCAATTGAAGCTTTATCTGCGGGGAATAATCAACGCCATTCTTGACCAGAAGGTTCACACCGCCGGAATGACCGAGAAGGAAGCGCTTGCCCTGATGATGAATGAGGGTTTTCAGGAAGAGGGCGAAGCGGCTGGCAAGTGGCGACGTGCCACTCTAACTTCGACGCAGCTTCCAAGTTATTACGTCGGGGCCATTGAAGTGAATGACATCCGCCGTGCCTACGAAGCTAAGATGGGTAATACTGTGGACTATAAACGGATGCACGATACTATGCTCTCCTTCGGCACGCCCGCGCCGAAGTATGTTAAAGAGTTGATGGGCCTCTGATCAACACGCCATTTTCCACAGTTGGATTTTCGTTCGCCGTTGGTTTGCCGCATCCGGCGAAATCCCTTTGAAACCCGGCGTATATTGATCTTGAGGTCTGCGATCCGGACAAAAAAGCCCTTTACAGTTAAAAAAGTGCATGATAGTTTGCCGCTGCTCTTGCTCTGAGCCTCTTTCCAGGGGTTCACATTTCAGCACCTATCCAACCACAACTCGCTGTGGCCTTAGAGCATCCACCAGAGTGTGATTTCTTAGCTTTTCCACAGGCAAAAGCTCGCTCGCCGGAATCACCAACGCGACGCTTTCTTGTCTCAACAGGGTTAGTCCAGGGGAAAACCTAATCGAACTGTCTTTAAAGGTAAGGCGATGCCGGAACTTGTGCGCTCAATCATCGGTCGTTTTTGCGAGATTATCGGCCACCATCATCATGCACCGAGGCATGAACTACGATTGCCTTTGACCATCTCTCTGCAAGAGTCTAAGACACAAAGCGGGCGACTCAACTTTCCTCAGAGCATCGCAGGCTACACTCGAAACATCAGTGACACGGGACTCTCGCTCATCCTGCCGTCCGTTCACTTCGGCAATCGCTACCTCATGGATGGAGACCTGGCCTTACGAGTTCAGATAGAGCTTCCCGGTGAAACGATCAATTGTCAGGTAGCGCCTGTGCGTTATGAGATGTTGGACGAGAATCAGTCGGAGTGGGGATATCTGGTCGGGCTGCGCATCACCAACATCACCGAACAGGAGCGCAAACGACTGGCAGAGTACCTACGCCATGCGAAAAGAAGCCAATCAGTAGCCCCCAAGACAAAACTCGCACAGAACGCCCAGTCGCTCTAACTTACGGACAAAAAATTTATCCGGTCTGTTTATCTCAAGGTATAAGCATCTGCTCTGATTTTAAGCGGCAGGTATTAAAGTTTCTCCCATTCATCCCTGTCAATTCCAGCTTGCCTTAACAAGCGAATCAAAAGCTCTTTGCCGATGTCGCTCTGGTGAGGATTTGGTAAGCGGAGGGTGCGGTCGCCTCGAACCATGAACTGATGTTTGCCGCCGGAATAAGGTCCTGTAAAGCCAAGCACGCCAAGGTAGCGAATCAAGTCTTTACGCTTGACCGGGCCGATGTGCGGCATTACGCGACTTCCTTAATAGCCAATTCGATACCATCCACGACGGGCAGCCGAAGATTCTTGGATATACGGAAGAGAATCCATTCTTCTAGAACCTCTGCCAACTCTTCACGACAGGCCTCAAGTGTGGCGGCGTTCGAGTAAACCCCGTCGAAGCCCGGAATCTCGCCGTAAAAGATTTGATCGTCGGGCAAAATTTCATATCTCGCCTGATGTAAAGCCGCTCGCAGATAGTTTGTTAACATCTTTACGCACCTCTTCGGCAAATGTTACCGCCGTTTTCCATCCGCGCCAACATCGTAGTAGCCCCCAAGACAAATCTCGCGCAGAACGCGCAGTCGCTCTAACTTACCGACAAAAGATTTATCCAGTCTCTTTATCGCCTGAATTAACCGGGCGTGAAGTATTGTATTAAGCCTTAAATCTTGCCGCTGACATTCAAGCTATTTTCCGCTCCGGTTACAATGATGCTTTAGATGGCGAGCTACTCGCCACTATTAACTTTGAAATGTGGATTTTCGATGAGGCCGAAGACGTTTCCAAATGGGTCTGTCACCGTCGCTACGATGATGCCGCCTCCAACATCCTGAGGCTCTGAGTGCTTCTTTGCGCCAAGCTCCTGTAGCCTTTGATACGCAAGCCCGGCATCCCTGACTCCCCAGTAGGCGACAACATTGCTACCGCTTGAGACGCTCTCCATATTTGGATCGAGCCCCAACTCATAGCCTCCAACATTGAAGCCGACATAAAACTGCTCATCAAAATAGGGCTTGATTCCCAGGATGCTGGAATACCATTCTTTTGCTTTCGGCAAATCATCAACATGGTAAATGACCGTTCTCAGCCCTTGAAACATTCATGCCTCCTTATCGCCATTCAACCTGGGTTTTTGTTTCTGCTGAAGATTAGCATAGGCGGACGAAAGAGCCAGCTAATGTAACGTGAGTTCGACGTAAGCCGAACTATAAGACAAGTGCCGGAAGCTGCAACTGCTCTTTGACACGGATATTCAAAGATGGCTTCTTCTCCCTGTAGGTGTAAGCGATCAGTCCGGCCAGCAAGTT
>JBKKAL010000269.1:0-59978 GCA_046714695.1 Pyrinomonadaceae bacterium
TGGTCATCGTCGGCATGACGCAGTATTACGGCACGGCCGCCGGGCGCGCAGTGACGCAGCCTGAGGAAATCATCTTCGTCGAAAAATTTAAGAAAGAACACGCTCTACCATACGGCATCGCCATCGCCGCCGGTGAAGACAACATGCGCAACTACGGCGTGACTGGCATCCCGACCGCCGTCCTGATAGACCGTCGCGGCATCGTCCGCTTTATAGACTCCGGCGGAGATCAGGGCACAGCCAACGAGATCGCCGGTATGCTTGAGAGACTGATTCAGGAACAGTGACAAGTGGCAAGTAACCAGCGGCGAACAGGAACTTCTCTTTTAACTCGTCACTTATTACTCATCGCATACCACTATCTTTTTTTCCACAGTCTTTATGCGATCTTTTATTTATCGCGCGCATACCTGGTTGGGAATTGCTGTGGCCGTGCCGGTGCTGGCGTGGGCTTCGAGCGGGTTGCTGTATGCGTGGCCGGGCGCGGTCGAGGGCGGGAAGGTGGAAAGCATCGAGGCGGCGCGCGTGCGCGTATCCGCGCCGGAAGCCATCAAGAGGTCTAATGAGTTTGCCGGAAGGGAGTTGCCGATCACAGCGTTGACGCTGCTCGTGCGCGATGGCCGTCCCGTTTATCAGGCGGTGGGCGGGATGGGCGCGGATTCGCTGTTGATTGATGCGGAGACGGGCGCGGTCATCCTGACTCCGCCGCCCGGAGCGCGAACGCGCTACTTCCGTCAGGCGCATTTCTATTTCTTCGCGGGGTCCTGGCAGATTTATCTGCTCATCCTGATGTCGGCGCTGGCATGCCTTTCAGCCCTGTCCGGCATCTATTTGAACATCGCGCTGTGGCGCAAAAAAAAGGGGCAAACTGAGGGTGGAATGAACGCCCGCGCCTCTGCCCCTGGATGAAACCTTTGCTATACTGATGGCCGTATCTTTCCCTGGTAGGGACAATGCGTCGTAGGACGAGGTGGGCCGCTAACGTTTTTTCGCGCACACACGCGCGTCAGAGAGGAATGATTTAAGCCCCGTAAAAGTTATGGAAGGTTCGAACATCACCATCCCGATTGCTTTTGCCGCAGGCGTTCTCTCGTTTATTTCGCCCTGCGTGCTGCCGCTCGTTCCGGGTTATATCTCTTTGATGTCGGGCGTCAGTATTGATCGCCTCAAAGCCGAAGACGGCTCACGCGCCAACGCGCGCCGCGCCGTCATCCTCAACTCGCTCGCCTTCAATGTCGGACTTTCGATGATCTTCGTCAGCCTTGGCGCAGCCGCCGGATGGCTCGGCTCTTCGTTTTTGACAAACCCGTGGCTGCGTTTTATCGGCGGGTTTGTAATCATCGCCTTCGGTCTGCAATTGATCGGCGTTTTAAAGATCGGCGCGCTCTACAAGGACACGCGTTTCTTTTCGCAGCAGAAGCCGCGCGGGATGCTGGGATCGCTGACCCTGGGAATGGCGTTTGCCGCCGGATGGACGCCGTGCATTGGCCCAATCCTGGGCGGCATCATAGGCCTTGCAGCGACGAGCGGAGGATGGAAGAGCGGACTGATACTTTCCTCTTTCTACTCTGCGGGACTCTCCTTGCCATTCCTGTTGACGGGGCTCGGCATCAACCAGTTCCTCGGTTTCTATTCAAAGTTTCGCCAGCATCTGCACAAGGTCGAGGTTGTCTCCGGCGTAATGCTGATGATCATCGGACTGGTCGTGGCCTTTGGTTATACAACGCGGCTGACGAGCTCAAGGCTCGCCTCTTGGCTGCCAAACGTGGACGCCTGGCTCATGGTCGAGCCTACGACACCGCCAGCGACTGCGCCGTCGTCGCCGCCCGCCCCTGGCTCGTTTACGCTCGCCCCCGATTTCGCGTTAACGAAACTCGAAGGCCAGCAGTTTCGCCTGAGTGAGCTGCGCGGGCGTGTTGTGATGCTGAATTTCTGGGCGACGTGGTGCGGCCCCTGTCGCGCGGAGATTCCCGAACTCAACGCCATGCAACGCGAGATGAAGGATCAGGGGTTAACGATCATCGGCGTCTCGTGGGACGATACGGTCGAAGGCATCAGGGAATTTCAGCAAGAGCTGCCGCTGGAATATACGATCCTACTCAATGGCGAGAGCGTGCAATCAATGTTCGGCGGTGTACCCTCCTTACCGACCACGTATCTCATTGACCGCGACGGCCGCATTCGCCAGAAGATTATCGGCGCGCGCGGTCGCCCCGTTTTTGAAGCCGCCATCAAACCTTTGCTCGACGAAACGCCGGTCACAGCAAAGAATCAATAAAGAAGTAGTCAGTAATCAGCAGTCAGTTGTCAGCTAAAAACAAGAACTGAAAACCGATAACTGATTACTATTTCAGGAGTAATCATCATGCGCAGACTTTTCCTCTTTATCGCTTTTATGCTCGCGCTCGCGCCCAGTGTCGCGAGCGCGCAGGACGGACATGAGTACTCGCCGCTTGTAGAAAAGACTGTCAACTATAAAGACTGGACATTCAAGAGCATCAAGGACGGCACGCCCGTCAACCTGCGTTCGTTGGCGCAGGGCAAGCGATTGATGCTCGTCGTTTATTTCGCGCCGTGGTGTCCGAACTGGCGCAATGAAGCCCCTGTGGCAGCCCGCCTTTATGAGAAGTACAAGGCGCAGGGGTTGGAGGTCGTGGGTGTCGGCGAGTACGCGACTGTGGCGGACGTGCGCGCTTTCTTCGGCGAGGGCGGCGCGCCCTATCCGGTCGTTATGGAATCCGAAGCGCGAGAGGATCGCGACAAGACGACGCACTACGGTTATCGCCAATTGACGGGAGACCCGCGCCGCTGGGGCTCGCCCTGGAACATCTTTCTTGAGCCGTCGAAACTCCAGAAAAACGGCGACCTCCTGACGGAAACCGCCTGGATCGTCAACGGCGAGCTGATCGAAGCCGATGTCGAAAAATTTATTCGCGAGCGTCTGGGCCTGGACGCCAAACCAAAAACAAAGACACTGCTCCAACATCAAGCCGTAACGCCCTGCAAGCAGGAGCCGTAAATAATCTGAAGCCAAGCCGAACGATAGCCCCTGAAAGAGGCGACAGAGTGTAGCCCACGGCGTGAGCCGTGGAAGAGAGAGCATGACAATGAAAACAAAAGCCCCTGAAGGGGCTAAAAACGAAGCCGTCTCTTTCATCCCTTTAACTTTTCCCGATTATCTTCTCAATTAATAACGTCGGGCCATTCGTCCTGTGGCGTTAGGGGGACGGGCGAGGCGTGATGAACGATCATGCGCCAACCTGCATTGCTGCGACGAAAAATGTTTGTGGCCTGCGCGGCAGCCGCAGCCAGTCCCTCTTCGGTCATGATCGAGATGGTCTCAAGGCAAACGACCCATGCGACATCGCCCGCGACCGTGATCAGTTCACTCGTAGAGGCAATCATCATCGAATCGGTCGCGGCAAAGATCATCATCCAGCTTTCGCGTATGCGCTCGTAGCCAAGGATAGCTTCGCGGCCCGGATGCACGCAGATGGCATCCACAGAGTCTGTCCACACCTCGTCCATCTCTTCTATGTCGAGCGCATTCATCGCCGCATAGAAACGGTCGTTAGCCTCGCGCACACGCTCGTCGTCAGACCTCACAAGTCGTTCTCTCCATTTCAAATCTTGCCCGCACTGCTGCTAAGATGGCGCGCTTCTAAATTTAACGGAAAACACCGGAATTCTGATACGTAATTTATGAGACTTCGCCTACTTTATCACGGACACTGCTTTGACGGAGTAGCTTCGGCTGCGGTCTTCACAAGATTTTACAGCGAGCGCGTCCGCCCCGAAGCCGAAGTGGTTTATACAAGCCTGCTTCATCGCCCCGGCGCGCTCTTCGATGAAGAGATGTTCGACGGCGACGAGAACGCCATCGTTGATTTTAAATACTCGACTTCGGAACGCCTGACCTGGTGGTTCGATCATCACCAGTCGGCCTTTCTCACGCCGGAAGATGAAGCGCACTACGCTCGTGATCATTCGGGCCGTAAGTTTCTGGACGCGACCAGAAAGTCATGCACGGAACTGATTGCAGACATCGCCCGCACGCGTTTTAGCTTTGAGGACGGGATGCTCGATCCGCTCGTCCACTGGGCGCATATTATTGACGGCGCGCTCTATGAATCGGCGGCGCAATGCGTCGAGCTAGGCGCGCCCGCGCTGCAATTGATGCAGGTCATCGAAAGCGACCCCGACGACCTGTTTATTGAAGAGATCATACGCGAGCTGGTCAAGCACCCGCTTGATGATGTGGCGCAGAGCGATGAGGTACAGCGGCGCTTTCGCCCCATCCTCGCCCGTCATCTTGAGACGCTTGAAACTATCAGGCGCAAGGCGCGCTACGAGGGAGGCGTTGTGCAGTTCGATCTCGTTGACGACCGTGTGGAAGGCTTTAATAAATTTATCCCCTATTATCTCTTTCCTGAGACGACATATTCCGTGGCACTGACGCGCGGGGCTCTGCGCACGAAGATTTCCGTCGGCTCGAACCCGTGGAGTCCGCGCCCGCGCACGCACAACATCGCCTCTATCTGCGAGCGCTACGGCGGCGGCGGCCATGCGGTGGTCGGCGCGGTATCATTCAAGCCCGATGAGGTTGAAAGGGGACGCGCGGCCGTGCGCGAGATCGTTGCGGAGTTGTCAAAGCAGTAAGCGGTGAGCAGAAGAATTTTTCTTACTGCTCACCGCTTATACTGTTTGCTGATTACTATTCTAGCGTGCCATCAACTCTTCGATCTCTTCCGGCTGCTTGGGCACTTTGTTTGAGAGCACGCGCGGGCCGTCCTCTGTGATCAGCACGTCATCTTCTATTCTCACGCCGATGCCGCGATACTTGTCGGGGATATTTCCGCTTTTCTCCGAGACGTAGAGACCTGGCTCGACCGTAATCACCATGCCGGGCGCAAGGCGGCGCGACTCGCCGTCGTTGTAATAGCGGCCCACGTCGTGTACGTCTATGCCCAGAAAGTGGCCGAGCCCGTGCATGTAGAACTGTTCATACTTTTTCTCTTCGATCAGCTTCGCCGTCTCGCCTTCAAGAAGACCAAGCCGCACCATGCCTTCTGTCAGCATCTCTATCGAATGGCTTTTTAGTTCCTCCATGCTCGTGCCCGGGCGCGCACGCTTGACGCAATCAACCTGCGTCTCAAGCACAAGATCGTAGATTTCGCGCTGCGCCGCAGTAAAACGCCCGTTGATCGGGAAAGTGCGCGTGATGTCCGAAGCATAGCCCTTGTACTCCGCGCCAGCGTCAACAAGGAGCAGATCGCCGTCATTGAGCGTCGCGTCGTTGTTGATGTAGTGCAGCACTGTGGCATTAGGCCCGCCGCCGACGATGGAAGTATAGGCGGGGCCAGCCGCGCCGTTTTTGCGGAAGATGAATTCGATAAGGGCTTCGACCTCATATTCGTTCATGCCGGGACGTGCCTGCTTCATCGCTTCAACGTGCGCTTCGGCGGCGATGTCTGCGGCGCGTTGCATCAACTCTATCTCGTCGTCGCTTTTGATCAGGCGCATCTCGTGAATAATCGAGCCCGTGTCAATAATCGCTTCCGGCGGGTTGATGTTTTTGCGTCCCATGATGCGCATACTCGCCATCTGCTTGATAATCTGCTCGTCAAGCAGAGGATTAGCGCCGATGCGATAATAAAGGTTGCGCGCGTTGCTGATGAGGTCGCCGAGTTTTGCTGAAAACTCTTCGATTGGATGGGCCGCGTCCGCGCCGTGCGCTGACAGAGCGCCCTCGACCCCGGCGCGTCTTCCATCCCAAATCTCTCTCTCCGGATTGCGCGGCCTGACAAAGAGCGTGTACTTGTGCTCCTCGCTCTTAGGCATGATGACGGCGATTGCTTCCGGCTCGTCGAAGCCCGTCAGGTAGTAGAAGTCGGAATTCTGCCGGTAACGATAGTTCGTATCGTTGGAGCGCGTGGCCTCCGGCGCGCTACTGATGATAGCGACAGAGTCCTCTGCTAAACGATTCATAAATTCCGCGATCTGCGGTCTTGGCATGATGGCTTCTCCTCTTGATATACGAATTGTAGCGTTCTTGACGGCGAGCAGGCATTGTAACTGAGAAGAGTGGCGGCACGGAAACGCGCCCGCGCCCTGTTGACCCGCGCTCGACGGGTCGCCTCAGGCGGATTTTTGCCCTTTCGCTTGTGCGCCTCATTGGGAGATAATCCGAAGCCGGGCAGAAGTGATATCTATGAGCACGGAAACACTGGATGTAGGAGTAGAGAAGAAGCCGTCGGAGATCGTATCGCGCGATCCGGCGACCGGCGAGGAGATAGGTCGCGCACCTCTAGCCTCGCCGGAAGAGGTCGGGCGCGCGGTCATAGATGCTCGCGCGGCGCAAAGCTCTTGGGCCAAACTCTCTTACAGCGAACGCGGGCGCGTTATTATGCGGGCTCGCTCGGTTGTGCTCGAAGAGATGGAGCAGCTAGCTCGTCTCATCTCGATGGAGAGTGGAAAACCCCTGGCGGAAGCTATCTCGATGGAGATCACGCCGACGCTCGACCTCATGCAGTTCTTCGCACGCCGAACGGCGCGATTGCTCAAACCTGAAAAATTAGACATCGGCCAGTACGGCCTGATGGGCCGCTCGTCGCGCATCATCTACAAACCTCTGGGAGTGGTCGGCATTATCTCGCCATGGAATTTTCCCTGGGCCATCCCGCTTGGCGAAGTCGTCATGGCGTTGATGGCCGGTAATGCTGTCGTGTTGAAGCCGAGCGAGTTGACGCCGCTCACGGGACTCAAGATCAAAGAGGTGTTCAATCGCGCAGGACTCCAGGAAGATCTGCTGCATGTCCTCGTGGGCGACGGGCAAACGGGCGCGGCGCTTGTCGAGGCGGGCGTTGACAAAGTGATGTTTACGGGAAGCGTCGCGACCGGCAAGCGCGTCGCAGAGATGGCTGCCCGCCGTTTGATTCCGGTCGTCCTGGAGCTTGGCGGCAAAGACCCCATGATCGTCATGGAGGATGCCGATCTTGAGACGGCCGCGAGCGCCGCCGTGTGGGGAGCTTTCAGTAATTCGGGACAGGCCTGCGCATCGGTCGAGCGCCTTTATGTGCATGAGAGAGTCGCGCCGCAGTTTATCGAGCGCATCACGGCACAGACACGCGCGTTGCGCCAGAACATCGGAACAAACGAAGATACGGACATCGGCGCGATGTCGAGCGAGCGGCAACTGGACATTGTCGAAGATCATGTCCAGGACGCGCTCTCGCTGGGGGCTCGCGCGCTCACGGGGGGCAGGCGCGCGCCCGCTCTCTCCGGCCCTTTCTATGAGCCGACGATCCTCGCGGACGTGACGCACAAGATGATGGTCATGCGCGAGGAGACGTTCGGGCCGGTGCTGCCCGTGATGACTTTTAAGACGGAAGACGAGGCCGTCCGTTTAGCCAACGATAGCGTCTTCGGTTTGACGGCGAGCGTGTGGACGCGAGATGTGGCGCGCGGGACGCGTATTGCAGAGCGTTTGGAAGCGGGTACGGTGATGGTCAACGAAGTGCTCTACACGCACGGTATCGCGCAAACGCCCTGGGGCGGCTTTAAGCAAAGCGGCCTCGGGCGAACGCATGGCCGCCTGGGATTGTTGGAGTTGGTCGCGCCGCAGCACGTACACATCAACCGCCTTGGATGGGTTCGCGATTTCTGGTGGTTCGGCTACACGCCGCAAGCCTTACGTCTCTTCCGCGGCTTCGCCCGTCGCTTCAGTACAGGCAAGGTCAGTCAGACCGCTTTACTATTGCCGCACATGCTTCGACGCCTGTTTGAACGCCGCTCCTAAAACTATCTGAAAAATAATCTTCGTATTGCAAGAAGGTTTGCAATGCTGGCTTGCGTTGTTCTCGGCATGTAGTTATACTACGCCTCCCCCTACAGTCAGGTGCGCTGCTGTAACCCACGTTAAAAACTGTTGCCGGCGAGTTCTCTTAAATCGGGTCGGCAACAACCGTCGGAATAATTCATAAAATTCATTTCTATAACGCTCCGGTGGAGCGTTGTGCTACCTCGTCGGTCTATAACTGTGCGCAACGGCTTCCGATTACCTGGCATTATTCCTCCCCTTTCATGGAAGGGGTCGTCACAATTGCGTGCGGCTTTCCTCCCTCACCCACCTAACCACAAACATAAGGAGAAATGGATGAAAAAGGTTTTTGCTTTGCTTGTTTTGACGGCGCTTTGTGCTGTGATGATCCTGCCTGCGCTCGTACACGGTCAAAACAATAGAGTCGCCGGTGGCCCGGTTAATGGCAGATCCTCCGATCAAGCCTCATCGCAGCGTGCGGACGTGGCAGAGGGACGTTACTTCGTTGTCTTTCGTAATGGCATCAACGCCTCCAATACCAGGGCAGTGAAAAGCGCAGGAGCGCAGATTCGTCATACATTCAGCGATCTCAGGGCTCATGCTATCGAGATTAATAACCAGCATCAACTGGAGGCTCTTCAACGCAATCCTAACGTTGAGTACATCGAGCAGGAATCGCAGCATTACGCGATGGACCTCTCCAGCCAGCAACTCGCGCCGACAGCCACAAATGGCCTTTACGGCTTGGTCACGACCAAATCCACGGACGTACATGGTCGCGGCGTGACGGGCGGCGGAATGATCGTCGGCGTCGTTGATACAGGTATTGACTGCGCTCATCCGGACATCGCCGCGAATCTTTTGGGCGGCTACAACGCCGTCACCGGCCAGAGCACAACCAACTATTGCTGGCAGGGCGATCCGCTCGAATCCCACGGCACACACGTCGCGGGCACGATCCTCGGCGTCAACAATACGCAGGGCGTTTACGGTGTCGCCTACCAGGCACAGCTTTATCACGCGCGCGCCCTCAAGGGTAATGCGGCGACCGGCACGGCGAGCGGCTCAAGCTCGGACATTATGGCGGGCGTCCGATGGCTGGTCGAGACAAAGGGCGTCAACATCGTCAACATGAGCCTCGGCGGCGGCAGAAAATCGGTTACGGAAGAAAAATTTTACAAGAAAGAGCACGATACCTACGGCGCGCTCATCATCTGCGCAACGGGCAATGACGGCGCAGCGACCGTCTCTTACCCGGCGGCTTATCCAAGCAACATCGCCGTCGGCGCGGTTGACAAGAACAACCTTATCGCCACCTTCTCGAACAAAGGCACGAACATTGACGTTGTCGCTCCGGGCGTCAGCGTCCTTTCATCCGTGCCGGTCGGTCAGGGCGCGGAATCTTTTGTCAGGACTGATAGCGACCGTACCGCTTTCGCCCTGACCTATTCCCCCAAGACAGATGGCGTCAGCGGGTTGATGTACGACTGCGGCATCGGCAATCCGGGCCAGTGCCCTTCGGGCGTGGCCGGTAACATCGCTCTCATCCAACGCGGCACGCTCTCGTTTGCCGATAAGGTACAGAACGCGATGAACCAGGGCGCGGCGGCTGCGATCCTCTACAACAATGTGGCTGGCGATTTCCTCGGCACGCTCGGCGCAGCGACAACCCCTAGCGGCGGCGCGTGGATTCCCAGCGTCACCGTCTCGGATACGATTGGCGCAACGCTGAAGACACAACTCAATTTGACCACGACGGTAACCAACAAGACGAGCAACTGGGACTACTACGACGGCACGTCCATGGCGACACCGCACGCCGCGGGCGTCGTCGCCCTGATCTGGTCGGCCAACCCGTCGCTCTCAAACGTTACGGTTGAAAGCTACCTCAAAACAACCTGCACAGACCTCGGTGCGGCTGGCTATGACACCACGTATGGAAACGGGATTGTCAACGCCTCCGCTGCCGTCGCCAAAGCAGGCAGATAAAGTCGGCTCGTAAAAATGCGGGGAGTTCGAGTGAACTCCCCGCGTCTTCCTTTTATCGAGGGGGAAAAGGTCTGCCTCAATGCTTTTGACTGGGCATTGTGGCGATCTCCGGGAGAGTGATGTATCGCGCTTCCCCCGAACCTCGACATTGATACTATTCTCTACTCGTGTCCTAAACCCGCCGCCGAATCCTAAGTCTCAAAGCGCGGGCCAGCCCCGAGTAGATCGAGCAATCAGGTGAAACCCGCGTTACGCGCACCTCCCCTTCTGCGCGCCTCGCGCTCTCGCATCACGGATCGTCGAAAATGTACTTCATCAGCCACGAAACTGTTTTTCGCCATCTTGCCTTTCAAGGCGATCAATTTCTCACTACTCAACCTCTCAACAAGATCGAAGGAGCAAAAGATGAAGAAAATTATTGCTTTACTGGTCGTGGTCGTTTTCTGCGCCATGACCTTCGTAACGGGTCCCGTTCGCGGTCAAAACTCTAAAAATAAACTCCGCAAGAAAGAGAACAAGGTTCAGAATAGCTACGTTGTGGTGCTTGAGGACTGGGCCGTCGGGCAGAAGGGCGAAGGCTCGGCTGCACCCGACATTGCCGCCAACCTCGCGGCGATCTATAACGGCAAGGTCAAGCACATCTACAAACATGCGATCAGCGGTTTCTCAATCGAGTTGTCCGAGACCGATGCCGAGGCTCTTAGCCAGGACGCTAGAGTCAAGTATGTTGAAGAGGACGGCATTGTTTCCGCCTACACTACACAGACTGGCGCGACCTGGGGGCTCGACCGCATAGACCAGCGCGACCGTCCTCTTAACGGCAACTACACTTATACCCCGACCGGCGCGGGCGTTCACGTTTACGTTATAGACACAGGCATTCGCGTCGCTCACACGCAGTTCGGTGGTCGCGCCTCTGTATCTTACGATTCGATTGGAGACGGGCAGAACGGCAACGACTGCAATGGCCACGGCACGCATGTCGCGGGCACGGTCGGCGGCAGCACCTACGGCGTTGCCAAAGGTGTGACCCTGCACGCCGTCCGCGTGCTCAATTGCACGGGTAACGGCTCGGATGCGACCGTTATCGCAGGCGTTGACTGGGTGACGGCCAATCGCGTGAACCCGGCGGTCGCCAATATGAGTCTGGGCGGCGGCGCTTCTTCGACCATTGACACGGCTGTGCAGAACTCTATCAACTCCGGCGTGACTTACGCGATTGCCGCGGGCAATGATGGATTGAACGCCTGTAACTATTCGCCCGCGCGCGTGGCCGCCGCGATCACGGTCGGCAACTCGAACAGCTCGGACGTGCGCTCTTCGACCTCTAATTACGGAAGCTGCCTGGACATCTTTGCTCCGGGCTCAAGCATTACTTCTGCCTGGCATACGAGCAACACGGCGACCAATACGATCAGCGGCACTTCGATGGCTGCACCGCACGTCGCGGGCGTCGCGGCCCTCTACCTGCAAAGCAACTCGACCGCATCACCGGCAACGGTCGGCAGCGCGATTACCAGCACGGCGACCTCCGGCCGACTGACGAGCATCGGCACGGGCTCGCCCAATCTCTTGCTCTACTCGCTGCTGACCACCGGCGGCACTGGCGCGCCCTGCACCGGTTGCGAGGCTTATAGCGGCTCGCTCTCCGGCACAGGCGCGTACCAGTACCAACCAAACGGCACTTACTATTACAGCTCCATCTCCGGCCTTCACAATGGCTGGCTGCGTGGGCCAACCTCTGGAGCCGACTTCGATCTCTTCCTGCAAAAGTGGAACGGCTCGGCGTGGGTGATTGTCGCGCGCGGGGAAACTGCGACCTCGAACGAGGATGTCTCCTACTCTGGCACAGCCGGTTATTACATGTGGCAGGTCTATTCTTACAGCGGCAGCGGCAGCTACAACTTCTGGATGACGCGGCCGTAGTGAGATAGAACTGGGAGGGATAAAAAAAGCCCCGCGAGGAGAGATGGAAATTTAATATCAATTCGATCTCGACTTTCTATCTCCCCTCGCGGGGTTTCCTCTTTTTATCATCACATGATACTGCAGCGCTCGGCGCTCCTTACTCGCCTGCGTGTTTTATTGCGCTTTGATTGTATTCTTTCGATATCTTTCATGCTCCGCTCGCGTCGCCTTGAATTCAGGCTATACTCCCGCTCCCCCAAAGTTCGGTATTTCGTTTGCTCCTTAATTCGCCTGTGCCTGAAGTCAATCGTTAATCCATCCGGCAACAGGTCAACACGTCAACGGAAAATCAGCTCGACGCTTCGCACGTGTGTTGAGCTTTGTCCTCATCATCGGTAGTCATACTGTGCAGAGCAATCTTCATCTCTATCTCTTCATCAACACGCAGCCGTGGCCGGACGCGCTGTCTCTCTATCACCATCACACCACTCTGATTTTTAAGGAGAATCAATGAGAAAACTAGTAATGTCGCTGTTGGCGACGCTGGCAATTAGCGTCGCGATCTTTTTACCTCTGCTCGCTCAGGGACAAAATCAGGGTTCGGCTAGTACTCAATCCGATAAGCCTTCGGATGTGCCTAACCCCTCGCCAAAAAAAGAGGCCAAGTTTCGCCGCGCGCCGGAAGGCAAAGGAATCAAGGATGAATACATCGTCGTTTTCAACGATGATGTGGATGATCCCGGACACGCTTCCGGCAACTTGATCGCCCTGCACGGCGGATTCCGAAAACATATCTACACGCGCGCTCTGAAAGGTTTCTCGATTCACTTGTCTGAAAAGAAGGCGCAGAAATTGGCGCTCGATCCTTCGGTCGCTTTCGTCGAGCAGGATCAAACGGTCACGCTGGAAGCAACGCAGACGGGTGCGACATGGGGACTCGACCGCATAGACCAGCGCAATCTTCCGCTCGACGGCAATTACACTTATAACTACGCGGGCGCGGGCGTCAAAGCTTATATCATTGACACAGGCATCCTGACTTCTCACAGCGAGTTTGGTGGCCGCGCCGTCTCCGGCTATACGGCGATCGCGGACGGCAACGGCTCTACCGATTGCAACGGCCACGGCACACACGTCGCGGGCACGGTCGGCGGCAGCACTTACGGCGTTGCCAAAGGCGTGACGCTCGTTGCCGTGCGCGTCCTGGACTGTTCGGGTAACGGCACAAATTCGGGAGTCATCGCGGGCGTTGACTGGGTTACTTCGGATCACCAGCCCGGACAGTCAGCGGTGGCAAACATGAGTTTGGGCGGCGGCGCGTCTTCCGCGCTCGATACTGCCGTCAACAATTCGATCAATGACGGTGTCACCTATGTCGTCGCAGCGGGCAATGGTAATCAGTTAGGTATTGCTCAAAATGCCTGCAACTACTCCCCGGCGCGCGTCGCCAACGCGATCACTGTCGGCGCAACCGACAGCACGGATAAGAAGGCGTCATTCTCTAACTTCGGGACGTGTCTTGACATCTTTGCTCCCGGCGTCAACATCACTTCCTCATGGTACACAGGCAGCACGGCGACCAATACGATCAGCGGCACTTCGATGGCAGCGCCGCACGTCGCAGGTGTGGCGGCCCTCTACCTGCAAACTGACCCGGCGGCATTGCCCGCAACCGTAGGGGCGGCGATCATCAATAACTCGACGCTCGACAAGGTCACGAGTCCGGGCACGGGCTCGCCGAATCGCTTGCTCTACTCGCTGTTCGGCGCGACTCCGAATCCTACGCCTACACCAACACCCACGCCGACTCCGACGCCATCACCGACTCCGCCGCCGACCGGCACACAGCTTTTGGCGAATCCGGGCTTCGAGTCGGGCAACATCTCATGGACGACCAGCAGCGGCGTCATCGGCAACTCAACATCACGTACGCCTCGCACGGGTTCGTGGTACGCGTGGCTCAACGGCTACGGGACGACTCGCACGGACTTCGCTTACCAGCAGGTGACGATCCCATCCACTGCGACGGCTGCGACCCTGAGCTTCTATTTGAAGATTGACACGGCGGAGACGACGACCGCTACCGCTTACGACAAATTGAGCATTCAGATTCGGAACACGAGCGGCACTGTGCTGGCGACGCTCGCCACTTACTCGAACCTGAACGCATCATCGGGCTACGTCCTCAAATCCTTCAACGTACTCGCGTATAAAGGACAAACTATTCGCGTTTACTTCAACGGGACTGAGGATAGTTCTCTGCAAACATCGTTCGTTATTGACGACACGGCGCTCAACGTCACGCAGTAGTAGTAGTAGTAACTCTTGCGTGCCTGACAGAGCGAAACAGAATAAAGGGACATCTCGTGAGAGATGTCCCTTTATCAATTGATTACATCTCGCAGTAATCTTCATCTGGAACAAAGCAGTCTTTTCAAGTGTCGAACGCGCGGGGCGCGGCAATTCCCGTCGCTTGATTCCAGGGGCTTGCGCTTATAGGATGATTGCCGGGGGCTTTTGCTTTCCCGACTTCTCCGGAAACGCTTTTGTGAGGCAGTAGAGAAATCTTGCTCGGACGCTTGATACGAGCGCGCGAACGCCATCTCTCGCAGCGCGATAAAAACAGGGTGGTGCGCCCATTTGAGTGGGGCACATCGTTTATCACGGATCACGCCAATGGTGACGATCCGCGCCAACTGTTGCGAGAGCATGCGCGGCAGGTTCTTGAGCGCAGCGATGACTTTTACGGGCTTTCGCCGATCAACGATTATCAACTGGCGGGCCAACATCTCACCTGGACGAGCGCCGTCCACACTCCTTCACCTGAAAACAACACTGTGCGCGCGCACTTTTTCCCTGCGCTCGACCGGCAGCACAAGATAAAGGATGATCGCCGCCCGGCGGTCGTCATCCTTCCGCAGTGGAATGCGCAGCCGCACAGCCACATGGAGCTTGGCCGCCTGCTCGCGCGGCTGGGCATCTCTGCCCTGCGCCTCACCTTGCCGTATCATGAAGCGCGCCGCCCCTCGGAGCTTGAGCGCGCAGATTATCTCGTCAGCTCGAACATCGGTCGCACGATTCAATCGGTCAGGCAGGCCGTTTTGGATGCGCGCGCGGCCGTTAGCTGGCTGATTGACCATCGCGGCTACAACCGCATCGGCATCATGGGCACGAGCATCGGCTCATGCACGGCGTTCCTGGCTTACGCGCACGAGGAGCAGATTGATGTCGGAGTCTTCAATCATGTCTCCGGTTATTTTGCTGATGTCGTCTGGCGCGGCATCTCGACCGAGCATGTGAGGGCCGGGTTTGGTGAAGAGGTGACGCTCGAAGAGCTGCGCGAGTACTGGTTGCCGATCAGTCCTTTGCCCTTCATCCAGCGCCTTCTGAAAGTAAGGCCGCGACCGATGCGCTTTATCGCCGCGCGCCATGATCTGACCTTCCCAGTTGACCTCTCACAGGATGTGATTAAAGAAGCGAAGCGGGCTGGCCTCCCCCTTGATGTCGCCTGGCTTCCATGCGGGCATTACACGAGCGGAGAAAAACCCTGGGTTTATCTGGACGGCTGGAAGATAGCTTCTTTCTTCAAAAAGCACCTGTAAGAAGCTGTTTTGAAAAAGCCCCTGAAAGGGGCGCGCGAGTGTAGCCCACGGCGCAAGCCGTGGGAGAGGGCGTGTTGATGAAAACAAAAGCCCCTGAAAGGGGCGACAGACATTCAACGTTGAACATCTGTCGCCCCTTTCAGGGGCTTGTTATCTTTATTCGTAACTATTCCCAGGGCTGATGCCCTGGGCTAAAATCTGCGCGCCCCTTTCAGGGGCTGGAATTTAGTTTTCCAATCAGCTTCTAAGAATTAAGAGCCGAGCATTAGTTTTTGCAAAAGTCTTCGCTTATTTATTTCCTGACGAACTTCATCGCCACGCCGTTCATGCAATAGCGCAGGCCTGTCGGCTTCGGGCCGTCGTCAAAGACGTGTCCGAGATGCGCATCACAACGATTACATAGAACTTCGGTGCGCTTCTCGGACAAGCTATTATCAACTTCTTCCCGAACATTCACTTTGGCGATGGGCGCCCAGAAACTCGGCCAGCCCGTCTCAGAATCGAACTTGGTGCGCGAGCTGAAAAGGGGCAGCGAGCACGAGACACATGCAAAGACGCCTTTCTCGTGAATATCGTTAAGCGGGCTTGAGTAAGCAGCCTCCGTCCCCTTTTGCCGCGTCACATAGTACTGCTCCGGAGTGAGAATGCGTTTCCACTCGGCATCTGTTTTGATGACTTTTTTGAACGGCAGATGAGAAGTCTTCCGCCCGGTCGAGTTACTCTGAGCCAGAGCGTCCACGAGTGATACCCCGGAAAGACCGGCGACGGCTCCGAGCGTGATGGCGGATTTAAGAAAGAAGCGTCTGTTCATTTTCAAAGCTCTCCGGTTTTCATCTCTCAACAGTATATACGAGCCCGACCGGATGCCTGGATTGCTCGCCAGGCCGTCTGGCAATCAGCAACGTGGCGGTCTTAACGCAATTGAAGCATGCTGTTAATTCTCGATTGAATCTATAAACAACTCTTCGACTCGCGCGCTGATCTCGCGCGCACGCTCAAGCAGATCATTGGCGCGCGAGCGATGCTCCGAGGTGAACTCTTCATCTTCGATCTCCGCCGTATTGACGAGTACGTTATAGCGAGCAGATGCGACGGCCGCGCAGGCGAGTTGCGCGCCCGTTGCGGCATCGGAGAGAGCGTTCGGGTTGCCGATCTCGGCCAGTATCTCCAGCAGCTCTAGTACCTGCACCGCGAGGCCCGCGATCTCCAGCGGAACGGTCGCCGCGCCCTTCAGTGCGGCCTCTATCTCGCCCACGCGCAGGACTCTTTCGTCTTCGGTCGTTTGCGGCAAAGCGCGCGCATCCATCACGCGCCCGAAACTTTCAGCATCGCGACCGGCGGCCAGGCGCAGGTGCGTGCGCAACGGCGCTAACTCTGCGAGCGCTTCTTCAACCTCCTGCTGCACGTCCGCATATTTTTCGCGGCCTTCTGTAAGATGGCCGATCATTTCACCCAGGGCCGCGCCTAGAGAGGCCGCCTGTGCCGCTGCCGCCCCGCCGCCCGTCGTCGTGTCGCCGCTCGCCACCGCCTCACTGAAATCCCTGACGGTCTCTTTTTCGCCTTTACTAATAAATGCCGCCTCGATACGATTTTCGAGTACAAGGCCGGGAGCAAAGTTCTGGATCTGCAAAAAGTATTCGGCGGCGTGGTCGAGCGCGGCCTGCGGAATAAGGCCGACGATCTCGCTTGAGAGTACGCGCACGCCGTAGCGCTCTGCCTCGCGACGCACCGCTTCGAAGGCGTGATGAAGCTGCGTCTTCTCATAATCAACGAGGTTCATAGAGACCTGCACGACTCCTCGTGTCTGAAGCTCGAAGCCGAGCGCCTTGAGATAACGCAATCCGCCGTCGCGCCCGCGCACGGCGCGCGCAATCCGCCGGGCGATTGCAATATCACTGGTCTGAAGATTGACGTTATAAGCGACGAGCAGGGGACGCGCGCCGACGATAATTGCCCCCGCGTTCTGGTGCAGGCGCGCTGCTCCCACATCGGGCGCGCGCCTCTCGACGCTCGCGATCTCTTCGCGCAACAGCTCGTAGCCGCCGCGCCGCACGTCTTCCAGATTTACACGATCAGGGCGACGCGCCGCACGTTCATAAAAGTAGACGGGAATGCCAAGCTCGTGCGCGATACGCTCGCCCGCCTCGTGGGCCAACCCTATGCAATCCTCTATCGTCACGCCGCGCACGGGCACGAAGGGCAGAACATCAGTTGCGCCGAGACGCGGGTGTTGGCCCGTATGCTGGCGCAGATCAATCAACTCGGAAGCCTTCGCGACCACGCGCACGGCGGCCTCGACCACCTGCCCGGCATCTGCGACGAACGTAATCACGGAGCGGTTATGATCCGCATCCATGTGCGTATCGAGCACGACCGCACCCTCTATTGATTCGACGGCGCGCGCCAGCCGCTCGATCACTTCGGCCTTGCGGCCTTCGCTAAAGTTCGGTACACACTCGACTAAACGTTCCATAAGCTCAATCGCCCACTATCCTTTGATCTTCAGTGAGCGCCTCCGTCGGCGGACACTAATTGTTATTTTTTTCCGCATTCATTTGACCTGCCGTCGTTTCAGGTAAGATAATCCCGCATCCCCCTGAATGAATCAACTTTTTCTCAAGGGCCACGGCAAGCCGCGCCTTTTTCCGAAGGAGTATCTGCATGACAGATTCGACGGTCGTTTATACAGACCTGTCCGATAGTAAAGAAGCTGGAAACTTTCTAGGCGCAAAGATATTAGAAGATTTCGAGGGACGCTCGCCCGATGCGCTTATCATTTTCGCTTCCTCAAGACATGATTACTCCGAACTACTGCATGCGATAAAAGCGGCTTGCCGTCCCAAAGTGATGGTTGGGTGTTCCTCCGCAGGCGAGTTCACTTGCGATGCTCAGGGGGAAAGCTCCGCGAGCGCGGTGGCTCTCCGCTCTTCCGAGATGCAATTTACCGCCGGAGTCGGTCGTCATCTGCGCGTTGATCGCGAGGCTGCCGCCAAAGAGATCGTCTCATCCTTCAACGGTCTGGGCAATCATAGATACCTGTTCCGCTCCGCCCTTGTGCTGACCGATGCGCTGGCGGGTTATGCAGACGATCTCATAGAGTCTCTTAACTTGCTGACGGCTGGAACATACATGCTCTTTGGCGGCGGAGCAGGCGATGATGCGCAGTTCACACGAACACATGTTTTCTACGATACGGAAGCCTACCCGGACGCGGCCATCGCCCTTGAGATTCTCTCGAACAAGCCGTTGGGTATAGGCGTCAGTCACGGCTGGGTTCCGGCGAGCGCGCCCATGCGTGTCACAGAAGCTGACGGGATGCGCCTCGTCAGCTTGAACGCTGCGCCCGCCGTCGAAGCTCTACAGGAGCATGCGGCGTCAACCGGACAGACTTTCGACTTGAACGATCCCGTTCCTTTCTTTCTACACAACGTCATCGGAATTGATACCGAAGGCGGGCACAAGCTTCGCGTGCCTCTCGCCGTCAATGCGGACGGGTCTCTGACGTGTGCCGCAGACATTCCGGCGGGCGCAACCGTTCACATCATGAGCGCCACAGGCGTGTCATCAGCCGAGGCGGCGGAGAGCGCCACGCTCGCAGCCCTTGGGCAGCTCAATGGTCATCAGCCCAAGGTGGCGCTCTTCTTCGACTGCGTGGCGACTCGTTTAAGGATGGGTAAAGAGTTCGGGTTGGAGATGGATGCTGTGAAGAAAGTTCTCGGCACGACGAAGTATGCGGGCTGCAATACCTACGGGCAGATAGCTCGCGCCGAAAGACAGTTCAGCGGATTTCATAACTGTACAGCAGTGGTGTGCCTGATTCCCGAATAAAAATCAATTGCGCGAAATGGCTCGATCAATCCAACCGCTGTCTCTAATCTCTTCGCTGGCGTCCTCCGCCGAGCGGCGTGAGACGGCGCGCGCACTCGCAGCATACCTCGGCGCGGAAGACTAGATCGTATTTATTCTAGACCCTGAAATCGAAATTCTTTTACCCGCGCCCGGATTTACACAGACGCTTCAATCGGGACAGACCTGGCAGGCGCTACTTAAGGAATGCACGACGAATGGACAAGCGACAAGCGCAATTCCCTTTGCTAACGCGCAGTCCACAAGGCCCGTGACGGCAATCGCGGGGCAGGACGGCTCAGTGCTTGCGCTGATCGGCGGCACGCCGCGCCTAGAGGAAACGCGCGACATACTGGAACTATTGCCGCTGCTGGCGGCGGCCTTTCGCGGCGAGCGCGCCGTACTCATCGCGGAGAGTCAAACACGAGTGGCGCGACAGGCAGCAACTCAATCCAAGGCGCTGGCAGAAATGCTCGACACTACTCGTTCCGACCTGGAGCGCGCTCTGCGCACAGCCGAGGCGGCCAGCCTCGCCAAAGATGATTTCTTAGCCACCGTCTCACATGAATTGCGCACGCCGCTGACACCGATCCTGGGGTTTGCCAGGATGTTGCGTAGCGGCCAACTGGATGCCGCAACTGTCGAGCGTGGGCTGGCGAGCATTGAAAGGAACGCGGAATTACAATCACACCTCATCGAAGATATTCTTGACTTTGCGCGTATCATCGCCGGAAAGCTACGTCTTGACGTGCAGCCGGTTGACACGGCGGTCGTCGTCGAGTCGGCTGTTGACGTGATTCGCCCCGCCGCTTCTGCCAGGGACGTGCGGCTTCAGGTAGTGCTCGACCCCTTGGCAGGGCCGGTCGCGGGCGACGCCAGTCGTTTGCAGCAGGTCGTCTGGAATCTGCTCACCAATGCAGTCAAATTCACGCCGAAGGGCGGGCGTGTACAAGTCCGTCTTGAGCGCGTCAATTCTCATATCGAAATCACCATCAGCGATTCGGGAGAAGGAATCAGCGCGGACTTTTTGCCCTATGTCTTCGACCGTTTTCGACAGGCTGATAACAGCATCTCAAGAAGACACGGCGGGCTCGGGTTGGGGCTCGCGATTGTGCGGCAACTGGTGGAGATGCACGGTGGAACAGTGAGCGTCCATAGTGGCGGCCTTGAGCAGGGAGCCACTTTTACCGTCAAGCTCCCGCGCATGATAGTTCACAGCTCTAATCTAGCTAAAGAAGACCCTTCGAGAAAACATCCGACCGCCGAGGGGAAGGCGGTTCCGTTCAATTGCCCGCCTGAACTCGCGGGCCTGCGTGTGCTTGTCGTTGACGATGAGGCTGATGCCCGCGACCTGCTCGCAGTGGTGCTCGAATCCTGTGGCTCGAAGGTGATCTTCGCGGGAAGCGCGACCGAAGCGCTCGATGCGCTCAAGGGACTAAAACCCGATCTTATGATCAGCGATATTGAGATGCCGGGTGAGGACGGCTATTCACTGATCAGCAATATCCGTATGCTGAAACCGGAGGAGGGAGGCCAGACTCCGGCAATCGCATTAACAGCACACGCGAGGCTGGAGGATCGCATGCGTGCGCTCTCCGCCGGATACCAGATGCATGTGGCGAAGCCGGTCGAGCCCGCCGAGCTGGTCGTCGTCATCGCGAGCCTCGCCGGACGACATATAAAACAGAATAGCAATCAGTAGTCAGCAGTCAGTTTACAGAAGTAGAAAGCGGCGCTCCCATGTTAAGCTAAAAGATGATTACTGATTACTGACTGCTGACTACTATTTTCCCCATGTCTTCTAATCGTTTCATCAATGCGCGCAGGAATGCATGGCAGCGCCTTGAAGATTTGCTGGCGATGCTGGATCGTTCCTCTTTGCGGCGCTTGCATCGCGAGGAGGTGCGCGAGTTGGGGCGCATCTATCGCCGCACGGCTTCCGATCTGGCGATAGCGCGTGCCGAATCTCGCGATCCGCGCCTCATTAATTATCTCAACAGCCTGGTGATTCGCGCGCATGGCCGTATCTATCAGGCGGACGTTCAGGGCGCGCGCCGCCTTCGCGATTTCTTCACGCGAGACTTTCCGCAAACATTTCGCCGGACATGGCGCTACACGGCGATTACGTTTACCTGTTTCTGGGTCTTCGCTCTCGTGGGCTTTGCCGGTACCTGGCGCGATGCGGAGTTCTCCGAGTTTGCCGGGATCGGCCCAGGGATGCGTCATGTCGTAAACGCCCGCATACACTGGTGGGAGGATTTGAATGAAGCCAATCAGGTCGGCTCCAGCCAGATTCTGACGAACAATATCGGCGTAACCTTTTACGCCTTCGCGCTGGGAGCGATGTTCGGCGTCGGCACGCTCTATCTGATGGCTTATAACGGGGCGATGTTCGGCGCAATCTTCGCGCTCGTTTACCGCGCCGGATATGGTAACGACCTACTCGCTTTCGTCGTCGGGCACGGCGTCATCGAGCTTACCTGTATCTTCATCGCGGGCGGCGCAGGACTTTTGATCGGAAGCGCGCTGCTGGTGCCCGGCGATTTGTCGCGCGCCGATGCCTTGAAGACGCGCGGCCTCGAAGCCGTGCGGCTGATCGCCGGTTGTGCCGTGCTCCTTGTCCTCGCCGGAATCATCGAAGGCTTTATCTCGCCCGCGCCCATCAATCCCGCGATCAAGTTCACTGTTGCCGCGCTGACAGGTCTGGCACTCTACAGCTATTTATTACTTGTCGGGAGAGAAGATGGCGATAAAGATCAAGCGGGCTCTCAAAAAGGATGAGCACCCGAAGTTATACGGGCAGATTATATCCACGCGCAATATTCTCTCGCTTTTGTGCAAACCAATGCTGCTGTTGATCGGATAGATTTGTGAATCCCCATCTTTTGGCATAGCTCAGGAACATATAAAGCTGCCGCAGCCTGCAAAAACCTGTGAGGTCTTCTCTGTTGGGGAGAGCGCCATTGGTGTACTCTGAATAGCCTGCCAGCAGAGAGTCCGCCAGAGCCTTTACCTCTCTTCTCCACCCGTGCGGATAAATAGTAACGGCAATATCGTAAGCGAACCAGTGATAGCAACTGTCATCGAAATCAAAAACGGTCAACTGTCCATCCTGTCGGCGGTAGTTGGTCGGGCCGAAGTCTCCGTGAATCAAACCAAACGAAGCGTTGCTCTTTGGAAAGTAGCGCAGCCAGCTCATCAGTTGATCATATTCCGTCCAGACTATGCTTTCGGATCGGGGTAAGTATCGCTCCGTGTTGCAAAGCAGATCATCTTCGTTCCACTGGAATCTACGTTTGCCCTCAGGCGCAATATAGTCTCTGGAAAGGGCGTGAATCCGTCCGAGCGTTTGTCCGCGCAGGCGAAACTCTTTTTCGTTTGCATCATCATCGCCAAAGATAAATTGCTCGCCCTCGGCCTCGCGAAAAGCACAGGCGAGCAGCAATTCATTCTCAATTCGTATGCTCTCTACCGTTCTGCCGTTCACGGAATGGACGGGAAGGCTGACGCTCACTCCGCCTTTGTGTAGATAGCTCAGAAAATCCAGCTCCGCCTCAACCTGTTCAAGCCGACGCTTCCTCGCAGATGTGAGCCTCAAAAAGATTCTCTTATCCGGGGTGTTGAAGGTGAGAACAAGGTTCGCCGAATCACTAACGTGACGAATCGAATGCGGCGTTGCCTGCCACAGTCTGGCCGCGACCATGCCGATCTGCTCCAGGCGATCCGTATCCGTCATGGGCATGAGAAGAAAATCCGTACTATCTTTCAAAGTTCTTTACAGCAGCCCGCGCTCTTTGACCTGCAAATACTTTTCCAGCAACGTGGGAGCGAGCGCCGCCGCCGTCACATCCAGTGCCAGACCACCCTGCGCTTCGACCAGCCGCAGCGCCGCCTCGCGTTGATAAATTATCTCTTCGGCGACGGATTGCGTGAACAGGTCGCGTATGCTCGCCGGAACTTCGCGCACGACTCCCTTGAGATCACGATCACCGATGGTGACGACGAGCGGGAGATGACGCGGGCGCAGGAGCTTGAGCGAGGCGAGCAGCTCGCGCGAGCCCTCTTCGTCAACGAGGTCTGTGAGGACGACGACCAGCGCGCGCCGCTTACAGTTGGCGGCGATAAACTCGAAGGCGCGCGCATAAGACGGCTCGATCATCTCCGGCTCGATGGCGTGAAGGGCTTCGAGCGCAGCGTCCATGTGCTCTCTTCCGCGTTTGGGCGGCAGGTAAGCTTTGATGCGCCGGCCGAAGACCACTATCCCGGCATTATCGCCGCCGCGCGCCGCCGCCGACATCAGGGCGAGCGTGGCGTGAATCGCCAGATCAAGTTTGGTTTCGCGCTCGATGCGCGCCGTCATCAAACGTCCGGCATCGAGCGCGATGAGGATAGTTTGATCACGCTCAATCTGATACTGGCGCGTGACGAGCTTGCCGCGCCGTGCGGTCGCCGTCCAGGAGACGTGACGCAGTTCGTCGCCGCGCACGTAGTCGCGCAAAGATTCAAACTCGCGGCCCTCGCCGCGCCAGGATGAGCGGCGATGCGCGGCCACAAGGGAACGCGCGCCCAGCGCCTTTAACTCCGCTTCGCGAGCCCGCCGCATATTCGGATAAACCTTGACGGCCAGGGGCTCGCCCGCTTGAGTCTGACACCATGCCAGACCAAAGCGTGAAAGATACCGCACTACCGTCTGGCCGAACACAAAGCGTCCGCGCTTCGGCGGCTTCAACTCGTAATGGAGCGCCGCAGACATTTGCGCATCCACGCGTATACGCGCCTCGCGCAATCCCTTCAACTGCATCTCAGGCGGAAACTCATCCTTCACCCACACCGTCACCGCGCGCGAAGTGTTATTCAAAACATTAACTCTTACTTCCGTCTCCGCCCCGACCGCAAAGCGCCCGCCGAACTCGCGCTCGATGCTCACACCCGCTGGCTTTCGACTCATGCGCGCATCAATCAAGGCCAGCGTGATTAGCACGATGTCATAGAGAAGCGTCGCCCAACGCAAACCCGGCCGCCCCCAAGAGAGCGACAGCGGGATAAAGCCCACCGCGAGCAGCACGTAAAAGAGTTTGGTGAAAACGAAACGCATAAAAGACAGATGTTAGATGTCAGATGCTAGTAAGCGCATTTCACTGACATCCGACATCTAACATCTAATATCTGCTCTTTCATCTAGGTACTTCCACCGCCTGTAAGATGTCTGTGATGACGGCGTCGGGCGTTGCGCCGTCCAGCTCCGCCTCGGCACGCAGAGAGAGACGATGGCGCAGGACGGGTCGCGCGATGTCGCGCACGTCGTCGGGTGTGGCGAACTCGCGACCGCGCAGGGCCGACAGTGCCTTGGTGCAAAGCAGCAGGGCGACCGATGCGCGCGGGCTCGCCCCGTAAAGCACTGAAGGATGCGTGCGCGTGCGCCGCACGATCTCTACTATGTATCGTTGCACGCCCGGCTCCATGCGCGCGTTGCGTACCTCCATGCGACAGTTCGAGATGGCGTCAGGTTCCCTGAGCGGATGGATGTCAACCAGTTCGAGGCGGCGCGCGTTAAAACCCGCATCCCAGTTGGCGACGACCTGCTGCTCGGCCTGCTCCGACGGATAATCGAGGATGATTTTTAGCAGGAAGCGATCAAGCTGCGCTTCAGGCAGCGGGTATGTGCCCTCGTACTCAATCGGGTTCTCAGTGGCGAGGACTGTAAAGAGCGGTGAGAGACGGTGCTGCTCGCCGTCAATCGTCACCTGTCGCTCCTCCATAGCTTCAAGGAGCGCGGCCTGCGTCTTCGGCGGCGTGCGGTTGATCTCGTCCGCCAGCAGGATGTCGGTAAAGACAGGCCCACGCCGCAGGGTGAAATCCGATGTGGCAACGTTGAAAACGTTAGTGCCCGTGATGTCCGAAGGCATCAGGTCGGGCGTAAACTGTATGCGGCTAAAACCTGCGCCGATGATGCGCGCGAGCGTCTTTACGGTCAGAGTCTTGGCCGTGCCGGGCACGCCTTCAATCAACGCGTGACCTTCGGCCAAAAGGGCCACCAGTATTTGCTCGATGGGCTCGTCCTGGCCGATCACGATTTTGCGAAGCTCTGTCAGAATCTGTTCGACTGTTGAAGAAACATGTTGAAGCATTTTAGATTTTTGATTCTAGAGTCTCGATTAGCTAGCAAATTAGGTCGCCTAGGATATTCCTTTCGATCCTGAATCCCAAATTTAAAATCAGTCTATTTTTCTTTGGCCTGTTTGATTTCGCGCGAGCGCATCCGTAAGCCCAGCGTGCGCTCTGTCTCGCGTAGTCGCGTAACAATGTCCAGAGAGCGGCGTGCGCTCGTGGGCACACCGTTGATCGCCTCTTCGCAATCACGCATCAGTGATTCGAGCTGCTGCCGGTCGATGGAAGAGCGTGCCGCGACACGCGCAGCGATCTCTACTCGCGTGCTGTTGTGTTCCACCCCCGCATAGCGCGCGAGCACACGCCGCGTGCGCGTGTAGATATTTTCGATGGCAAGATCAAATGCCCGCGCGCGTTGTTGCAGCTCGGCCATTGAGGCCACAAACTCCAGGCTCGAACGTCTGTCAATACGCGCGAGGGGGAGCGGACGCGCAAACCTACGCCCCTTTGTCCAGAGCAGCAGCAGTACGATCAACGTCGCCTGACCGACCGCAGCCAAAACCGGCGTCCCCTCAAAATAAGCCAGCATCTCGTTTCTAGCCACCGCGTGGCCCTGATGATACTCGTCGAAAACAATCAACCCTCCGCCGCCCGCAACGACGTTGATGGCAAGCTGTAAGTTATCGGCGCGGCTCAGGCCGCTATTAGCGACGATGAATGGATCGCTCAAGATAACTATGCGTCCCGCGCCGTGCGGGTAATCGGCAAGCAATGCCCCACGATAATCGGCGAGGTGAACCACCGGCGCGGGCGATGCAAGCTGCGGGGGATGCGTAGTGGAAGGAGAAGGAGGCGCGGGCGATCTCTCGACGATAACACTGGGCGACGGCTGCGGCTCCGTCGTTGCAGATTCATCCGTAGACTCACCACCGGATGAGCCCACGCCCGTCCCTTCATCGCCCTTGCTACGCGTCCGGCTTTGTGTGCCTCCAGCTACAGGCTTTTTGTCGTTGGGCAGCCAGATGTTGATGATGGCGGCGAAGCGCGATGGCATAACCGATTCCACCTCGCGCGTCAGAGAGGTCGGTTGGAGGGGGCGCGCGGGCGACACGCCCGCCGTCATCTCTTCAGGATTGTCGGCGTGAACATCTGACGACGGGAACACTTTCAACTCGGTCGAGATACGCCAGTTGCCGGAGTCCGGCAGCAGGCGCGGACTCGGCCTGCGATCAATGATAACGAGGCGACCGCCCCGCTCGACCCATCGCATCAAGCTCTCGACTTCATTCGGCTCGAACGGAATCTTTTCTTGCAGCACGACGAACGTCCGGGGCTGCGGGCGATCATTCTTGAGCAGCGCGGCGGGCGTCTCACGCCAGCGCGCCACATCTCTTCCTGACTCGCGAAGAAAATCATAGAGGGCACGCGTCCCCGTCGCGCCCGCGTTATAGGTCGAGCGATCCGGACGATACTCGGAATCAGGCGTCTGCTCGACCTCAACATACGAAGCCGCATTGAGCCCGATGAGCAAAGCGAGCACAACCCCGATACCGACGATGACAGCGAAACGTTGACGCATAAACCAAGGGATGAGGGATGAGGGATGAAAGGGATTGAGTGATTGATTCACTTGAGCAGTGATTCAATCGTTCATCCCTCATCCCTCATCCCTCCCGAAGTGCCTGTTCGTAATGCAGGCGGAAAGTGGCCCAGTCTTCCAAGGATCCCGGCGCGTAGCCGTACCAGTGGTTCTCGAAACTGTTCGTCATAAGTTGCATTTCGCCGTGGAGCGGCCGGTGGTCAGCGACGGCGCGCAGGTAGTCGCGATTCGTCTTGTGCTGTGCGAGGCGTAAAATTTTCCGATCACCCAGCTCGCACAGCAGCGCTATATAACCTTTGCGAATCGCGCCGCGAATATCGCCGGAACGTGCGAGGCGTTCGGCTTCGGCGAGAATGTCGAAGGCCGTCTGATCGGGCGCGAGATGTTCACCGAGCACGACGCGCGCCTCACCTTTCTTGCGACGCTTGACCACGCGATTGCGAAGAAAGCGCGGCACGAATTTCCATGCGGCATAAGCGATGACGGCGAGCGCCAGCACGATAATAAAGATTTCCGCCGATTTTGTAAGGACGGGGATACGAGGTTGCGGCTCTTCCACTACTCGCTCTCGTTTGGGAAAAAGGCTGCGCAGCCATCTTTTGAAGCGTGCCCAGAGCCGCGCGAGCGCGCTCTCCCCGGCGGCCTTGTTATATTCGGAGCGACGCAGGATGGAGGCCAGCCGCGCCTTCTCTTCATCCTTGCTTCGCGTCGCGCCCGCCGCTGTTCCCTTGAGCACTTCATCGAGACGCTCGCCGAGCGCGTGCAGCCGTTCTGTGATGCGCGCCAACTGTTCAGCACGCCCCGCACGCGACAGCGCCTCATCGCCCCCCTTCGCATGCGTGGAACTCTTTTCATACTCCTTCAGCGCATCATCCAGCCACGCGTTGTTGACCTCCGTGGGCGCGCCGTTCCACTCGACCACGAGCTTCGGCGGGACGGCGCGACGCACTTCGCGCAAAGTCGAACCCGTGCGCGCTGCCGCCTCCCTCTCGCTCAAGACTTCGTCAAACGAGGAGAGAGAGTCGAGCGCAATTGTGGCCTGGCCGATGCGCTCGCGATATTCGGCCAGAGAGATCGGGGCGGCGGCTTTTGTGCTGGCGCACGCGACGAGGATCAACAGCAGCGCATAGATCGCCTCATGCCTTAGTCCTAATGCCGAGACCTTTCGAGCCTGCGCTTCGTGCTTTACGTCGCGTCGCTCGCCCCGGTGAGATTGATCGAAGTCTGCCATAAGAGAAGGTCTTTTATCACATTTCGAGTTCAGCGAAGGTTGAGCACCGAACCGTAAGCGCCAGTCTCGCGGGAAGGATGCGGTGACGGGGGTTCCATAGTGACGAGCGCCGGGATGTATGTTGCGGTCTCCGGTGTGCCTGAGACCGGAGGCATTGAGCCAAGGGAGCGCGCCGCCATCAACTCTATATCGTATCCTTCATGGCGCACTCGCTCGTCAACATAAAGCAGTGAAAGGCCGAGCGTCCAGATCGGCGCAAGCAGGATCGAGCTTGATTGGCCCAGCACGTTATAGCCTATCGCATACCATGCGGGCCACTCGGCCGCATTCCACGGCGATGGGTCTATCCCGTTCAAATAACCGTACCACCCAAGCGGGATGATCAGAATCATCAACGCCGAATAAGTGGCGAACCATGTAAAGAGAAACATCGCCATCAAGCGGCGCACGTTACCGCGCGCGAGCTGGGAGCTGCGCCCGAAGGCTGCGAAGACGCCCTTGCCTTCGACCAGCATCACCTGCGGCACATAGACGAAACGTTTGATGAGAAAAAAGAAGAACCACAGCGCGGCCGTCAAAGAGATGAGCAGGCCGATGACGCCCGCCAGGCCCGCGAGCCAGCCGGCAACAAATGCAAACAGGATCGCGCCGAGCGCCATGACGTAAAAAACAAATACCCATCCCCAAAAAGCCAGTATGACGGAGAAGGCAGCCCACAGGCCGACCAGTATGCTTGCCAGAAGCAGTCCCCAAAACCTGGCGCGCACATTGCGATAAGTGTTGCGCGCCGTCACGGGCTCGTTCCATAAAAGATGCGTGACAAGATTGCGCGTCGCTCCGGCCATGACGATCAGGTTCAGCAGCATCCCCGTCAATAACAACACGCCGCCTGCGATCAGCAAAAGTACGTAAACAGCCAGCGAGACATCGCTCGCGGTCGCCATCATCTCCCGCCACCCGATAGTCCACAGGACAGAACCCAGCGTCGAGATCACAACCGGGGGCGCCGTGATGCCGATCAGCGTAATGAAGTGACGCCGGTACAACCGCACAGCGCGATCAATCAAATCGCCAGCGCCAAGCGGAGCAAGGGATAGTTGGTTAGCTAAAGGCAGCGCCATATGGAAATCGAAGTGAAAGCGTTGTGATGAGTTCAATTCTAACATATGGCCTCAGGCCATAGCTTGATTTTAGAGTTGCGCCAGGCACGCAAATCCATGAGGGCATTGAAGGCTTCTGCCCGTGAAACTATAAGACGCGCGCGACGGCGTTTACCCTTGTCCCCGGCGCTTACCAAGAGGCCTTTTCCGGCCCGGGCCTGAGGACGATTTAAATCCAAAGATTTGGAAATTAAATCCTGATATTCGGATGGATTAACTCTAAAGATTAAGGCAAAGCCTCAAAATTACTGGGAATTATCGCATATGCCGGTTCGATACCTGTGGAACGGCTTTTGCAATCACAGAACTCCCCCATGTTTTGCCTTATAAAATTCTGGGCTCGGATTACAACATACAAGGAGACACTAGGAACCACCTAGGCAATTGAGGAGACCACCTATGCACCAATCTAATCTTTCAGGAACGGAGCATCCGCCCAAGCGGAATCAGCAGTTTATCCTGCGATCCCTTGCAGTGATCTGCTGTGTTCTTATGGCTACGGCGCTTACTTTCGCCCAAGGCACCCGTGGATCAATCAGGGGTACTGTTACCGATCCAAACGGGGCTGCTGTTGTGGGCGCGACCGTCACTCTGTTTGACGTCGCCCGTCAACAGGAGATTCGCACTGTTCAATCCAACGAAAGTGGTGAGTACCAGTTTCTTGAACTTGAGCCAGCCGTTTATGAAATTGCAACTACTTCAACCGGTTTCAGCGGTGCGCGGCTGAGAGAGATCAAGGTTGAACCGAATCGCAACCTTCAACTTGATGTTCAACTCGCCATCGGTATCGCGGGCACAACCGTCGAGGTTGATGTCACAGGCACGCAGGAGCTTTTGGACTTCGAGACCCCGACACTCGGCACGACCGTTGATCGCCGCCGTGTTCAGGATCTGCCGCTCAACGGTCGCAACATCCTGGACCTCGCGCTGATTCAGCCAGGTGTGGTTGAGGCCAACCAGAATTCGGCTTCCACGACCGGTTTGGGTTCGGGATTTCGTGTTCACGGAAATCGCGGCGTTGAGAACAACATCACGCTCGACGGCTCCAACAACAACGAAGTCGCCGTCGGCGGCGCGACCGGTGCTCAGCCGCGTCCCGATGCCGTTCAGGAGTTTCGTATCCTGACGAATAACTTTGAGGCCGAGTTCGGTCGCAACACAGGCTCGGTCGTCAACGTGGTGGTCAATAGCGGAACCAACGACTACCACGGAAATGGTCGTCTGTTCTATCGGCCAACCAGGTTCTCCGCTGCCCGCTTTTTCGATAAAGCGCTGGCACCGCCGGCCCTCCTGGGAACTGACGCCGTCAAGCGTCGCTTCGAGCGTAAAGAGTTCGGCGGCAACATCGGCGGCCCGCTCTACCTGCCGCGCTTTGGCGAGGGTGGCAGATCAACTCACCTTGGCAAGAACAAGGCCTTCTTCTTCATTGACTATGAAGGTCGCCGCCAGCTCATCGGTGATACGCGAACCATCCTTAATTTGCCGACGCCTGATGAGCGACAGGGCATTTTTAACCGCCCGACCACTAACTTGCTGCTCGATCCGGCGACAAATCTGCCGTTCCCGATCATCGAAACGCTTGCCGGCGGTCGTGTCCGCCAGCAGATTCCGGGGACGCGCTTCATCGGCAATCCGATTGTCACCTACTACTCGTCGTTCCTGCCCGTGGCTGACGCCAGCGGTACGGCGCGTGCGGGAGCCAATCAGCTCGTTGATAACGATTATCTGACGGCGCGTATTGACTTCCTGGCGACGAACAATCAAACGTTTAATTTTACGTTCAACCGCTTCCAGGGCGTTACGCTGTCGCCGTTCGCATTCGGGGGATCTCAGCTTCCCGGCTTCGGCAGCGTTGACCCGCGCAAGACCTACAATATGGTATTGCGTCATACCTATACGATAACGCCTACCCTGGTTAATTCATTTCTGGCAGGGTACGCTCGTAATTCACAGGCTGCTGCTGCTCCGAATAACCAGACAACTCCGGCGGAGATCGGCTTTACAAGAAGTGATTTCATTGCTCTTCCGCAATTTACAGGTCCGCCGGTCATCCGACTTTTCGACCGCGCTGATCTGAGGATTGGTAACACGGTGCAGGGGCCGCAATCGCGCCTCACCGAGAATTTCCAGCTTCAGGATTCGGTCAGTTGGGCGACGGGCGACCATCGCTTCAAGTTCGGCTTTGACGGCACGCAGTATCGCGGCCAACAGAATTTCGCCTTTATCAATAACGGCGGTATTCTGTTCTCCAGCCAGTTTGGCGGTAACACGAGCGGCGATGACTTCGCAGACTTCCTGCTTGGTAACCCGGTCTTCATTCAGGTCGGCAATAAGGGAGACCTGGATTTCCGTCAGAACGCGTATGCGCTTTTCGCGCAGGACACGTGGCGCGTGACCGATGAGCTGACGCTTTCACTCGGCCTGCGCTACGAGTACAACTCGCCGATCGAAGACAAGTTCGGCCGTACCGTCTTTTATCGTCCGAACTCAGACGTTGTATCGCAGAGTCTGGTCAATGGTTTCACCAACTTTGAGGGATTCCGTGTGACGGTTCCTGTCGGTGGCAGGGCTCCGAGAGGCGTGATCTTCCCGGGCGATCCTGATCCGGTTCTGGGCACGGCCTCCAAGGGCGGCGTTCGTCCCGACCGCAACAACTTTGCTCCGCGCTTAGGCTTCGCTTACTCGCCGACCATTGAATCACCCGGCTTACTGAAGACCATCCTTGGTGATCGCAAGACGGTCATCCGCGGCGGCTTTGGTATTAACTTTGGAGCGGTCGTCGGCGACGTGGCCCTTCAGCAACTTGGCGCGCCCGGCTTCGGTACTCTCGTCACCCAGTTGTTCAATCAGGGAGCCGGCACTACGGCTGACCCGTTTGGGCCGGATCCTTTCCCGAACTTCGTGGGCGTCTCTGGACGGGTTGCTCCAACAAGTGTTCTCAACTGCGCGGCTGCGAGTGTTATATGTAATGGAACGCCCTTGACCAACCCACTGACGGCACCGCCGACTTTAGGCGCGCCGTTGCTGGCTTTCCCCGGACTCGTGGTTAATCCCAATCTCCGCACGCCGTACACGATATCAACCAACTTCACGATTGAGCGCGGCCTCGGTGCCAACCATGTGTTGACACTCAGCTACGTCGGCAATCGTGGTCGTAAGCTCTACGGGCAGAGGCAGGTCAATTTTGGTCTGGGAACCTTCGTCCCGTTCTCGGCTACTGACCCGCGACGCGCCACTGTTCCGACTGCTGGAAATATCAACACCCGTCGCTTTAACGACGATGTTCGCACGGGTATCACCCAGCAGGTTTCGGAGTCCAACTCCGAGTACGATGCTTTTGAAGCTAACCTTCAGAGGCGTCTGAGCAATGGTCTCCTGTATCAGGTGGCGTACACGTTCTCGAAGTCAATCAATGAAGCCGAGAGCATACGTGGCGGATTGGATATTCTTGACCGTCGCTTTGGCCGTGGATTGTCGGACGATGATGTCCCGCACAGACTGGTCATCAGCGCAATCTACGACTTCCAGTTTGCCAAGGGCTTCAGCGGTTTCGCCAAGAGAGCGCTCGATGGTTGGAGCATCGGCGGTATCGCGACCTTCCAGTCGGGTACTCCGATCAGCGTCTTCAATCGTTTTGACGAGGCTGGCACGGGCGGAATCGTTTCCTTCGCTGACTTCGGGACAGCGCCGTTCGCAACGGCTGACCCGCTCACAGAAGATCGCAGGGCGTTTAACGCCAATGCGTTCGCGTCTTTCTGTGACCCTGCGCTTCCGGGTGGAGCCCTTGCGACCTGCTTCCGTCGAGGAACATCTGGTCGTAACCAGTTCCGCATCGGTAACGATGTCAATAACTTCGACCTGATCTTGTCGAAGAAGACACAACTCTGGAATGAGAGTTCCAATCTTGAGCTGCGTTTGGAGGCATTTAATGCTTTCAATCACACACAGTTCACGACCGTGAATCTCACTCTGCCTGCTTCGAATTCGTCGCTGATTCCCAGCGCGGCATTCGGAAAATTCACAGCAGCTCGCGAATCGCGCGTTGTTCAGTTTGGAGTACGCCTCTCCTTCTAATCGAAGCGAGGGCATACGCCGAACATTTAAGGGCCTGCCAGAGATTACTCTGGCAGGCCCCTTTTTTTACCGGTCAACATGGCTCCCCTTAAACGCTCACACTCTCAAGTTCGGGCAAACAGTAAGGCATTCCAAAAACAATTCATCTCCGAAGCTATTAAAAGCTTGATGCGTGAGAAAAACTATCTCACGTTTATTATTAGGGCTGCGCCTGTAAAGCAATTTGGCTTCGACCACGCAATCTCATTTTCGTAGAGTGTCGGCGAGTTTGCGGACTGCCCCTGCATCCGGAGCATTGGGGGCGAGGGCAAGATAAGTCTCAAGATGCTTGACGGCATCCTGGCGCGAACCCTTGCTATCGGCAATGCGTGCGAGGGCAATGTGTGCCCTCGCAGCTCTTTGTTCGTTAAGCTCTATGGCGCGCGTGAAATGAGGCTCTGCCTGATCGGGCCGTTCTTCAAGCAGTGCCCAGCCCAGGTAAAGGTGCGACGCCCAGCTAGTCTCTTCCAACTGAAGTGCTTTGCGCAATTCATCTGCGGCTTCTGCTTTGCGCTGTAATTCAAGCAAGACTATTCCGTACTCTACACGCGGCTCAGCACGCCTGGGGGCAATATCACGCAGGGGGCCGAGCACCTCTATGGCCTCTTTAAAACGCTTGCGCAAACGTAGTTCTCGACCAAGCTCAATGCGAGCGGCGTAGTACTCAGGGTAAATTTCGATGGCCTTATTCAATTCTGTTACGGCCCGCTCGAAATTATTCTCACCCAGCGCTTTCATGCCGGCTCGATAATGTTTGATCGCGTCCTTCGGAACCTTTAGATCAACATCCGCCGTGATTACACCGGGTGCGACCGTAGGAGGAGGCGGCTTGAGGGGAACATCAATCATTACTGTGAAGACCTGGGGCGATGGACGCGCTCTGTCTGGCGGAAAAACGGCGATATCCGTGGCGGTGGCCTCGAACTGATCATTTTCATAAGTCTCAATAGTATAAACACCTTCGTTCAGGCTGGTGAATCTGAACTGCCCTTCGGGCCGGCTGAATGTTTCAGCGACCGGCTGCATTCCGGCCTGCTTTACAAGCCTGACACGTACGCCTGCCACCTGACCGCTGCGGAATATCAGCCGCCCCTCAATTTGATGGCGTACACTGCTCGCTTCAAATTCCTGTGCTCTGGTTGGCAGGCCAAGCGAGAGTGTCAGGGTAAGCGCAGCGATGGTTGCAATCCAAAGTTGCCCGCGTCTAATCATAAACTTCTCCTACTTCGATAATGCCTGGACGGTCGTCATAGCAAACTTTGGGGAGGTATTCGGGAGGCCATCTCCATACATTGACGCCTCTCAGCAATTTGCCCTCAAACACCCCTGAACGCGTTCCCGGATTCAGGCTGCGCAGAGGTAAAAGAAACGAGTCGCACTAGAGCCAAGTCTGGATAAACGCCTGCGAAGGCAGTGTGAGCCTTCAGACTGCTAACAAGCACCGCTTCCGCAATGCTCCTGCTCAATTAACGATCTCCATATCTATTATCTGGGTCGCGGTTGCAGCGCGCGACTTACTGTTTTTGACAAGGATATCGGTGACCACGATCTGCAAGATATATTCGCCAGGCGTTAAATCAGGGCCGACCAGTATTCGCCCAAGAGCGTCAAGTTGCTTCATATTTGCTTGTTTACTGGCGTTGTAATTTATCGTTTTGCCCGTGAACACCGGCTTGCCGTCTCGGAACAGGCGCATCTGTGTCTGGAGTTGTGGTTGACCTGTGGAATTCAGTTGCGCATTGTAGATTGTATATGCGTAATTCAAAATCATGCCCTGACGCAGGCGACGCACCGCAGGCCCGGCCTGTGGATCAGGTTCACTGGCCGTCGCACCTGCCGCGGATGAACTACTTGCTGCCACTGCCTGATTAGTACCACTGATTAAGATACCGGACAAAGCGAGGCGCTGCTTGCTCAAGTCAGGGACCTCAACGTACTGGCTGGCCGCGCCGATCCGTTCCGATACGGGATCACGAATGGCGACACGCAACTGATAAGACCCTGCCTGCTTAATCGGGATATTGAGGGCAAAACTCAGGCCGCTCTGAAGAACTCGCTGGTAAGCGCTGGCACTCACATTGATCGTCTTGGTATTAGCCATCTCATCCACAACTCGACCGTTGTCCCCGAAATTGATGGCAACCACGTCTATGACAGTCTTGTATGAACCGTCCGCTTCTTTTGTGAACGATATATCGTTCGCATCTACGTTGATTAGCGAGCGTAGCAAAGCGCCTGTGGTGGGTTCGTTGTCGAAAAGAGTTGTCAGGCGTACATCAACACCGGCGGCAGCGAAGGGTGAGGTTAAAGCAGCAATTAACTGCTCATCGCGCGTGCGTCGCCCGCTACGTACTTCTTCGGTACTAATCCCGTAAAAGCCATTGCGCGCGCGAACTTGGGCGTTCGAATTTTTCACTTTCACTTTCAAATTACGGTAACGCCTGCGGCCTGTGGCTGGATCAATCACAGACTGTTCGGGTCGGAAGCCTATCAAATAATAGCCCTTCTGGTCTTCCGCGGCACGCCTGATACCGATACTCAGATCGTTCGTATTGTTTATAAAGAGTCCGCCCGTATCCCTTGCCAGAAGAGACAGGACGCTCTGAGATTCGAAGTTCTGCTGGTCACGCTGTTTTGAAAGGGCTTCAAGCCTTCTAAATGCGCTCACTGAATCTCTCTCGGCTGCTGCTGCGATACTGGCGGTAGTATCGCTTCGTTCTACGGTTCGCGCGGGCGGTGGCGGTACTGACCGGAAACCAGAGCCCTGATCGAGGTCGGTCGGATTAAAGTTGTATCTCGCCGCGCCAGCCGCACTATCCCTCGCCGTGATGGAAGTTGGTTCAAGACTGCTGGCATCAATCGTGTAGATAACGGTCGAGGCGATATTGGCTTTATCAGTAAGCCTGCGCAACGCTTGTATTAATTGCTGATTTCGTCCTTGCGTAGTAAAGAGACGGAAAGCCTCTGAAAAAAATACGACGGCTTTGCGGCCGGGCAAATCGCGTAGGCCGTCCACGACGTAGCCGAGGGCGCCAATCGTGCCCACGGCGATATTGCCTGCGCGCGCCTCCTCCATCTCATTTATCATCTGCACGCTATCATCTACGAATACATCCTGCCTTGTGCTGAAGGGCGCAAATGGACTGAGACCGCCGCGCCCTGCCGGATAATAACGAACACGCTCAATGGCCGCGTAGAGTTGCCGCTTGTCAGAGGTGAACTGTTGTAAAGCGCCCATGCCCGTGCTGGTGCGAAGGATGGCTATCAGATCATTGGGCTGCATCTGCTCATCAACGAACTTCTTGAGAGCCTGGCGAACCGAAATAATGCTGTCAAATGATAATCCTAAATCATCAACCACAAGTGCTATGGTGCGATGCGCCTGGTCAGGACGCAGGCGAGCGGGCGATATAGACGGATCGGTTTTCGCGCCTGGCTGAGAAACCGACCCAGAGTCGGCTGCCACATAAGAAAAGTTTGTGATCTTCTGCCGTTTATTGTCTTCAACGATCTCAAAGTCGTCGGGAAGCAGATTCGTCACCTGTTTGCCCTCTTTATCCGTCACCACGACATCTACCTGCACCAGATTCGTCGTCACGCTTACTACTTCATCCGGCTGCTGTGTAGGCGAAGGAGAGGGAGTTTGACCGGCAATTGGAGCAACCACCAGGAACATAACCAAGGTGGCTATCAAAAGCTGTATCTTCATAGCATTCCCTATTCTCTGATTAAATTTTTTCAAGTTATTGTAGCCCTTTTTGGATAAAGGGTCTAGGTGTTTCGTGTCTCCGGCAAGCACGCTGCAACGCGAATATTAAGGACTGAGCGGGCAGGCGATCACCGGGCGATAGACATTTTACAGGCCGTCAAAGACGAGTTGTGAGGGCAGCTATTCGGAGCACCAATTTGAGAAGGTTTAAAATGTATCTGCACGCTCTCGCTGCTTGCTGCGAAAGAGGAATGCAAAGGATCGAGGGTCGTGGCTTCTTAGCGAGCGGCGAGCATGTTGGCGAAGGAGCGGAAATCCAGAGCGTGAATAGGAAGACCAAACTGCCGGCGTACATCTGCGAGCGTCTGTCCGTCGAGCATCACTTCTTCGCCGCTCTTGAGCATCGAGCCGGGAATAATCACAAAGCTCCCGCGCACTTGGTCGCGCGCTGCTAATATATCTTCGCCGGTCAGCAGTCCTGCCACCGAGACATCACCGCCGAAATAACGATTCTCGATGCCTACCGTATGCAGCCTCGTGCCGAAGCGTGCGTTCAGGCGGTCGAGCCTATCCTTTAACACCGGAGCGAAAAGCGTCCCCGTCATCACCGTTCCAAAGGATCGTTCGATGGCCTGCTTCAGCGCCTTCCGCTCAAGCTTTCGCCAGAGCGCACGGAATTCGTTATCGAAGGCGCGCACCATGCCGATGCCGTCTTCGATCTGAGGGTAATCTCCGTAATGTTTTCGACCGGGGAGGCTGCGGCGAGCGCGCAGGTAAATCTCATCGCCGAGAAACGCAAAGGTTGTGCCGAGTCGCGCGCGAAACTCGCGCTGGAGCGGAACGATCTCTTTTATCACGCGCCGACAAAACTCCGGCGTAATGGGCACGAGGCGCTCGTCCGTGTTATAGCGCGTCAGGCCGAGCGGGACAATCGCGACGCTCTTGATGCGAGGATGATCTGCGGCCAGCTCGCGAACCGTACCCTCAAGAACATGGCCGTCATTGATCTCAGGACAAAGCACTACCTGCGCGTGAATCTCAATACCCGCGTCCATCATCCGCCGCATCTTGTCCGAGATGTCCGCGCGCTTTCGATCAATTCCCAGAAGATGGGCGCGCACATCCAGGTCGGTCGCGTGGACGGAGACGTATTGCGGGGAGAGGCGCTGCTCGATGACGCGCGTCATCTCGTCGTCGGTGATGGAGGTGAGCGTCGTGTAGTTGCCGTAGAGAAAAGAGAGGCGTATGTCCTCGTCGCGGATAAAAAGCGAGGGGCGGGCATCCTCCGGGTTGCCTTTACAGAAGCAGAAGAGACATTCGTTGGCACACTGGCGCGGCACTATCTGCTCGAAGCCGAGGCCGAAGTCCTCTCCTTCGTCGCGCTCGATGTCCAGTTCCCACTCTTCGCCCGTATGCTTGCGGACTTCAAGGATGAGTTCCGTCTCGCCGCCGGTTTGAAAACGAAAATCCAGATAGTCGCGCACCGCTCGACCATTGACTTTAATAATCCGGTCGCCCGCCTCAAGCTCAAGCTCTGAAGCGAGACTTGCGGGAGCGACCTGCGTGATCTCAACCCCGCGTCGGCGTATCTGTGTGACCGCCGGAGCGACGGCAAACTCGTACATAAAATAACTCTTCTCTTAAACTCACGGGCGGCGCTTCACTTTTTAGAGGGGCCGCAAACAGTTATCAAACTGTGATTGTCGTCATCAGCCTTTTCGCAGGCTGTCCGAAGAAACTACCAGTGTAGCAAACCCACGCCATTTTGTTGAGTTGGCGGAGTCGGATATCTCTTCCTAATGCATAAGGAAGAGTGCAGACCCGTGCAACTACTATCACTAAAGGGCATGCGAAAAGGCAAAAGGGAAGAGGCTTGCCGCCATCTTCCCTTTCGCTTGTTAACTTTCAAACTTCGAATTTTATTTATGCATTGGCGGTCGTGCTTGTGCCGTCCAGCATCTGGTCAATCGAAGTGTATTCGAGACCCTGCGCCGTCGCCACTGCTTCATAAGTGAGACGACCGGCATAAGTATTGACGCCTGCCATCAAACCCGGATCGCTCGTCACGGCCTGGATGAAACCTTTGTTGGCGAGCTTCAGAGCGTATGGCAGCGTCGCATTGGTCAGCGCGAAGGTAGAGGTGCGCGGGACTGCGCCCGGCATATTGGCGACGCAGTAATGAAGTACGCCTTCGACATAATAGGTCGGGTCGGAATGAGTAGTCGGATGCGTCGTCTCAATGCATCCGCCCTGATCCACGGCGACATCAACGATCACCGCGCCGTCCGGCACGTCCCTGAGCATACCGCGTGTGACGAGGCGGGGAGCGGCAGCACCGGGGACGAGCACCGCGCCGACGATCAGGTCTGCCTGCGAGACGGCATCGTGAATCATATAAGCGGAGGAGGCGAGCGTCGAAATCTTGGACAGAAAGATGTCATCCAGCTCGCGCAGGCGTCCCAGGTTGTTATCAATGATGGTGACGTGCGCGCCCATGCCGACGGCGATCTTGGCGGCGTTGGTGCCGACCACGCCTCCGCCGATGATAACGACGCGCGCCGCGGGCACGCCCGGCACGCCGCCCAGCAGCACGCCGCGCCCGCCGCTCATCTTCTCCAGATAGTGCGAGCCGACCTGAATCGCCATTCGGCCCGCCACCTCAGACATCGGCGTCAGAAGCGGGAGCGTTCCGAATCTATCCGTAATCGTCTCATAGGCGACGCCCGTAACTTTACGCTCCAACAATTCTTTCGTCAGTTCTCTATCGGGCGCTAGATGCAGGTAGGTGAAGAGCAGTTGGCCCTCGCGCATGCGCGGGTATTCGGGCTGGATGGGCTCTTTGACCTTGACGATCATCTCGCCCTGCTGCCACACATCATCGGCAGAGTCCAGAAGCGTCGCGCCCGCGCGCTCGTACAACTCATCAGCGAAGCCCGATCCGACGCCCGCGCTGCACTCGACATTGACCTCGTGCCCGGCATCGGTCAAGGCACGCACGCCCGCCGGGGTGAGTCCAACTCTGTACTCGTTGTCTTTGATCTCTTTCGGAAGTCCAACAATCATCGCTTCGCTCCAGATGCTAGATACTAGATGTTAGATTTTAGAGCTTAATGAACGGATAAGACCATTGAGTAAGCGCCCGACCTCATCAATCGTTTCCTGAAGAGTGGCATGTTGCCCTTTATCCATATACCCAAGACGTAACGCCAGTTCCATATGAGTGTCTAATTCCAGTAGTGACCCTCTCGCATTTGCCAGGAACTGTGGGAACTCTTTTGCTGATCTACGGCCTTGCCCTTCTGCTATATTCGCTGGGATTGAAGCAGATGCACGCCGCGATTGACTGGTCAGCCCATAAGTTTCTTCTTTCGGAAAGCCTTTGCTGAGCTGATAAATCGCTACTGCCAGATTCATCGCTTTCTGCCAGACCACTAAATCACGGTGGCTTTTTATTGTGCTGCTAGATTCCATCTGCTTTCCACTAACATCTAGCATCCAGCATCTTCTTTTCTTATTGCGGCTCGATTTGATCTATCTGCGCGCGTTGGAGCTTGCCGCTGTAGTCAACGTAAATTGATTTCCATTCTGTGAAGATGTCCAGTACCTGTGTGCCCGCCTCGCGATGACCGTTGCCGGTGGCCTTCGTGCCGCCGAAGGGGAGATGCACCTCCGCGCCGATGGTTGACGAGTTGACGTAGAAGATTCCTGTGTACATCTCCTGCATCGCGTGGAAGGCGCGATTGACATCCTGCGTGTAGATGGCCGCAGACAATCCATAGCGCACTCCGTTGGCAATCTCGACGGCCTCTTCCAGAGAGTTTGTCGGAATCACGGTCGTCACCGGCCCGAATATCTCTTCCTGAGAGATGCGCATATTTGGTGAAGCATCGGTAAAAACGGTCGGCTCGATAAAATAACCGTGCTCGTGCGCGCCTTTGGTCAGGCGTTTCCCGCCCGTTGCCAGTTTCGCTCCATCCTCGCGCTCACCGATTTCGATGTAACTCATGATCTTATGCACGGCATCGGCATTTATCACCGGCCCCATATCGGTCTTCGGGTTTGCGCCATTGCCGACACGTAAACCGGCGGCGCGCTCCGTCAGTTTTTTGACGAACTGCTTATAGACTTTTTTATGCACGACGATGCGCGACGAAGCCGTACAGCGTTGGCCCGAAGTTCCGAACGCGCCCCAGACCGCGCCCTCGACGGCGAGGTCAACGTCGGCGTCATCCATGACGATGATGACGTTTTTGCCGCCCATCTCAAGCGAGCAGATGGCGTTTCGCTCGGCGCATTTTGAGGCGACGATGCGTCCCGTCTCGGTCGAGCCCGTAAAGGAGATCAAGCGCAGCGCCGCGTGATCCGTAATCGCGGCTCCGGCTGGCTCTCCGTAGCCCGTTACCAGATTGACTACGCCCGGCGGAATGCCCGCTTCCTCGCACGCATGAACCAGATTGTAAGTCGAGAGTGGAGTGTCTTCGGCGGGCTTGATGACCACAGTATTACCGCACACGAGCGCGGGAATCAATTTCCAGGAAGGGATCGCCATGGGAAAGTTCCAGGGCGTAATCAGCCCGCATAAGCCCACTGGCTGGCGCACGCACATCGCAAACTTGTTTGGCATCTCGGCCGGCGTGGTGAAACCATGCAGGCGACGCCCCTCGCCCGCCGTGTAGTATGTGCAATCAATCGCCTCCTGCACATCGCCGCCCGTCTCTTTTAAGACCTTGCCCATCTCGCGCGTCATGTCTAGCGCGTAAGCGTCTTTGCGCCGGATGAGAATCTCGCCGAGACGGAAAAGAAGCTCTGCGCGGCGCGGCGCGGGCGTGCGTCGCCAGTGGTCGAAGGCAGTGCGCGCCGCTTCAACTGCCGCGTCCACGTCCTCACGGGTTGAGAGCGGAAAGCGGCCCACGACATCTCGCGTATCGGCCGGATTGACGTTCTCGAACGTCTCTCCGCTAACGCTTTCTACCCACTCGCCGTTGATGTAGTTGTGATAGGTCTTGGTAGTTGTGCGCGGTAGGGCGGCGCTCCGGCCACCGCTCTTCCTGCCGTTTTTGCTGAGAGCTTTTTTTGCCTGGGCCATAAGGAAACCGACGAGTAACGAGTGCGAAGCTTTAACTCCGCTCACTCGTCACCCATCACTTGTCATTGATATGTAAACTGGACGATCCTCTGCACGATACGCTCTTGCTGGCTATCGTAGCGCGCAACGTTGAGGACGATAGCATCGCCGGGTTTGAGACCGCTGACGACGCGTTGAAAGTCTGCGAGGCTCGAGACCGGCACACGATTGATGCGCGTTATAACATCGCCCTCGCGCACGGGCTGTGGCCGCGCATCGGCGGCGATCCCATTCGCGTCAACATCTTTCACCAGCAGTCCGCGCACACCCGCGAGATGTCTTTCGTTGACGATCTGGGGCGTAATCTCTGCGAGCGTCAGGCCGAGGCGCAGGTTGTTGGCGGGCGAATCGTCCTTACTCTTTTCAGGCGTCGGCGGAGCATCCGGGTCACGCGGTGCAAGCGAGCTTGGCCGCTCGCCGATGGTGACGTTAACGGTGCGACGCTCCAGTTTGCCGCCTACATCGCGCAGGAAGGCGACGGGGACGGTTTGTCCAACAGGCGTAGCCGCAACTTTATTTATCAAATCCTGCGCATTCGTCAATTGCTGGTTGTTGAATTCGACGATGATGTCGTTGGTCAGGATACCGGCTTTGCCTGCAGGCCCTTGCGGCTCGCGCACGTCTGTGACGATCACGCCCTTGGCCTCCGGCAAGTTGTAGACGCGCGCAAACTCCGGCTTGACGGAATCGAGAATGATCCCCAGGTAACCGCGCCTCACCCTGCCCTGCGAGATGATCTGCTGATAAACGAAAGAGGCTTCCTTCGAGGGAAGCGCGAAACCGATGCCGTTATAATCTCCGGTCGAAGTGGCGATCTGCGAGTTGATGCCTATGACTTCGCCGCGCATGTTGACGAGCGGCCCGCCGGAATTTCCGCGATTGATCGCCGCATCAGTTTGCAGGAACTGCTGGAAGTTGGTGAAGTAAGGAGTCTGCCTTTGCAGTGTCGAGATGATGCCTGCCGTCACAGTCTGATCCAGACCGAAGGGCGAGCCGATGGCGAGCACCCAGTCGCCGACCTGCACATCGCCCGAATCGCCCAGCCTGACGGTCGGCAAATCTCGCGGCGTATCAACCTTAACGACCGCCACGTCCGTCTCTTCATCAACGCCTATGACGCGCCCGCGCAGCTCTTCGCCTGATTGCAGCCAGACCGTGATGCGAGTCGCGCCCTGCACGACGTGCTGGTTGGTCAGAATATACCCCTTCGGATCAACGATGAAACCGCTGCCGACCCCGTAGGACGGGCGGCGCGACTGACGACGGAACATATCCAGCAGGGGATTCGATGATGATTCATCTTTGTCTTCGTCATCATTATTGCCGCGACCGGCCACATCCGGCGCTGCCGTCTTGGTATCAATCTTGACGACGGCCGGTTCAACCCGCTTCGCGATCTCGGCAAAGGAGGCCGATAAAGCTTCCGGCGCGCGCGAAATCTCGGCTCCGCTTTGCGCAACGGTCGGACGGCCTGCGAGCAATGCGCCGATGCCGATGCCGGCGACGAGACACGTGACGGCCAGCGCCGCAATCCAGACGCGCAGCCGCCGCAGGATACTCATCTCCGTATTCGTCAATTGATCTTTAGGAAGGTCGTACATACATCACCACTTTCAAAAGAGCATTAGACCGGGCAATCCCCTCTCAAAAGATTGCCGCTCGGCTTCCCGCACTAGACTATCAGCTTGAACATCCGAGAGAGAAGGCATCAAGTATAACGAAAAGCAGGGCAAAAGGAAAAAGGGAAATGTAAAAGTTGCGGAGACGGGCCGCCAGTGCTCGTTTATCCAGGCATTATCGCTCGCCTTCAGCAAGCTGTATGTCCTCGTCTTCATTAAAAGCCGCCGCTCCGTCGCGTCTACCGCGCCGCCGGTAACCAATGCGCAGCTCCGAGACGATGATTCCGAGAAAGATCAGCGCCGCGCCCAACGTGGCGCGCCCGCCCATCCATTCTTTGCCGCCGCGCACCATGATCGCGATAGCCGTGGCAAAGACAGGCTCAAGGCTAAAGATGATCGCCGCGTGCGTCGCAGACATGCGCGACTGTCCCCACGTCCAGAGCAGAAAAGTCGCCACCGTTGCCACCAGCGACAGATAGATAATCTGCCACAGGACACGCCCCGTCCAGACAAGCGGCGCGGATTCCTGGCGTATGATTTCGGGCAGAGGATGCCCGACGAGAAAGATAGAGCAGGCTTTGAACGCGAGCCACACTATAAGAAAGACGATGGCCGCCGAGGTGATCTGCAAGACCGTCAGCGTCCGCACATCGAAGCGGCGCGAGTAGCTGCTCAGAAGGGTTATGTGTGCGGCAAAAAGCGTTGTGCAAACGAGCGTCAGCACGTCGCCGCGATTGACTGACGCGTCCTGCGGAATCAGTATGAGCACGCCGCCAATGGAAGCGAGCGTCACGCCGATCATGTTCTCCATGCTCGGTCGAACCCTGAGCAAAAGGAGCGCAACGAAGGGCACAAGCGGCGTCGCCAGTCCCGTGATAAAGGCGGATTTCGACGGCGTGGTATAGACCTGCCCGATAGCCTGTCCCGCGAACGCAAGGCTCAACGCGAGTCCCAGTATCGCCCCTGCTTTCCACTCTTCGCGCCCGGCATGAATAATTCTCCGCGGGAACAATGCGATGAGCACCACGGCTGCCAGCGCAAAGCGAAAGGTAATGTAGGCGAGCGGCGGCCAGTAACTGAGCAAGTCCTTCGCCATCACGAAGGTCGAGCCCCAAATGAGCGTTACCAGAACGAGCGCGGCGTCGCCGCCCAGATGGCTTTTGATGCGCATAAAAAAAGCAATCAGTTGTCAGCAATCAGTAATCAGTCAAAACAAAAACTAAAAGCTGGTAACTGATTACTTTTCACATTCTGAGCAAAACTTTGATAACGCCGGGGGCGGTGGCGCGCTCCATTGCGCGCACGCCGTCAGAGAGCGGGAACTCTTCGCTGATCAGGCTTTCGACATCAACCCGATTGTCACGCAGAAGCTCAAGCGCAGGCGCAAAGCGCCCGCAACGCGAGCCGACGACGCTGATCTCGTCAACGACTATGCGCCCGGCGTTGATCTCGGTCGCGCCGTGAAAGGTTGATTTCAGGACGAGCGTGCCGCGTGGGCGCAAGAGACCGAGCGCCAGTTCAAATCCGCTGCCCCCGCCGCTGGCTTCAACCACGACATCGAACCGGCGCTCGCGCCCGCGTAGTTTCGTGAGCGTGACGGTTTCGATGCCTCGCGCGGCTGCGATGCGCAATTTGTCCGGATGCTTGCCGACAAGAAGGACGGGCGCGCCCGTCAGTGCCAGCGCCTGAGCGCAAAGCAGCCCAAGCTTGCCGTCACCGATCACGGCCACGCGCGTCTCATTAGTCACCTGCGCGCGCTCTGTGATACCCCAGGCGGCTGAGAGCGGTTCGGCAAACACGGCGCGCTCGTCCGCGACCTCTTCGGGGACGGGCAATAGATTTACGACCGGCAGGCGTAAAAACTGTGCGTGCGCGCCGTCGCGCCCCACGATGCCGAGCACTGTGCGCGCGGGGCAGTGGCGCGGATCATTCCCGACGCACAGCTCGCAATGGCCGCAACCGGCGTTGATCTCGCCGACCACACGACGCCCGATCAATGCACCCGCGCCCGGCGCGCTTTCGACCACACCTACGAACTCGTGCCCGATAGTCCCACGAAAACCAGCGTAGCCGCGCACTATCTCGACATCAGTATTGCAAATGCCGGAAAGCGTGACGCGCACCAGTGCCTCGCCAACTCCCGGAGGCTTCGCAATTTCCCTGACCGCGAGAAGATTTTCTTCAAAGCGAAGTGCTTGCATAAAAAGAGGTGCTCAGCAATCAGCAGTCAGTAATCAGTTAAAAGCAAGAAGCTGATAACTGATTACTGACTGCTGATTACTTCTTAAAAACTTTTCATTCGTGCGTAGGCATTCTCGGATGTAAGCTCGACGGTTTGACGGCGGCCCGCGACCTCGACGGGCAGTCGCCATTCGACGTTTTGATCGCCGGAGAGCAGCGCGTGAATCCACCATTTGCCGGGCTTGACGATGACGGTTGCCTGCCCGCCCCGGTCAAGCCGGGAGGTGACGGGCGGATGTCTCTTGAGTCGCCGCGCGAGAAAATCATCGAAGCGCATGCCGGGTCGCGGTTCAGACCCGTACTCGCGCTTGAGCGCGGCAACATCAATCGAGTAAAGCTCGACGGGAATATCCAGTGGCGCGTTGGAATCCGTAGCCCCTCGGCGCAGCACAATCTGAAGCGCTGTCTCGCTCTGCGCGCCTCCTGCTGCTCTGCCCGCTGCCAGCTCGCCGTCAGGCAGATTCCGGTAGATATTCCAACCTGCCCCGATGAGCGAAGTCATCAGCGCGACGCGCAGGATTCCGGCGAAGATGTTATAGCCTGGCCTGTTCACTGTAATGATTACGTCTTCATAAACTTCGGATTGCCGAATCTTAATCCGGCATCCACAAAGAAATGGGTAAAGGGACGCGTCCTTTAACCCTGGTGCGGCCTTATGCTTTCAGAGCCCCCTCTGAGCGCAGCGCGCTTTCAAGCTCCTGGTCGCTCGGTACCGATAGTATCTGTTCGCCGACCTTGACTGTTGGTTTACGCTCTTTGCCGTCGTTTTGTTGCTTGACCCATGCAGAAGCCTGCTCGTCCTGCTCAACATCAACGTAATCATAGGCGACGCCGAGAGTGTCCAGATGCTTCAACGTGCGTTTTGTGTCACCGCACCAATCCGCCCCATAAACCTTTACTTTGTCCATTTCCTTTTCTCCCTTTGCTGTATTTTGAATAGCATGATAATGGAGCGGGGCCGTTTTGTGTAATCGCGGGAAGAGTATCTCTCGGAGAGGAGACGAAGCTTGATATTCAAAGTGCGCGGATCATAAGTGTATTGTAATATACTCGCACTGAAGGCGAGGGTGAGTTTGAATTATCAGGCGACGGACAAATTTCGCGATGAGTGCGGTGTGTTCGGGATTTACGGGCACGCGGAGGCATCGCGTCTGACCTATCTGGGGCTCTATGCGTTGCAGCATCGCGGGCAGGAGTCCTGCGGGATAGTGGCAAGCGACGGCGCGGAGCTTCGCTCAGAGCGCGCGATGGGATTGGTCTCTGATGTTTTCGATCAGACGCGCCTAGACCGTTTGCCGGGCGCGAGCGCCATCGGCCATGTGCGCTACTCGACCGCCGGTGAGGTTTCTATCCGCGAGGCGCAGCCTTTTCTCGTCGCCTGCCAGCACGGGCAGATCGCCGTCTGCCATAACGGCAACCTGCCTTTCGCCACGGAAGAGCGCAAGAGATTAGAGCGCACGGGCGCGATCTTTAACTCGACCTCGGATACGGAGGTCGTGCTGCACGGCATCGCGCGCTCGCGCTCTGCTTCGGTCGCCGACGCCATTCCCGAAGTTCTGCGCGAGACCGAGGGCGCTTTCTCGATGCTGTTTTTGACGCCGGATTCCCTGATCGCGATTCGCGACCCGCGCGGCTTTCGCCCGCTCGCACTGGGAAAACTGGGCACAGCATGGGTCGTGGCATCCGAGACGTGCGCCTTCGATCTGATCGAAGCTCGCTATGTACGCGACGTTGAGCCGGGCGAGATGATTCGCATAGACAGCGAAGGGCTGCATTCATCCCTGCCGCTCCCCGCGCGCCCGCATTCTATGTGTATCTTCGAGCACGTCTATTTCGCGCGTCCCGATTCGCTGATCTACGGCCGCTCCGTTAACGAGTCGCGGCACAAGATGGGCAAGCGGCTGGCGATAGAGCATCCGGCCGCAGCAGACATCGTCGTGCCAGTGCCGGACTCCGGCACGGCCGCGTCAATCGGCTACGCTGCCCAAAGCGGCATCAGTTTTCGTCAGGGACTGGTGCGCAACCATTACGTGCATCGCACCTTTATCGAGCCCAAGCAGTCCATACGTTCCTTCGGCGTGCGTATCAAGTTAAATCCCGTGCGCGATCTGATCGAAGGCCGCCGCGTCGTCCTGATTGACGATTCGATTGTGCGCGGCACGACCTCCAAGAAGATTGTGAGGATGGTTAGAGAGGCTGGCGCGCGCGAGGTTCACATGCGCATCAGTTGCCCGCCGACCGTAAGCCCTTGTTATTACGGAGTGGACACGCCGAACAAGTCGGAGTTGATCGCCGCGCAGATGTCCGTCGAGGAGATCAGGCGATTTATCGAAGCCGACACGCTCGGCTACCTGTCGCTCGAAGGCATGCTCGAAGCAACGGGCATCAACCCGGACTCGTCCTGCGTCGCATGCTGGAACTCTCAGTACCCGACCGAGATTACGCGCGAAGCCGAAACGCAATGGTCGCGCGAGCGCGAGCCCGTCCCATCAGGAGAAGCATGATGGAACAGCTTCGATCAGCTCAAGCAGACACAATCCGATTCGATCTCATGCTCTTATCATCTGTTAGACATTTACGGAAACGCGAGAACCGGGAGGTAAATCTCTTTGGCGCAGTTTAATAAAGGGTGCGGTTGCTCACTGGCGGCGCTGGTGGTGTTCCTTTTGATCGTCGCAGTGCTGGGCTATTACTTCGTCTGGCCGTGGTGGGAGAAGCGACGATTGCCGCCCCCATCGGGCGCACCGCTCGAAGTGCATGTGCTCGATGTCGGCCAGGGTGATGCGATTCTGATCATCGCGCCTGAAGATAAAGAGACTAAGCAGCGCAAGGTCGTGCTTGTGGATGCGGGCGATACGGGACGCGGCAAGATCGTGCTCGATGCGATGAAGCGTTACAACGTTGACCATGTTGATCTTTTTATCGCCACGCACGCGCACGCTGACCACATCGGCGGCGCGGACGAGGTGATCAATGCGACATCCATAAAAAGCGTGCTCGATAGCAGCGTGCCTCCTCCGGCGCGCGCCGGCGATGATCAGGCGGCGAACCAGAATGGAGGAAGCAGAAGAGGACGCAGTAGTAGTAGTAGCGGTAGAAACACTGCGGAGCTTCCGACCACGAAGTCCTATCGCGACCTGCTGGATGCCATTAGTAAATCGGGCGCGCAGTATATCAAGGCCGAGCCGGGACAGAAGTTTGAGCTGAGTGGCGGAGCTGTGATCAACGTGCTTGCGCCCATCCAACCTTTCTTCACCAAAGACCAACTGCGTTCGGGAGGCAACGAGCCCAACGCCAACTCGGTCGTCGTGCGGCTCGACTACGGCAAATTCTCCATGCTCCTGACGGGCGATGCGGAGGCGCAGACCGAAGAGCGCATGATCAGCAAGGACGCGAATCTTCAGGTCAGGATTCTCAAGGTAGGCCATCACGGCTCGAAGTACGCGACCTCTGAGAATTTTCTGAAGGCCGTCAAGCCGGAGGTGGCGGTCATATCCGATGGCGCGAACAATCGTTACGGGCATCCCTCTCCGGATGTCCTGAGCCGCTTGAAGGCAGCGGGCGTCAAACTCTATCGCACGGACTTACAGGGCGAGATTACAATCACGTCGAAGGGCGACGGCTACGAGATAAAAACCTCGAAGGAGCTCAAGGACGCCGATCTCTGGACGGGGCGCGAAGCCCAGAAGGATGACGCTGCGCGCAGCGGTTTTATCTCTTACGGCGACTTTGGCCCACCGCCGCGAGAACGAAAAGAGAAACCGGCAAGCAAATGAAAAGTCCAGGGACGAGTGATAAGTGATAAGTTAAAAGCTTGTTCCTTTGCTCGTCACTCATCAGTGAGGTTAAAGCGATGCCCGATGATCAGAAGAGAGGCGCTTCTTCGACCGGCATTCATGCCGTCATAGACCGCATAGAGGATAATGACATGGCTGTTATCCTGCTCGGTGATGACGAGAAGGAGAAAATTGATCTCCCCGTCGCTTTCCTTCCAAAGGACGCGAGTGACGGCGATCACCTGCGTATCACCATCTAGCTCGACCCGCGGTCGCGCGCGGCGGCCGAAGATGAAGTGAAAAAGAAGCAGGACGAGCTGGAGAAACGAAGCGGAACTAAGGGACAGAAAAATTTCAAGCTTTAGAGCTAATTTCAATTGAGTGTAAGGAAGATTGGAAACTCACCACAGAGACACAAAGGACACGGAGGAAGCACGGAGGCTTGAATGCTATTCAACACTCTGTGCCCCCTCTGTGTTCTCTGTGCCTCTGTGGTGAATCTCGCCCTCCTATTCATTCAAGTGAAAGCGTACCTATTTCCAATCACAGATTCACCAATCGCTTAAAAATTTGATGAGCCAACCAATCTCCTACAGCGACGCGGGCGTCTCGATTGATGCGGCGGACGTCGCGACTGCAAAGATCAAACAGCTTGCGCGCCGGACATTCAACGAGCGGACGCTTTCAGATATCGGAAGCTTCGGCGGCATGTTCGACGGCGCGTTTCCTAATCTTCATAGTCCCGTGCTGGTCGCGTCCGCAGACGGCGTCGGCACAAAGCTCAAGATCGCGTTTGCCACCGACACGCACAATACCATCGGCCGCGATCTGGTCAATCACTGCGTCAACGACATACTGGTGCAGGGAGCACGCCCGCTTTTCTTTCTCGACTACATTGCGACGGGCAGGCTCAAGCCGGAGACGGTCGCTGAGATAGTCGAGGGTGTGGCCGAGGGTTGTCGAGAGAACGGCTGCGTGCTGCTGGGCGGCGAGACGGCAGAGATGCCCGGCTTTTACGCGGAAGGCGAATACGACATCGCGGGCTTCATCGTCGGCGTCGTTGATAAAGAGAGGGTGATTGACGGCAAGCGCATTAATGCGGGCGATGTCGTGCTCGCTCTTCCCTCCGCAGGGCTTCACACCAATGGTTATTCGCTTGCCCGAAAACTGTTTTTCGAGGTCGCGGGCTACAGCGCGACAACGCATCTTGCAGCGCTTGACGAGACAGTGGGCGCGGCGCTCCTCGCACCGCACCTGAGTTATCTAAGCGCGCTTGAGGGCTTGCTCGACGATGGCCGTATCAAGGGGCTCGCGCACATCACGGGCGGCGGGCTCACAGAGAATATCCCGCGCATCCTGCCCGACAAAACTGCCGTCCTCATCAATCGTGATTCATGGCCCGTGCTGCCCATCTTCAAACTCATGCAGGAACTGGGTAGCGTGACGGATGCGGAGATGTATCGTACCTTCAACATGGGCGTCGGCATGGTCATGATCTGCGCCGCCCCGGACGCCGAAACGATCAAGTCATATCTGACAGGACGAGGCGAAGCCTGCTACCCGATAGGGCTAGTTGTTGAAGGGGAGCGCACAGTCAACATCGTTTAGCTATTCCTCTCGCTCGCCTGAATCTCTTGCGCTGCTCGCCCACAGCGCAGCCTCTCGTTTAACGGTTACCAGTCTCAAACGCTGTCCCTCAAAAGAAAAGGAGCGAACCCATGAGCCACAACTCACCTTCGGCGTCACCTCAAAATAGTGAACAGGAAAAGAAAAGACCTGCACTGCCGCCCCACGTAGCCTGTTCCGAACCCGCAGAAGAAAGGTCTCACCTGCGGCCCGTAGCGTGGCTGCTCGGACAACAGTTGATCGCCAGTCTAAAGGGGACGCTGTTATATACGGCCTTCGGCAGCAAACTCGATGCGCGCGATTGGATGCACCCGGAGCCATATCCAGCCGCTGATCAGGCGCAGGCGGACAATAAATGGCAGGAGTTGGCCGATAAATCCTGGAAGGAAAAGAGTGGCACTGAGTACTGGGAAACCAAAGGTGAGTTCTGGTTCGACTACATCGCCGACACGGGCGACGGCACGCGCGCCACCTATAGCATCGCCTACCTCTGCTTCAGCCGTCTATGGGCAGAGGGAGCGCTGGCGGATCTACAGCAGAACTTTCCGGCGCTGCCCGATAAGGTGGGCTTTATGCTGGATGAAGGCTTCGCTCCTGTTAAGCCGGTTAAATACGCCGACAGGAATTTGAATCGGCATCAGAAACAGATTGACCCGGAGAAGCAGACAGAGTTGCCACGCGGAGAATTCCTGCTCGTCGGCGGCGATACTACTTACCACCTGTCCGATTATGAGGGCCTGCACACGCGCTTCCAGACCCCCTTCTGCTGGGCCTTCAAAGACGCTGTCGAGGATGGGAGACTGTGGATACGCAGCAGCGATGAGTCTTGGAACGACCTCCGGCGACCACTCTTCGGCATCCCCGGCAACCATGACTATTACGATCAACTCGACGGCTTCCGCCGACAGTTTCGAAACCCTGTCAAAGAGGACAGGGACATTGACCCTAAGGATAGTCAGCTCGAAACGCCGCAGTTGATGCTCCCCGGCTTCACACGCTACCAGCAGGCGAGTTACGTCGCTCTCAGCCTGCCCTTCAACTGGCGTTTATGGGGGCTCGACACAGAGATTGGAAAAATTGACGAGCGCCAGCGAAACTTTTTCCTCAAAACCGTCACGGTTAAAAATGAACACGGCATCGAAGAGGTAAAGATACCCGACAAACTGATCGTCGCCACCTGCGCGCCTACCACAGTCTTCGGTAAGTACGCCTATAAGGACGACGAGAAATCAGCCAAAGCTTTTTACCAGCTTGGATTGTCGAGGCCGTTCCTCAATCCGGAGGAAGAGCACGAGAAGGACGAGAAGACCGAGTTGGAACAAAAGCAGTGTCGTCTTGACCTCTCAGGCGACGTACACCATTACGCCAGATACTGGGGGCGCGATAACGATCGGAACCCGCGCGGCGCAGGCGGGAAGGAAAAGAAAAAAGCGGATGATCATTACGCCTCTGTGGTATCAGGGCTGGGCGGCGCGTTCCACCATCCTTCGACGACCTATGCGGGCCAGATCAGCGAGCAGGTGCTTTACCCATCGGTAAAAGTTTCGCGTGAAGAGGTTGCGCGCAGAATCTTCAAGCCATGGAATATCATCAGGGGCGGCGGTGTCTGGGTAATCGGATTCCTCCTCACCTTCCTCATCTACTTCTCTGCAACCATAGCCGACAGTAGTCGGCAGGCCATTAACAATCTTCCGCCGCTGGTCTGGGCCGGCGTCACGAAGGCAACTGCCATTCGTTCCACTGTCTCGAAGGTTAGCCCCGAAGGAGTGGATCGCTACTGGATAAATCCCTGGTATCACATTTATGGCAAGAGGTGGACGCACCCACCCACCTCTACGGGAAATCACTTCATACACTTCTGGGGTGAAGGATCCATTGAAGCCCCGCCCGATTACTGGATGGGTTCGTTTTTTTCTGTGCTCTCACTCGCCCTGATTTTCTTAGCGTTCTGGCCGACCGAGCGACTCTATAAGAAGTACCGAAAGCACGAGGAGGTAAGAATAGAAGCGATCTCTCCGACGGAGGGTGGCGTCGCCGAAGGTAGGGCGGAGGCCAGAACGAATCTCAAGTCTGACAAGTGGTGGTTGTCGCCCATTGAGATATATTACATAGTGCGGGGGCAGTTTAACGAGAGCGACCAGACTACAAAGTGGTATGAAACGTTGATGGTGCAATTCAACTTCTGGGTCTGGCCGGTGGTTGCTCTATCGGCCCTTGCGCTGGGTATTGGGATGCTCACGCTTCTAGCCTTCAGGGACTTTCTTACGCCCTTCGGCAATAGCCTGATGGTATTGCTGACGCTCCTGTGGGCGACCGTCGCCATCATCTTGAGTGTGCGCTACAGCGACTGGCTCTCGCGGATGGCTTCCAAGATTACGATCAAGTTTCGACACTGGTTGTTGGTGTGGTTCATGTCTATCGTCGCCGTACTCGCCGTCTTCTGCGGCTTATATATCTTCGGCCACAACAACACGGCGTCCGATATGCTCGTTGATATACTGATAACGCTTGTGACCGCCGCAGTTCTCGTCGGGTTAACGTACCTGGGTGCTTCCAAGCTCAAAGAGGTGCGGGTCGGTTCTGCTAGAAAGAGCTACGCAGCGCTGGGCGTGGCGTTCGGCCTCTTCCATGCGCTGCTACATATCCTCGTCCCGTTTCTGCTGGTGCGTAAAGGCACGTGGCAGGCCTGGGTGATGGCTGTTTTCGTGCTCCTCTTGATGCAGGTTATCGGGTGGTGGTTGATGAAAGAGAATCATCGCGGCGGTTTGTTGGTAGCATGGATAGTTTTCGGGTTAATCATGTTGACGCTGCCCTATATCGCCTTCTACCTCTTTCATGATCACGATGAACTGTGGAGTCCTTTCTTTAACTCATTCAGCGATGCCAGCAGTTTCAATCTCTTCGGCCCGACGCGCGATAACTTCTGGTTGCAACTGCTGGCCTGCATCATCGCCGGCCTTGTCGGATTGGTGATGAGCTGCATCTGGCTGAACTGGTATCTGGCAGTCTCGCTCCTTTATCACGGGCACAATAACGAGGCTGGCGGGGCGGCGCGCATCGAAAAATTCAAACAGTTCATCCGCTTTCGCCTGACTGATAACGACCTGACGGGATTCGTCATCGCCGTGGACGAACCGAAGGAGCACGGCTATGAGCTGCGGCCGAAGCTCATTGACGTGATCTATTTGACACGCAAGCCGTAAAGCGAAATGCTGTCATAAGCGTAAATGAAAAATGGAAGAATCTGCCGCATCGGAATTCTGATCTCCGGGCGCGGCTCGAACATGCTGGCGCTTGCCCGTGCCATCAGCGAAGGGCGTCTTCCTGACGCTGAGATCGCGGTCGTCATCAGCGACCAGAGAAGCGCGGCGGGCCTCTTGCGCGCCGCTGAGCGCGGCGTTGAGACGCTCCTCGTCGAGCGGGGCGGGCGCAAGCGCTCTCTGCATGATCAGGAAATCATCGCTGCCCTTCAAGCGCGCTCTGTTGATCTGGTATGCCTCGCCGGTTATATGCGACTGCTCTCGACCGAGTTCGTAGAGGCTTTTCGCGGGCGCATTCTCAATATTCATCCTTCCTTACTACCGGCCTTTCCCGGCCTTGATGCGCAGCGGCAAGCACTGGAGCATGGAGTCAAATGGACTGGCTGCACAGTTCATTTCGTTGACGAGATGCTGGACGGTGGGCCCATCGTCGCGCAACAGACGGTACCCGTTCACGATGATGACACGGTCGAAACTCTGTCGGCGCGCATCCTCCTCGAAGAGCATCGCATCTACCCGGAAGCGGTCGCCCGCATTGTGCGCGGTGATTATGAGATTGAAGGCCGCAGAGTGAAGGTAAAAAGGTGAAAGGCAAAAATCAGGCCGCAAACCACTTTTAATAAAAATGCGTCTGTCCGCACTTTTGCCTTTTTACTTCTTTCCGAGGGCGATGGCGCGTTGATAGGCGGAGTAAACGGCCTTCGAGAGCAGTGTGCGCAGGCCGCCTTTTTCCATCTGGTAGATGGCTTCGGCGGAAGTGCCGCCCGGCGAGGTGACCATGTTGCGAAGTTCCGCCGGATGCTTCTTGGATTCTCGCGCGAACAGCACGCTGCCGAGCATCGTTTCGAGGACGAGTTCCTGCGCGATGTGCCTGGAAAATCCCATGTGAACGCCCGCGTCCACCAGCGCCTCCATGACGAGGAAGATATAGGTCGGCCCGGTCGCCGAGAGCGCCGTCGCCATGTCAATCATCCTCTCTTTTTCGACCGGCATCTCTCGACCCAATGCACCGAGCATCGCGCGCACCTGTCGCTGCTGCCCTTCATCAACTTCCTGTGTCGCGACCCACGCGGTCATCCCCTGACCGATCTGCGCGGGCGTGTTCGGCATCGCGCGCACGATTGGCCCATGCAGTAGCTCGCCGGAAATGGTCTCGATTGTCGCGCCCGCGACAATCGAGACGACGAGGCAGTCCGGCGGCAATGTGCCCTTTAATTCATTCAGCACACCGCCCAAACGCTGCGGCTTGATGGCGAGGATAACGATTTTGTCAAAGCGCGGCTCATCCGTAACAGAGGTGGATTGTTGATCGTCAGTGCGCGCAGCCGCCGCGCGATTACTTTCGACCATTCCGATGCCGTATTTCATTTCAAGCTCGGCGCGGCGCGTGGCGCGCGGATGACTGCCGGTAATCTGCGCCGGCGTCACGAGTCGTTGCCTGAGCAGACCGGCGATCATGGCCTCGGCCATCACGCCGCAACCGATAAAGCAGAGCTGCACGCCGTCGAGCGAGTTCTCGCTCGGCTCAGCGGTTAAAGATTCATCCTGTGAGTCAGTCATTCATTTAAGCTAACAACGGGCCTGTAGAAAAGCAAGACGGCCACTCTTCTTTCCCTGTGCGCGCGAGATGCGTTACTCTACGAGGCGGACAAATCTTATCCTCGCGTACCGAGGGGAATGCCTCTTTTTAGCTGCCGCGATGGGATCGGCGGCGCTCACGAATGATTGACGGGAACGATGACGATTGACGAACAACTTGCTTATCTTCGCAAAGGCACCGTCGAAGTGATTGGCGAAGAGCAACTACGCGCCAAACTGGAAAGAAGCGCGAGCACGAATGTTCCGCTACGCGTCAAGCTCGGCGCTGATCCGACCGCGCCGGATATACATCTGGGCCATACGGTCGTCATCAGAAAGCTGCGCGCCTTCCAGGAATTGGGCCACACGGTCATCTTTTTGATCGGCGATTTCACGGGCCTGATCGGCGACCCGTCGGGCAAGAGCGCCACGCGCCCGCAACTGACGCGCGAAGAGATAGAGATCAACGCGGAGACCTACAGGCAACAGATTTTCAAGCTCCTCGATCCTGAAAAGACCGAGATACGTTTTAACTCCGAGTGGATGGACAAGCTCGGCTCCGACGGCTTTATTCGTCTTGCCTCGCACGTTACCGTCAAACAGATTCTGGAGCGAGACGACTTCTCCAAGCGCATCAATGAAGAACGTCCCATCGCCCTGCATGAACTCCTTTACCCGCTCACGCAGGCTTACGATTCGGTCGCGCTCCATGCGGACGTGGAACTCGGCGGCACAGATCAAAAGTTTAATCTGTTGCTGGGCCGTAATCTGCAACGCGAATACGGTCAGGAAGCGCAGGTCGCCATCATCATGCCGCTTCTGGTAGGCACGGACGGCGTGCAGAAGATGTCGAAGTCTTTGGGCAACTATATCGGCATCAACGAGCCACCGCAGGAGATGTTCGGCAAGGTGATGTCCATCTCGGACGAATTGATGTGGCGTTACTACGAATTGCTCACGGATTTGCCGATAGGTGAGATCGCGGCCCTGCGTGCGGCGGCGGAATCCGGCGAGCGTAATCCGCGAGACATCAAAGTTGAACTAGCTAAACGCATCATCACCGATTTCCACTCGAAGGCCGAAGCTACCTCCGCCGAAGAAGAGTTCAACCGTATCTTTAAGCGCAAGGAAATGCCGGAAGAAATCAAAACGGTTGAAATAAAGGCTGGATCGTTGCCACTAGCGCACTTTCTCGCCAACTCAGGGTTGGCCGCGTCTGTAGCAGAAGCAAGGCGATTGATCGAGCAAGGAGGAGTGCGTATCGGTGGCGTGCGGCAAACTGAACCTAACATTATAGTCGCAGTCAAAACTGGCGATGATTTTATTTTACAGGTAGGTAAGCGCCGCTTCCTGCGCGTCAAAGGAGAGGATTAGGGATAAGGGATGAGGTATGAATAGTTGAATCACAGCGTCGCTGAATCAGATACTTAATCCTTTTATCTCTCATCGCTGCCGCCCTCATCCCTTCAAAATTATGGCTGCTGAAGTTATTAGCGCAACCGAAGAGATTCTGGTGATTGAGACGCCGGAGCGTGTCCCGCTGCATTTCGCTCTGGCCTCCATCGGTAATCGCTTTCTGGCCTGCGCCATTGATCACGCGTTGCAGTTTACACTCATCCTGCTTATCAGCCTTGCCTTCTACTTCCTGAGAGATTACGCCAGCCTGGCCGGTTTGTTTAAGGATGCGCCAAAGTGGGTTCAAGCCGTTTTGATCATCCTGACGTTTCTGCTCTTCACAAGCTACTTTATCTTTTTGGAATGGCTGTGGAATGGTCAGACGCCGGGCAAGCGCTGGCTGAAACTGCGCGTCATACGCGAGGATGGACGCCCCATTACTTTTTGGGAGGCAATGGTGCGTAATCTCCTGCGCATCTTCGACATGATGCCCTGGCCGTTCTATTCCATCGGTCTGATCTGCGTCTTTATCAATAGCAATGACCAGAGGGTCGGCGATATGGTGGCGGGAACTGTGGTGGTGCGGGAACGCGAAGCGGAAGCGCCGTCGTTTAATCAGGTCTTCGCCTCGCCGGTGAGCGATGCTGCCTTGCGCCGCTCCTACAAGCCGCTCCCTTTTACCGCCGACCTCACCTCTCTCACGGAAAAAGAGATCGAGGTCGTCGAGACATTCCTGCGCCGTCGTTGGGACTTGCCCGATGCGCCGCGCCAGTGGATGGCCTGGCGCGTGGCGCTGCCCGTCATGTACAAGCTGCGCCCCGTTTATGACGCGCAGGCCTTCAGCTACGAAGCTTTCCTCGAAGAACTGCTCCATCGCTACCGCGCACAGCATCGCTTCACGGATTAGAAATCAACGTACGGCAGGAGGCCTCCATTTACCTTTATTCGCGCATCGCCGGACGCCCAAAATTGACGCCCCGTGGGTGGTCTGGTAATCTTGTCTGTTTCGCGTATCAGTCAGTATTTCACTATAGAAAGGTTCTATCAAAGAATGTCTCGTGATGTGTTTATTCTCGGCGGAAAGCGCACGCCGATGGGCGAGTATGTCGGCGCTTTGAAGGATATATCGGCGATTGACTTGGGCGCGATTGCCGCGCGCGGCGCGCTTGAAGCGACAAACGTTGCCGCCACAGAGATTGATCACACGATCATCGGCAATGCGCTGCAAACTTCGGGCGACGCGATTTACGGCGCGCGCCACGTCGCATTAAAAGCGGGTGTGCCGTTTGATCGTCCGGCTCTGACGGTCAATCGCCTGTGCGGCAGCGGCATTCAATCAATCATCTCAGGCGCGCAGATGATCCAGTTGAGTGAAGCGCAGACAGTCCTGGTCGGCGGTATGGAGTCCATGTCGCAAGCGCCGCATGTGATACGCGGCGCTCGCTCAGGGTTCGCGCTTGGACAGGGGCAGCTCGAAGACAGCTTGATGGTCGCCCTGCTTGATACCTATTGCAATACGCCGATGGCGGGCACGGCGGAAAATCTTGCGCGACGCCACGAAATCTCGCGCGAAGAGCAGGACAAATATGCGCTGCGTTCACAGCAGGAGGCCAAGCGCGCACAGGATGCAGGCGTCTTTGCCGAAGAGATTGTCGCGGTCGAAATAAAATCGCGAAAGGGCGTGACCCTTTTTGACCGGGACGATCATCTGCGCCCCGACACGACGCTCGAAGTGTTGGCGAAACTGCGACCGGCTTTTAGTAAAGACGGCTTTGTGACGGCGGGCAACGCTTCGGGTATTGTGGACGGCGCGGCGGCGCTCATCATCGCGGGCGAAGATTACGTCAAGGCGAAAGATGTGAAGCCTCTGGGACGTATCGTCAGTTGGGCGTATGCCGGAGTCGAGCCGGAGTTGATGGGCATCGGCCCTGTGCCTGCGACGCGCAAGGCGTTGGAGCGTGCGGGGTTGAAGCTCGAAGAGATAGACCTCGTCGAAGTTAATGAGGCTTTTGCCGCGCAATATCTGGCGGTTGAAAAAGAGCTGGGGCTGGATCGCGCGCGCACCAATGTCAACGGCGGCGCGATTGCGCTCGGACATCCGCTCGCTGCTTCGGGGACGCGTCTGGTTCTAACCCTTCTCAATGAACTAAAGCGACGCGACGGGCGCTACGGTCTGGCGACAGCCTGTATCTGCGGTGGACAGGGCATTGCGATAATCTGCGAGCGACTCTAGAGAGAGTGAAAAGCGGCGAGCGACAAGCTCAACATGAGCT